>JANNUE010000260.1:0-2088 GCA_031394895.1 Betaproteobacteria bacterium
AGGCATTTTGTTACCCGTGGCGGCTGCCTTGCTGCGGCGCGCGGCGAAGTCGGCGCAATGATCCACCGGTAACAAAATGCCTTGAGACCGGGGAGGGAGGAGGAATCAATTTTTACCCAATTTTTTGATGGCCGCGCCCACCCTGCCCACAAGCTGTCCCGAGCCCGATCGGGACGCCTTGACTGGCAACCCGCCAATGCCCTGCGACAATTCACTCCCTATGAACCCTGCCTACATATTGACCCTGTCATGCCCTGACCGCCTGGGGCTGGTCCACGCAGTATCCGGTTTTTTACTGGAGCGCGGCGGCAACATCGAAGAGGCGGCCCAGTACAACGACGGCGACACCGGGCTGTTTTTCATGCGCGTGCAGTTTACCTGTGCACAAGCGACTTATGAGGACCTGAAGACACAACTTAACTTGTTTTCGGAACCGTACCAGATGCAGTGGCGACTGCACGCGCGGGTGCAACCAATGCGTACCGTGATCCTGGTCAGCAAAGAGGGCCATTGCCTCAACGATCTGCTGTTTCGCTGGAAAAGCGGCTTGTTGGGGCTGGACATTCGCGCCATCATCTCCAACCACCGCGAGTTCTACCAGCTCGCCGCCAGCTACAACGTGCCATTTCATCACTTGCCGGTTACTGCCGCCAGCAAGGCGCAAGTGGAGGCCAAACAGTATGAAATCATCCAGAGCGAAGCGGCGGAACTGGTGGTGCTGGCGCGCTATATGCAGGTGTTGAGCAACGACCTGTGCGACAGGCTGTCCGGGCGCGCGATCAACATTCACCACTCATTCCTGCCCAGCTTCAAGGGCGCCAAACCCTATTACCAGGCGCATGAGCGCGGTGTGAAACTGATTGGTGCGACGGCCCACTATGTGACGGCTGATCTGGACGAGGGCCCGATCATCGAACAGGACGTGGCACGCGTGGACCACAGCAAATCGGTCGAAGACCTGACGGCACTGGGGCGTGACACCGAGAGTCAGGTGCTGGCGCGCGCCGTCAAGTGGCACAGCGAGCACCGGGTGCTGATCAACGGTCACAAGACCGTGATCTTCAGGTAACTACTGGTCGCTGCATGTAGCGCGCGTGGCGCTTCTCCAGAAAGGCCTGGATGCCTTCCTGCGCATCAGGCGTCATCGCGGCGCTGGCCATCAATTCGGCAGCCAGCGCATAGGCCTGCTGTTGCGGCAACTCGACCTGCTGATAAAAACCCTGTTTACCGAGTTGCTTGGAGCGCGCGCTGCCACGCGTGGCGCGTTGAATCAGATCGAGCGTTGCCGCGTCTAGTTGATCGGCCGGCACGGCGCGATTGATCAAGCCCCACTGGGCTGCGGTAGCGGCATCAATCGCATCACCGGTGAGTGCCATCTCGAGCGCCCGCTTGGCCCCAATATTGCGGGCCACCGCCACCAGCGGTGTGTGACAGAACAAGCCGGCCTTGCCGCCTGGAATGGCGAAACTGGCGCTATCGGCCGCGATCGCCAGGTCACAGCTTGCCACCAGTTGGCAGCCGGCCGCTGTGGCCAGCGCGTGAACCTTGGCAATCACCGGTTGCGGCATCGCCTGGATGGCGTCCATCATCTCGGTGCAGACCTTGAACAGTTCGCGCGCCTGCTCCAGCGTGGCGCCGGCCATGTCGCCAAAATTATGGCCGGCACTGAACACCGGGCCGTTGGCAGCCAGAATGACACCGAGCGCGTCGCTGCGCGCCACCTGACGCAAGGCCTGTGTCAACTCCAGCATGACTTCCAGCGCCAGCGCGTTGCGTTTTTTGGGGCGATTCAGGGTCAGCGTGGTAATCGGGCCATCAGTTGAGATCAGTAGATGTTGGTAGTTCATAGGTTCATTCTGACAGCCGGGCATCGATCAGGCAAACCCGCTGGCCATGGCCTCGCCCATGCGCACACCCCGTCCGGCTGCCCACGTCGGGTTGAATTGCAACCGGCCTTTGGGAAACAGCATGACCACGGTGGATCCAAGCAGGAAGCGCCCCATTTCCTGCCCCTGGCGCAGCACAGTGGACTCGTCGTCGTAGCGCCAGTCACGAAGCTGGATGGCGCGCGGCGGGTTGACAACGCCG
>JANNUE010000325.1:0-2078 GCA_031394895.1 Betaproteobacteria bacterium
TTTGACGGCCAGCAACACCAGAGTGCGGCACGCTTGCCCGGCCTAACGGCGCGCGCCTTCATCGTGTCGAGCTTTGGCAAAACCTACCACGTGACCGGTTGGAAGGTGGGCTACGTGGCTGCGCCGGCGGCCTTGAGCAGCGAGTTTCGCAAGGTGCACCAGTTCAACGTGTTCACCGTCAACACCCCGGTGCAATACGGCCTGGCGGCCTACATGGCCGACCCCAGGCCGTATCTGGAACTGCCCGCGTTTTACCAGCGCAAACGCGATCTGTTCCGCGAAGGGCTCCAACGCACCAGGTTCAAACTGCTGCCCAGCGAGGGCAGCTACTTCCAGTGCGTGGACATCTCCGAAGTGAGCGACCTGAGCGAGACCGAGTTCTGCCAATGGCTGACCTCGGAAATTGGAGTGGCCGCCATTCCCTTGTCGGCCTTCTACGGCAACGGCTTCGATCAGCGCGTGGTGCGCTTCTGCTTTGCCAAGAAAGACGAAACGCTGAACACCGCGCTGCAGCGCCTGCAGACGCTGTAAAAGCAGTCGCTCATTGCCCTTGTTGGACGCCGGCCGCAGCCGAGTAAGTATTGACAAAATCCGACTCCAAATATCAAATTGACCGTCGACTCAATTCGACGAGGAGCGTTAATCGTGAAAAATTCACTCAAGTGGGTCGTGTGGATCGTGGCCTTGCTGGTTCTGTTGCTGGCCGGCGCGGTGTTGGTTGGCGCGCAAATGGGCGAGCAAAAGCGCATGCGCGTTATCACGGTTCAGGTCGCTCCCGTGGCGTACACCTCGGACGCTGCTGCACTGGAGCGAGGCCGCTACCTGTTTCAGTCACGCGGCTGTACCGAATGCCACGGTGCGAACGGAGCCGGCCGTGAATTTGTCAATGACGGTAAAGGCACACGCATTGTCGGCCCGAACATCACGCCCGCCGGTGTGGTGATCAAATACACCCCCGAGGACTGGGTTCGCACCATCCGCCATGGGGTCAAGCCGGATGGGCGACCAGCCATCGTCATGCCCAGTGAAGACTACAACCGGTTCACCGATACCGACCTGGCAGCACTCGTGGCCTATGTTCGCAGTTTGCCGCCGATGACCGGCGGTGCGGCCATCGTGGACCTGCCGTTGCCGGCGCGTGTGCTGTACGGCTTTGATGTGATTGCGGATGCGGCGCAGCGCATCAACCATGCGCTGCCGCCCTCGACGCCCATCGACTCCGGTGTGACGGCAGAACACGGCGCTTATGTGGCCAATATGTGCATTGGCTGCCATGGCGAAAAACTCTCCGGTGGCAGGATTCCGGGCGGCCCACCGGACTGGCCGGTGGCGGCCAACATCACACCGGGCGAGGGCAGCGCGATGGTGCGCTACAAGGACGCCGATGCCTTTGTGACAATGCTGAAAAGCGGCAAACGCCCGGATGGAACCGCGATCGATGTGATGCCATTTGGGTCGCTCTCGAAACTGAATGAGGTCGACATGCGCGCTTTGTACGCTTTCCTGAAAACAGTCCCCGCCCGGTCGGCCGGTCAGCATTGACTTCAATGCGGCGGTGTAAGAATCCCGCTGGTTCAACGACTGATCTCCATCCTCCACCCGATGTGAGACCACCATGACCCACCAAGCGCTGCGCCTTTTCGCCGTATCCCTGCTGGCCCTGAGCACTGTCGCCCTGGCTGCCAGTCCAAGCTGCGAAATCCGCTCTGGCGAACGCCTCACCCCGGTCCTCGAACTCTACACCTCCGAAGGCTGCAGTTCCTGCCCGCCAGCGGACCAATGGCTGTCCACCCTCAAGGGCAAGCCGGTGGTGGCGCAGGCCTTTCATGTGGGCTACTGGGACTACATCGGCTGGGTCGACCGCTTCGCCGCGCCCGCCTACACCACACGCCAGCGGGAAGTGGCAGCCACGAACAATTTGCGCAGCATCTACACACCGCAAGTCGTGCTCAACGGCAAGGACTGGCCGGGCTGGCATGGATCTAAATCCGGTCTGGCGGTCAAAAAGGCCGCGCGGCTGGGCGTCACCTTGCAGCGGCTCGGTGTGGATCAGTTCGAGGCGCGCGTGACGCCGGTTG
>JANNUE010000336.1:0-2261 GCA_031394895.1 Betaproteobacteria bacterium
CCGCCAGGTCGAACAGCCAGGCGTCAACGCCGGCAAAATAGAAATCGAAAAACCCCGTCAGTTGCGGCGCGCCGTCCTGTTCTTCAAACATCACGTTGTCGCGAAACAGATCGGCGTGAATGGCGCCGCGCGGCAACGCCGCATACGCCGATGACGCCGCCACATGATTCTGGTAGGCCAACTCACTCCTGATCAATGCCGCCTGCGATGCGGTCAAGAACGGCAGTACCACCGGCACCGTCTCATTCCACCACGCCAGGCCGCGCAGATTCGGTTGAGCCATCGCAAAACTGCGCCCGGCCAAGTGCATTTTGGCTAGCGTGTCACCGACCGCCGCGCAGTGCTCTGGTGTTGGCGCCAGCTCGCTCTTGCCACGCAGGCGTGCAACCACGGCCGTCGGTTTGCCGTGCAGCGCAAATACCAGCTCGCCCTGCGCGTCGGCGGCGGGGTCGGGTACCGGCACGCCGTGGCTGGCCAGATGTTTCATCAGGTGCAGGTAAAACGGCAGTTGCTGAAATGTCAGCCGCTCGAACAGTGTCAGCACGTAGTCGTGCACCTGCGCGTCGCGTTCTGCGCTGACAAAGTAGTTGGTGTTCTCGATGCCGCCGGCGCAGCCCTGCATCTGGGTCAACTCACCGAGCTTGAGCTGGTGCAGCAGGGCGCGGGCCTCTTCGGTCGAGACTTCCGTGTAAACCGCCATCAGTTGGGAATAAGAGCAAAACGCATGGCTGGATTGTAGAACCACGGTGGCCGACCCCGGTCGCGCCGGTCGCAGGCAAAATGCGGACATGAACGACTCCCCGAACAAGCCCAAAACCCTGCTGCTGGTAGATGGCTCTAGCTACCTGTACCGAGCCTTTCACGCGATGCCCGACCTGCGTGTGGTGCCGGGTGACCCGACGAGCGCACCGACCGGCGCCATTCGCGGCATGATCAACATGCTGCAAAGCCTGCGCAAGGAAGTTCCGGCCGATTTTGCTGCCTGCGTCTTCGATGCCAAGGGCCCCACTTTTCGCGACGCGCTGTACCCCGAGTACAAGGCGCACCGCTCGCCGATGCCCGACGATTTGCGCGCGCAGATCGAGCCGATCCACGAAGTCGTGCGCCTGATGGGCTGGAAGGTGCTGGACGTGCCCGGCGTAGAGGCCGACGACGTGATTGGCACGCTGGCGCTGGTTGCCGCCACGCAAGGTATCGAAGTGATTGTCAGCAGCGGCGACAAAGACTTGGCGCAACTGGTGAACGCCCACATCACCATCATCGACACGATGAACGGCAAGCGCCGCGACGTGGCCGGGGTGGAGGCAGAGTTCGGCGTGCCGCCGCATTTGATGGTCGATTATCAAACGCTGGTCGGCGATCAGGTTGACAACGTTCCCGGCGTGCCCAAGGTCGGCCCCAAGACGGCTGCCAAATGGCTGCAGGAATACGGCTCGCTTGACGCCGTGGTGGCCAACGCAGGCACCATCAGCGGCGCGGTCGGTGAGAGCCTGCGCCAGTCGCTGGGCTGGCTGCCGACGGCGCGCCAGTTGCTGACGATCAAGACCGACTGCGAGCTGAGCGGCTGGGTGCCGGACCTGCCGGCGCTGGACGCCATAGTCACCGGCAGCATGAACACCGAGGCGCTGGCCGCGTTTTATGAAAAATACGGTTTCAAGGGCCTGGCCAGAACGTTAGGAATTGGGGTCGGATCCGCGAAGCGAAGCGTAGACGGCTCTGACCCCAAATCCGCTCACCCCAAATCCGGAGACCTGTTCGATGCCCCGGTAGAGCCGACCAGCCCAGTTGCGTCGCAAGTGACCACAGTGGCGTACGACACTGTGCTGAGCTGGGACATGTTCGACCACTGGCTGGCCAAGATCAAAGTGGCCGAGCTGGTCGCAGTGGACACCGAAACCACGTCGCTGGACGAAATGCGGGCAGAGATTGTCGGCATCAGCTTTAGCGTGACGCCGGGCGAGGCGGCCTATATCCCGCTGGCCCACATCTACTCCGACGCGCCGGAGCAACTGCCGCGCGACGCGGTGCTGGCGCGGCTCAAACCGTGGCTGCAAGACGCCAGCAAAAAGAAGCTGGGGCAGCACGTCAAGTACGACCGCCATGTGTTTGCCAACCACGGCATTGAGGTGCAGGGCTATGCACACGACACCATGCTGCAAAGTTATGTGCTCGAAGTGCACAAGCCGCATGGCCTCTCCAGCCTGGCCGAGCGCCATCTCGGGCGCCACGGCATCGCCTTTGAAGACCTGTGCGGCAAGGGC
>JANNUE010000347.1:0-7746 GCA_031394895.1 Betaproteobacteria bacterium
AAACCGGCCCCAAACGCCACTGGCCGGGCCGAGTACGCGGCGATGGGGGGGTTGGATTTCAAAACGCCCCGGCCGGTTCCCCCGCCTTCCGCGCGCGGGGGGGCCCCCCCCCCGCCGCAACTCCTGCCAGAACGCCTGGTCGGACCAGTCCTGCACTTTGTCGGTCAACGGCACTTGCAGGTAGTAGCGGCTGCGCGTGTGGCTGCGCTGCGAGCACAGCGCAAAGCCGCGCGGACTGTTGGCATAAATCAGCTCCTCGTGCACCGGCGGCGTTTCCGACAGCACACCGAGCCAGCCGAACGGATAGACTTTCTCAAATTCGCGGATGGCATTGCGCGCCACGCTGGCGCGGCAGACGCCGTGAAAGCCGTCACAGCCGGCGATAAAGTCACACTCGATCTCGAATTTCTTGCCGTCCTGCTCGTAACGCACACGCGGCTCGCTGCTGTCGAAGTTGTGCACGGTGACGTTGCTGGCCTCATAGACAGTGTGCAGGCCGGCCGCCTTGCGCGCATCCATCAAGTCGCGCGTGAGTTCGGTCTGGCCATAGACCATCACATGTTTGCCACCGGTCAGCCGGTTCATGTCGATGCGGTGGCGCTGGCCGTTGAACAGCAAGTCAAACCCGCCATGGACCAAGCCTTCGCTGTGCATGCGCGCGCCGACGCCGGCCTCGTCCATCAGGTCGATGCAGACCTGCTCCAGAATGCCGGCGCGGATGCGCCCCAGCACGTAGTCGGCGCTCTGGCGCTCCAGCACAACGGCGTCGATGCCGGCCTTGTAGAGCAGTTGCCCCAGCAAATGCCCGGCCGGTCCGCCACCGACAATCGCTACTTGCACGCGCATGTTTGTCTCCGTTATCCTGCGCAAATTCTAGGCGCTAAGCCGCGTCTGATACCGGTTTTCTGCAGTTCGTCGCACCAGGCTGGACGGCACCCGCTTCGCGGACTAAGCTTCGGTGCATGCGGTTGGGAACGCCGCACATTTTTTAGGAGAAACTCATGTCCATCGCCGATGATCTGATCCGACTCGAACAACTGCGTGAACGCGGCAGCCTGAGCGCCGACGAATTCCAGCGCGCCAAGAACCAGTTGCTTGGCGCACAGCGTCCGCCAGAGCCGGCGGTGCAGGCCATCAATGGTTTTCGGCGCTCGGCGACTGATCGCTGGCTGGGCGGCATCTGTGGCGGGCTGGCGGTCGCAACCGGCATGCAATCCTGGGTCTGGCGGCTGTTGTTCGCGCTGGCGCTGTGCACCGGCTTCGGGCTGATTGCGTACGTGCTGCTGTGGATTTTTGTGCCGCTGGAGAGCAGCTTGCCGCCCCTGTTGCATTCATCCTGAGCCCGCCATGACGCACTGGATACGCCAGAACCGGGCTCTGCTGGTTTTTGTGCTGCTGTTTGGCCTGTTTCGCACTGCGGTGGCGGACTGGAACCCGATCCCCTCGGGCTCCATGCACCCGACCATTCTGGAAGGCGACGTGGTGCTGGTGAACCGGCTGGCCTACGATCTGAAACTGCCGCTGACCGACCAGGTGATCGTCTCGCTGGGCCAACCGCAACGCGGCGACATCGTCACCTTCACTTCGCCCAAGGATGGCGTGCGTCTGATCAAACGCATCGTGGCGGTTCCCGGCGATCGCATCGCGATGCACGACAAGCGGCTCACGATCAACGGCGAGCCAGCCAGCTACGCCGACGTTGCCACACCGGTCGGGCTCGACGACATTGACGCGCCGTGGCAGGCGCGGCGTTATACCGAGCAGCTTGGCGGCCAGCGCCACGCCATCCAGTGGCTCGACGGGGCGCCAGCGCGCGACAACTTCGCGACGCAGACCATTCCCGACGGGCACTATCTGATGCTGGGCGACAACCGTGACAACAGCGCCGACTCACGCTACATCGGACTGGTGCCAAGGCGCTTGCTCATTGGCAAAGCGCTGCGCGTGCTGCTGTCGGTCGATATTCTCGGAGCGTGGTGGCCGCGGCTGGAGCGCTTCGGCCAGGCGCTGGTGTAACCGGGCTTACTGGCCGGCTTGCAGTGCCTGCTGGCGCAGGCTCTTTTCTTCCAGATCGATTTTTTCGCTTTGTAGCCCAGACTTCGCACGCATCGCAACCGCCTGTTCCAGCGCCTGCGCCGCCGGCGCTGGGCGCTTGAGCGCCAGCAGCGCACGGGCGCTGTCGCGCAGCACTTCCGCCACCGCCGGCGACGCCGTGACGCCGGAGCGCAGATTGAGTACCTGCGACAGATTGGCCAGCGCCAGCTCGTTGCGACCAGCGCGCAACTGGGCCGCTCCAACCGAGGCCAGGGCTTCGATATGCAGTCTCGATTTGTCCTGGCGGTCGTGCCGGCCCAGCGTCAGTGCGGCGTTTTCCAGCAGCGCGTTGCCTTGCTCGTTGCGACCGCTGGCGAGCAGCAAATCGGCCAGCCGCGCCTGGATGCGCAGCGTTTCAGTGTCGGTGTCACCAAAAATGGTCTGCGAAGACTGATACGCCTGGCGCAAACGAGCTTCAGCGGCCGGCAGGTCGCCCAGACACCAGTCGGCCCGGCCGCGCACTTCAAACAGGAGTGGGAGCGCCGTGTTGCCGCCCTGTCCGGCCTGGCCTTTCGCAGTCTCGGCGTTGGCTGCCGCAATGCCCTCGATCGCCAGCGCTCGCGCGGACGCGCAATCGCCCGCTTGCAGGTCGATCTTGGCCGCCTTGCCCAGCACCATCGAGATGTCGGAACTCTCGCTGGCCTGACGCAGCAGTTCGGCGGCCTGATGGGCGTAGGCCGATGCGCGCCTGAAGTCCCGGTCCGCGTAGTATTCGGCCGCCAGCACGGCGTGCACCCCCTGGAGTTCAGCGCTGGCGTCGCCCAGCGCGCCCAGCACGGTGCCCGCCTCCTCGATGGTGGCGCCGATTTGTGGATGATCCGGCGACGCCCCGCGCAACGCGGCTGCCAGCATCAGCAGCGCCTCCGCCAATGGCTGGCTGTTGGCGCCGTGCACACGGCGGGTCAGGGTCACATACTGCTGCGCAAAGACCACGGAACGATCGGTCAAGGCGAGCTGGCTGTAAAGCTCGGAGAACATCTTGAGCATTTCCAGCTTTGCCTCGGGCGCCTGATTCAAGCCGGCGTCGAGCTTGCCGGCGCCGATATCGAGCAACTCGCGCGCTGTGGTTTGGCGCGCCCGCTGCGGATCGGGCTGTTGCACTGTATTGGCCAGAAAAATGCCTTGCATGAACTCCTTGACGGCGCTGGCGGTGCGCGCCTCCTTTTGCGCGACCTGGGCTTGCCACAGGCTGAAGGCGGAGGCGCCCGACAGCGACACCAGCAACACGCTGGCGGCCGCCACGCTCCAGCGGTTGCGGCGCAGAAACTTGCCCGTGCGGTAAAGCGCCGAATCGGGCCGGGCCAGCACCGGCTCGCCACGCAGGTAGCGTTGCACATCGTCGGCAAAGGCGGCCACCGTGGCATAGCGCGCCTGCGGCTCTTTCTTCAGCGCCTTGAGCACGATGGTGTCGAGGTCGCCACGCAAGGTTCGGCGCAGCGCCTTGCTGGCAGGGCCGGTCAGCGGCGCGCGGCTCGGTGGCAAGACGTCGGCGTCCAGAATGGCGTCTTCCAGCGCGCCGCGCGAATCGCGTTTGGGCCGATACGGCAACGCACCGGTCAGCAATTCGTAGAGCATCACGCCCAGTGCATAGACATCCACCGCCGTGCTGATGGTCTGCCCCAGCAATTGCTCGGGCGCCGCGTATTGCGGAGTGAGGGCGCGCCCGCCGACTTGGGTCAACTCGGTCTCCATGGCCTGGCCATCGGTCAGCAATTTGGCAATGCCGAAGTCAAGCAGGCGGGCCTGGCCGTCGCTGGTGACCAGCACGTTGCTGGGTTTGAGATCGCGGTGTACCACCAACTGGTTGTGCGCATATTGCACGGCGGCGAGAACCTGCAGGAACAATTCGAGCCGCGCGTTGCTGCCGAGTTGGCGCGCCGTGCAGTAGCTGCCCAGCGGTTCGCCATCGACGTATTCGAGGGCCAGGTAGGGGCGGCCATCGGGCATCAGCCCGGCATCGTACAGGCGTGCGATGTGCGGGTGCACCAGCGCCGCCAGAATGTCGCGCTCGCGCGCGAAGCGCTCGGTCAGTTGCTGCTGCGACAGTGTGCTGTGCGGCAGCTTGAGTGCGACCTCACGCTTGAGCGCGGCGTCGCTGCGACTTGCCAGCCAGACTGTTCCCATGCCACCCCGTCCCAGCTCGCGCAGCAGTCGATAGGGCCCCACCAACATGCCGGGCGCGAGCGCCATCGCGTCGGCCGGGCCCAGCGTGTGCAACTCGGCGTCGGAATAGGCCGGCATCGCTGGCAGCGTGAAACTGCCAGTTTGCGGCTCGATCAATCCATGCGCCAACGACAGCAGCTTCGGCGCAATATCGGTGCGGGCATCAAGCCAGGCCTGGCGCTGCTGCGGGGCTATGGCAAGCGCTTCGTCGAGCAGCGTGGACAGCGTTAGCCACTCGTCTTGTTCAAGATTCACCGGGCAGTCCTTTGCATGTCGATGCTCAACTCAGCGCTACTTTGAGCAGCAGCCTGGCTTTTTCCCAATCGCGCCGCACGGTGCGTTCGTTGATGTCCAGCGCCAGCGCGATCTCCGGCTCGGTCATGCCGGCGAAGTAGCGCATTTCAACCACCTGGGTGGCGCGCGGATCGATCTTCATCAGCTCGTCCAGCGCTTCGCTGACGCGCAGCAACTCGTCCTCCTGTTTCGCGGTGGTGTCCGCCACGTCGTCGCTCAGTGTGACGAACGAAAGCGCGCCGCCATGCCGTTCAGACTTCTTGCTGCGAACAAAATCAATGACGATCGAGCGCATCACGCACGCCGCATAGCGGAAGAAGGCAAACCGGTCCATCGCCTGCACCGGCTTGAGGCCGACCAACCGCAGGAACGACTCGTGTACCAGCGCGGTGGTGTCGAGCAGAGTCAGGTGCGTGTTCGAGCGCAGCCGGGAGCGCGCCAGCCGGCGCAGGTCCTGGTACAGGAAAGCGCACAGTTCCTGCACGGCGCAACTGTCACCCTGGCGGGCCACCGCCAACAGCTGAGTCACTTTGCCTTCGGTCACGTCGCCTCCCCAAGATCTTGTTGTCGAGTCCGACCGGTTGCCAGTTTACGGCACCGGCGGCGTCCAAAAAAGAAATTTCATCGATGCTGTCCGGTTTCTGGCGTGCGCCGCGTTCTTACCCATGAGGCCGGTGGAATCGTTCACCGGCCCGCCATCACCGGGAGCAACAAGCCATGAGCAAAAACCTGAAGACCGGCGCCAGCGGGCGCTTTTTGAACCATCGCACGATCAACTCGATACTGGCGCTGTCTGCGCTGGTGCTGGCGGCGCTGTTTCTGGCCCCGGTCGGCAAGGCCGGCAGCGAGCGCGCCAGTAACAGCAGCGCAGCGGCAAGCGCAACTGCGACTACCGATATAGATGCGAGCGAGCTCGAAGGTTTTGTCATATCGGAGCCGTACCGCATCGATTTCTCAACGCCGGGCAAATAGCCGGGGTAGCGCAGCGCTGCTTGCGCCGCCGCAATGGTGGCGGTCGAACGCAACGGCGTTAATGTGAAATGGCTCGAAGCGCGTAGCGTCTAGATCGAGCCACCGCAAATTTTGTCATTGCGAGGAGGCAGCGACGCGGCAATCCAGGAAGCCGGGCCATGGATTGCTTCGCTGCGCTCGCAATGACGGCGCCAAATGGACTGTCACGCCCACCTCCTTGACGATCTTGCCAAGGCGTACCGGGTCGCGCTTGATCTAGTCGGTGAACTGGGCGGCGCTGCCACCGACCACTGGCGTGCCCAACGCTTATTGGTTGAAGAGCCGGCGCACGTCGTCGGCGCTGGCCAGCGGCCGCCCCAGGCAGGCTGCGGCGTCTGCGGCCTGGCGCACCAGCGCGGCGTTATCCGGCGCGAGTTGGCCGTCCTTGAGTTGCAGGTTGTTCTCGAAGCCGACCCGCACATGGCCGCCCAGTGCGGCGGCGGCGCTCACGCACAAATGTTCGGTGGCACCAAAGGCGCAGACCGCCCACGGCTCAGGCCCGCTGTGCGCGCCCAGGAATGGCAGCAGATCACGCGGGTCGGACGTCTGGCCGGTGGTGTAGCGCCCCAGCACGAACAGCAAGAACCACGGCGCATCGGGGATGACGCCAGTGCGGCGCAACGCCTGCCAGCGCAGCAGGTCGGCTGCGTCATACAGAATCACTTGCGTCATGACGCGTTCGCTGCAGAGCCAGCCGAAGAACTGCGCCAGCCTAGCTTCGCCAATGGCCGGTTGATCGAGTTCGCGCAGCCCGACCGACACGGCTTGCGGACGCAGCGAGCGCACCATCGCCATCTGCTCGGGCGCCTGGTAGATGCGCGCCGCCTCGCTGGTGACCTGCAGCACCATGGCGTCGCCAACCGCCTGCCGCACAGCCTGCAGCGCGTCGCGGTAGCCCTGCACGTCCAGGCTGTGGCGCCCCGCCGCATCGCGGATATGCAGATGCAGCATCGCGGCGCCGGCGTCCAGGCACGACTTGGCAGTTGCCGCCAGACTCGCTGCGGTGAGCGGCACGCCAGCGTGATCGCTGGCGGTTTTATAGGCGCCATTGGGCGCCACGGTGATGATCAGCGGCGTTTGGCTCATGGCGTGTGTCATTGAATCGGATCCAGCGGCGGCAACTCATCGGCCAGCAGCGCCAGGCCCTGTTGCAGCAGCCGGTTGTAGCGGGCGCGCTCCTGCGTCACCTGCTCAGGCGGCCAGTCATAGAAACCGGCGCCGGACTTCATGCCCAGGCGCCCGGCGTTCACATGCTCGCGCAGCACGCGGGCCGGCTCTGTGGCGTTGCACAAATCGGGGTAGATGGTGGCGGCCGCGGCGCAGTGCACATCGAGCCCGGCGTGGTCGCGCTGCAGTATCGGGCCGGCCGCCAGATAGCGAAAGCCAAAGCCAAAACGCACGGCCGCGTCCACGTCCTGCGCGCTGGCCACACCTTCGTCGATCAGCGCCAACGCCTCGCGCGCCAATGCGTGCTGCAAGCGGTTGGCCAGAAAGCCGGGTTTGTCCTTGCGCACCAGCACCGGCACACTGCCGCAGCCGCGCATGAAGCTGCACAGTTGCCCGGCCTGCGCCGCGTCGCTCTGCGGCCCCAGCACCACCTCGACCAGTGGCACCAGATGCGCCGGCATGAAGAAATGCAGGCCGAACATGCGCGCCTGAGTTGGCAGGCCGTGCGCGATGCGGCTGATTGGAAAACTCGAACTGTTGCTGGTCAGAACTGTGTCGGGCCGCGTCAGCGTCACGAGCTGCGCAAACAGCGCCTGCTTGAGTGCGAGCTGCTCCGGGATGCATTCAACCACCATCACCACGTCAGCCCAGTCCACGTCCTGCAGCGCGGCGACTGACGTTACTGCGTCGGCTCTGGTTGCCAGTTGCAACGGCTCCAGCGCGGCGCGCAGATGCGCCGTTAACCGCTCGCGTTTGTCAGCAGAGGGTTCCGTCACCGTCACGCGGCAGCCACCGCGTGCCAGCACCACGGCCACATCGGCGCCCATGGTGCCGGCGCCAATGACGACCGCATGGGTCTGTCGGGGATGATCGAGTAACAAGGTCAATCCTCCTGTTAACGTGAAATAGCTTGAAGCACAAAGTCTTTGGATTGAGCCGTTATGGATTTTGTCATTGCGAGGAGCGCAGCGACGCGGCAATCCAGGACTTCATGGATCGCCACGGCCTGCGGCCTCG
>JANNUE010000381.1:0-1865 GCA_031394895.1 Betaproteobacteria bacterium
GGGGCTACATGCATATTTCGTTCAAATTTTTTAGAAATACGGTGGATTATTTGGCCAGATAGGGGTGGCGCATCATGATGGTGTGGTCCCGGTCCGGGCTGGTCGACACCATGTGAATGGGAACGCCCGTGACCTGCTCGATGCGCTGCAAATACAGGCGCGCGTTGGTCGGCAGCTTCTCATACTGGGTGACGCCCACGGTGCTGTCGCTCCAGCCGGCGATGGTTTCATAAACCGGTTTGCAGCGTTCGATGTCGTCAGCGCCCATCGGCAGGATGTCAATCAGCTGACCGTCGAGTTCGTAGCCCGTACACAACTGCAGCTCCTTGAGGCCGTCGAGCACGTCGAGCTTGGTGATGCACAGACCGGTCAGGCCGTTGACCTGGGCCGAACGCTTGAGCAGCGCCGCGTCGAACCAGCCACAGCGCCGGCTGCGGCCGGTGGTAACGCCCTTTTCGGCGCCGACGGTGCTCATGTGGTAGCCCGGTGTGCCCTCCACTTCCCAGTCCAGCTCGGTCGGAAACGGCCCGCCGCCGACGCGGGTGCAATAGGCTTTGGTGATGCCCAGGATGTAGTGCAGCATGCCCGGGCCGACGCCGGAGCCGGCCGCCGCATTGCCGGCCACGCAGTTGCTGGAGGTCACATACGGGTAGGTGCCATGGTCCACATCGAGCAGGGTGCCCTGGGCGCCTTCAAACAACAGGTTGGCGCCTTTGAGGTGGGCCTCGTTGAGTTCACGCGAGACATCGGCCATCATGGGTTTGAGCAGCTCGGCGTGGCGCATGGCCTCGTCAAAGACCGCCTGAAACTGCACCTGTCCATCCACCATATAAGGAGCCAGCGTCGGACCAAAATCAAACGCAGCTGAATTGAGATAGGTGGTCAGCACGTGGTTGTGCAAATCCAGCAATTCACGCAGTTTGCTGGCAAAGCGCTCGGGGTATTTGAGGTCCTGCACTCGCAACGCCCGGCGTGCAATTTTGTCTTCATAGGCCGGGCCGATGCCGCGCCCGGTGGTGCCTATTTTGGCGTTGCCGCCCTTCTCGCGCGCCGCTTCGCGCGCCACATCGAGCGCGGCGTGAAACGGCAAAATCAGCGGACAGGCCTCGCTGACGCGCAGGCGCGAACGCAGCTCAATGCCGACCTTCTCCAGGCCCTCGATTTCCTCGAACAGCTTGGCCGCCGACAGCACCACGCCATTGCCGATGTAGCACTTGACGCCCGGGCGCATGATGCCGCTGGGAATCAGGTGCAGCGCCGTCTTGACACCATTGATCACCAATGTGTGGCCGGCATTGTGCCCGCCCTGGAAACGCACCACGCCCTGGGCACTCTCGGTCAGCCAGTCCACCAGCTTGCCCTTGCCCTCGTCGCCCCACTGGGTGCCCACGACAACGACGTTACGTCCTTTGCTTGCATTCATTTTTGGGGTTCATTTCATTTTTCAGATGGCTTGCACGACCCACTGCCCCGCGACCTGAATCAGCTCGCGATCGCAATGGAACTCATCAACTTCACTCTCATGCCCCGGCAAGGCACAGACAACAGTCTCACCCTGCGCGCGCAAGGATGCTATCGCTGCGCCCAAGTCAGCGGCTTCACGCCACGGCGCCCGTATCGCGGCACGCAAGGGGCGCGCCGCCAACACGCCCACCAGGGCTTTGACGTCAAGGCTAAATCCCGCTGCTGGTCGGTTGCGGCCAAACACGGCGCCGACCTCGTCGTAGCGTCCGCCGCGCACCAGCGCATCGTTGGCGCCCCGGGCGTAGATCGAGAATCGCGCACCGGTGTAGTAGGCATAACCGCGCAAATCAGACAGGTCAAAAGTCACATTGACGCCCTGCAGATGGCTGGCCAGCCACTTC
>JANNUE010000401.1:0-2869 GCA_031394895.1 Betaproteobacteria bacterium
GGCCAGCAACTGAGCGCGGCTCAGCCGCTGACGACTTCGGCGATCAGCGGCGTCGCCGGCGGCACCGCGTCGCCCAGCACCAGCGCCCGCCGCACGGCGGCGCTGGCGGCTGCGGCCGTGTCCTGATCGGCCGCATGCACCCAGGCCAGCGGCTCGCCGGCGCGCAGCACGGCGCCCGGCGCCACCACGCTTTCCAGACCGACGCGCGGATCGATGGCCGCACCCGGCCGCGCCCGCCCACCGCCCAGCGCCACCACGGCCAGGCCCAGCGCGCGCACGTCGATGGCACCCACCACGCCGTCGCGCGGCGCCGGCACCGCCAGCCGCAGCGGCGCGCGCGGCAGTTGCGGGTTGCGCAGCACATCGGCCGGGCCGCCTAAGGCGGCCACCATGCGCGCAAAACGCTCGGCCGCGACGCCGGATTCCAGCGCGCGCAGCGCCTGGGCGTGCCCTTGCTCCAGTGTGGCCACCAGGCCGCCCAGTTGCAGCGCGTGGGCGGCCAGCGTCAGCGTCAGCGTCAGCAAACGCGGCTCGCGCGCCGTGCCGGTGAGGAAGGCGATGGCTTCCTGCACCTCCAGCGCGTTGCCGGCGGTCCAGCCCAGCACTTGGTTCATGTCGGTGATGAGCGCCCGCGCCGGCAGGCCGGCACCGCGCGCCACGCCCACCAGGCTGGCGGCCAGCGCCTGCGCCTGGGCCGGCGTGGCCATGAAGGCGCCGCTGCCGCACTTGACGTCCAGCACCAGCGCCTGCAGCCCGGCCGCGAGCTTCTTGCTGAGGATGCTGGCGGTGATCAGCGGCAGGCTCTCGACCGTGGCCGTGACGTCGCGGATGGCGTACAGCCGCCGGTCGGCCGGCGCCAGCGCGCTGGAGGCGCCGACGATGGCGCAGCCGGCCGCGCGCAGCGTGGCCAGCAGGCGCGGCCGGCCGGGGTCGGTGGCGTAGCCGGGCAGCGCCTCCAGCTTGTCCAGCGTGCCGCCGGTGTGGCCCAGGCCGCGGCCGCTGATCATGGGCACCACGGCGCCGCAGGCCGCCAGCAGCGGCGCCAGCATCAGGCTCAGCTTGTCGCCCACGCCGCCGCTGGAATGCTTGTCCAGCACCGGGCCGTGCAGGCCGGCATCGGCCCATTGCAGGCGCTCGCCCGAGTCGGCCATGGAACACGTCAACGCCACGGTCTCGGCCGTGTCCATGCCGCGCAGCACGATGGCCATGGCCAGCGCCGCCGCCTGGCCCTCGCTCCAGCCGCCATCCACCAGTCCGGTGACGAAGGCATTGATCTGCGCTTCGCTCAGCCGGCCGCCGTCGCGCTTGGTGCGGATGATTTCCTGCGCCAGCATCAGCTCTTCAATCCTCGCGCACGATGCGCTCTTCGGCCGCGGGCGTGAAGTCGGGGCGCGCGCGCAGGTAGGCCTCCAGCGCCTGCACGTCCATCGGCCCGACGCGCCGCTCCTGGCCCAGCTTGAAGGGCGAGAAGTCGTCGCCGCCGTCGGCCATGTATTCGTTGACGGTCACGCGGTAGGCGGCTTGCGGGTCCAGCGGCCGGCCATCGATGCGCACGCTGCCGGGCACGACGCGCCGGCCTGGCGGCTGCGAGGCGCTCCAGCGGTAGCTCAGGCCGCGGCTGGCGTGCAGGATGCGTTCGCGGCCCGATGCCGACCACTGGCGTTCCAGCACCTGCAGCAGTTGCGCGCCGCTGAGGGTGAGCGTCACCAGGCTGTTGCCGAAGGGCTGCGTGGCAAACAGGTCTTCGTAGCGCACCACCCCGTCGGCCGGCCGCGCCAGGCCCGTGCGGATGCCGCCCGGGTTCATCAGCGCGAGCTGCGCGCCGGCGTCGCGCGTGGCCTCCAGCTGCGCATCGGCGATGACCTGGCCCAGCAGGCTCTCACCTGCGGCGTTGGGCGTGCGCGGCAGCGGCGCGGCGATGCGCCCGACCACGCGCCGCGCCAGCGGCTGCACGATGCGCTCCCAGGCCTCGATCAGCCGCGTCTGCGTGGCGTCCTTGGCAAAGTGCGTGTGCACGATGTGGTTCTGCGCCTGCGCCGAGCGCACGTCGCGCGTGCGTGGGTCCAGCTGCAGGTCGATCTGGGTGACCAGCGTGCCGTACTTGTCGCCGCTGGTGACCAGGCGGCCGGCTATCTGGCAGATGTAGGCGCGGTGGGTGTGGCCGCTGACCACCAGGTCCACCGCCTTGTCCAGGCGGCGCACGATGTCGACGATGGGGCCGCTGATGCCCGGGCATTCGTTGTAGTCGCCCGCGGGCACGCCACCTTCGTGGATGAGCACGACGATGGCTTCGATGCCCTGGCGGCGCAGCTCGGGCACCAGGCGGTTGATGGTCTCGGCCTCGTCCTGGAAGCGCAGGCCCTTCACGCCCGCGGGCATGACGATGTTGGGCGTGCCCTGCAGCGTGAGCCCGATGAAGGCCACCGGGATGCCGCCGAAGCGCTTCACGTGGTAGGCCGGCAGCAGCGTCTGGCCGGTGGCCTGGTCCACGGTGCTGGCCGCCAGGTACTGGAAGCGCGCGCCGGTGAAAGGCTGCGCACCCTGGCAGCCGTCCTGCGGGTGGCAGCCGCCGCGCTGCAGGCGCAGCAGCTCGGCCGCGCCCTTGTCGAACTCGTGGTTGCCCACTGCGCTGACTTCCAGGCCCATGGCGCCCAGCGACTCGACCGTGGGCTCGTCGTGCAGCAGCGCGCTGAGCAGCGGCGTCGCGCCCACCAGATCACCCGCGGCCACGAAGATGTGGTGCGCCTGGCCGGCGCGCAGCCGGTTCAGCAGCGTCGCCAGGTGCTCGGCGCCGCCGGCCGGGACATCGATGCGCTGACCCGGCCGCGCCGGGTCGGCGATGCGGATGCCGCCCAGCGGCGGGCGCAGG
>JANNUE010000416.1:0-10801 GCA_031394895.1 Betaproteobacteria bacterium
TGCTCGCCAGCGCCGCCACGCTGGCCTGCTGTTCCTTGCGCGCCTTCAGGGCCCGTATCACGCCGACGGCGAGCAAAGCGACGACGAGGACGGCCAGCGTCCATTTCAACCAGCGTTTCATAAAGAGTGGGTTCCTTTGACTGTGGGACGTGATGATGGCCGCAGTCGCAGGCCGTCGAGTATGGTTTTCACCTGCGCTGCCAGAAATTCTTCCGGCACCAGCGCGCGCGCATCGGCATCTTCAAAGCAGGTCGCTCTGGAGTGCGTCAGGAGTTGCAAAAAAAGCATCGGTGCCAGCACGGAGTAGACGCCGTACTTCATGTCCAGCGGGGCGAACTCGCCGCGGTCCACGCCGCGTTGCAGGATGCGCCGGATCAGCGCGTGCGCCGGCTGGATCACCTCGTGTTGGTAGAACGTGGCCAGTTCCGGAAAGTTCTTCGCTTCGCTGAACATCAGCTTGGTGATGCCCGACGCCTTGGTGCTGCCCAGGCGTGTCCACCACAGGTTCAGGCAATAACGCAGCATGTCGGCGGTGTTGCCGTCAAAGGCGTCGAACTCGGCGTTCCACTGCGAGAAGCGGCCCGAAATGTTCTCCCTCACCACCGCCTTGAACAGCTCTTCCTTGCTCGCGAAGTACAAAAAAAGCGTGCCTTTTGAAACGCCGGCGCGCCGGGCCACTTCTTCCACCTTGGTCGCGGCAAAGCCTTTCTCGACGAACAGGTCGAGCGCGGCGGCCAGCAGCTCACCCGGGCGCGCGTCTTTGCGCCGTTCGTTCCGGGCAGGCGCCACCGGTTTCGCTTTGGGGATCAGTTTCGAGGCGGGCATGTTGTTAATGACTGAGTGGTTATTAGTGTAGCTTCTGACCGCCCGGCCGTCAAACCGCACAGGCATTCGCACAGGCAATTGCCGCGCTTCCAGATGACGCGAGCGGCGCCAGCGCCAGGCGAACGGCGCCGCGCCGTCGTCCAACTGCGGTTTCCAGGACGGATCGAAGACCCGTTAACCCTGAGAGAATTGGAGCATGAACAAGCGATGTACAGAAGAACAGGCGGGCATCGTGTTGGCGCCACGCTGGCAGCGCTGGAGTTGGCTGATTTGCGGTGTGGTTTGCCTAGCTGCCGGCCTGCTGGGCATTGTGCTGCCGCTGCTGCCAACCACGCCGTTTGTTCTGCTTGCCGCCTACTGCTTCTCGCGCGGCAGCGCCCGCTATGAACAATGGCTGCTGACTCACCCCCGGTTTGGGCCGATCGTGCGCGATTGGCAAACCCGTCGTGCGGTGCCGTTGCGTGCCAAGCAAGTGGCGTCGGTCATGATGGGCGTCAGTTCCGTCGCCATGTGGTGGCTGTTGCCGGGCCAGGTGCGGTGGGTTCCCGGTGCGAGTTGCGTGCTGGTCGCGATCTGGTTGTGGCGTCTGCCAAATCGCTAGGGATGCTCTGCATAACTCGCGCCGCGCGCGGCGTGGAGTTTGCGGGATGAGCCGCAAGGCGCAAAACCCAAGGCAAGGCTGGTGCCTTGCCTGGTTTTGCAACGCAGTGGATCGCCCGCAAAACCACGCCCCCAAAGGGGTTCGGCCCAAAGCGGGCGCTTTGCCCACCAAACCGCTTGCGTGTGCCTTGGGCACACGACGCGCGGTGTTGGCGCGCAAATCATCCCGTTTTGGACTCGAACGCGCATGGCGGGAGTTATGCAGAGCATCCCTAGGGCTCCGATGCCGAGGTATCGCAGCACAGTGAAAGCGATGCGTTTGCGCTTTCCATGCCGAAAACTGGTATGGTCAAAGCTTCTGCGCAGCTCAACTCTGGGGGAGTTTCTTGATGACAAACGCCTTGCAAACCATCACGCTGGGGGGCGGCTGTTTCTGGTGCACCGAGGCGGTGTTCGTACAGGTGCGGGGCATTGAAGACGTTGAAAGCGGCTACAGCAACGGGCACACTGCGCAGCCGAGTTACGAGCAGGTCTGCCGTGGTGACACCGGCCACAACGAAGTGGTCAGGCTGGTGTTTGACCCGGCGCAGATCGGCGTGCGTGAAATTCTGGAAATCTTCTTTCTCATTCACGACCCCACGACATTGAACCGGCAGGGGCACGACAGCGGCACGCAATACCGCAGTGGCATTTACTATTCAACGCCGGAGCAGCAAAGTGTCGCCAAGGATCTGATTCACGAGATGGCGCAAAGCGGCGCTTACAAGCGCGCCATCGTCACCGAAGTCCTGCCGCTGTCCAACTACTGGCCGGCCGAAGACTACCACCAGGATTTCTTTGAGAAGAACCCCGACCAGGGCTACTGCCTGGCAGTTGCCGCGCCCAAACTGACCAAGTTTCGCCAAACCTTTGCGCGATTGGCGAAGACAAAGTAAACCCCGCCTCTTCGATCGCCGCAGGTCGGATGAGCGCAGCGTAATTCGACATCGGTAGCACCGGGCAGACACAATCGATTGCAGCGAGTTGTGGCAGGCAATGTCGGCTTACGCTGCGCTAAGCCGACCTACGAGGCGGCTACGGGATTCGGGCGGTGCGGATGTTGAACGCGACCTCAAGAATCGCGCAGGTCAGAGTAGGTCGGGGTAGTTCGGGGTAGGTCGGGGTAGGTCGGGTTAGCCGAAGGCGTAACCCGACAATCACAAAGGCGTAACCCGACAATCACAAAGGCGTAACCCGACAATCACAAAGGCGTAACCCGACGACGATTCGACACCTTAAAGCCGCTCCATTGTCATGCGCAGCCGCGGCCACAGCACGATCACCGCCAGTCCGCACAGCACCAGTGCGCCAGCGCCCAGCTTCCACGGGGGCAGCGGCTCACCGAGCGACAGCGCGGACGCGCTCATGCCAAAGACTGGCACCAGCAGCGCCAGTGGCGCCACGGCGGCTGCCGGATGGCGCGCCAGCAACCAGTTCCAGACTCCGTAACCAAACAGCGTGTTGCCAACCGCCTGCCACAGCACGCAGGCCCAGACGGCGGTGCTCGCGTGCAGCACACTGGTGCTCATCAGCGACGGGCCTTCCAGAGCCCAGGTTAGCGCGAACAGCGGTGGCACGGCAAACACGCTGCTCCAGACCATGAAGCCCAGCATGTCAACGCGCCCCAGGCTTTTCACCACCATGTTGGCGCAGGCCCAGAAGAATGCGGCTGTCAGAATCAGCGCCAGGCCTTTCATCGTCAGCGTGGCGTCCAGATGGGCGGCGATGACGCCCAGGCCCGCTACCGCCAGCAGCAGTCCGGCCAATTGATAACCGCGTACCTTCTCGCCCAGTGCCAGCAAGGAGATGCCAATGGTGAAGAACACCTGCACTTGAATCACCAGCGATGCCAGACCCGGTGAGATGTCGGCGCGCATGGCCAGAAACAGCAGGGCAAACTGCCCGACGCCGAGCAGCACACCGAAGATCGCCAGCTTGTGCCATGGCACGGCCGGGCGGCGGATGAATATCAGCCAGGGCAATGCCGAGAAAGTGAAGCGCAGCGTTGCAAACAAAAAGGGCGGCAGGCCATCGAGCCCCCAGCGAATCACGACAAAGTTGGTGCCCCAGACAAAGACGACGGACAGCGCGAGAAGAAGGTGGGAATAGGGCAAGGAAAGTGGCTCCGGTGGCACAGGCCGCGGCCTAGTTGATCGAGTTTAGCCGCTGGGGGGAGAACTGAGACAATGAAGGGCATGACCCACACCCGAGCATGAATAGCCCCGTTGTCTCATCCCTGTTGCCGGTGGTGTTGCTGATCGCCATCGGTTTTATTGCCGGTCGCGCCGGCTGGATCCGCTCCGAGGCGGCCAAGGATTTGTCCAACCTGGTGTTCATGGTGCTGACGCCGGCGCTGCTGTTTCGCACCATGAGCACGGTGCACGTGGAGCAGCTCGACTTCAGGCCGGTGGCGATGTACTTTGTCGCTGCCGTCCTGCTGTTTGCGGCGATGCTGGCGTGGCAGGGTTTGAGCCGCCGCTCTGCCGTGCTGGCGCTGGCCGCGACCTACAGCAACCTGGTGATGATTGGCGTACCTTTGGTCAGCCTGGCTTACGGCGAGGCCGGCCTGGTGATGCTGTTCACGCTGATATCGGTGCATGCGCTGGTGCTGTTGACACTGGCCACCGTGATGCTGGAACTGGCGGTGGCGCGCGAGGCGGCTGCTGCCGGCGAGCACGGTGCCCAGCACATGCTGCTGACGGTGCTGGTGGCGGTGCGCAACGGCATCTTTCACCCGGTGCCGCTGCCTATCATCGCCGGCTTGCTGTTTGCCCAGACCGGCTGGCTGATGCCGGCGGTGGTGGACAAGCCGCTGGCGCTGCTGGGCACGGCGTTTGGCCCGATGGCACTGGTGCTGGTCGGCGTGACGCTGGCGTTTGTGCGGGTCGGCGACCATCTGAAAGGTGCTTTTGGCTTGGCGCTGATCAAGAACCTGGCGTTTCCGGCGCTGGTCGCGGCGCTGAGCTGGTCGCTCGGGCTGAGCGGGCTTTCGCTGTTGGTGATGATCGTCGCGGCGGCGATGCCGATTGGTGCCAATGTGTTCCTGTTTTCGCAGCGCTACCAGGTGGCGCAGGAACTGGTCACTGCCAGCGTCGCGGTGTCTGCCGGGCTGGCTTTGCTGACGGTGTCGGTCGTGATGGCGCTGCTGGCTGGGGTCTAGGCTTTAAGGCGCGCAGGAGACAAATGCGTGCGCTGGCGGTTACCATGGGGCTGCGTTTTGTCTCAGGTAATAAGCCGAATTTTGTTGCCCTGCCGAAAGGAGAAAACGATGAGTGCAGATAACACCAAACCGGATTCGCCATGGATTGCGACAGTCACCGCGATTGCCAAGGATATGGTTGCAGTGTTGCGTGACGGCGCCCTGCTGTTGCTGGCGGTGCTGCTGGTGGCGTTTCCGGCACGCTTCAACTCCATGTTGGTGGATGCCGGGTTCAAAGAGGGAAGTATCGCCGGATTCAAGTGGCAATCAACGCTGGTGGAGTCCAACGACGCGTTAAAGGATGCGCAATTGACCATCTCCAAGTTGCAGGCAAAGAATGATGAACTTCTGAAGGCCTTGAGTGACGCCAACAGCAAATCGAAGGACCCCGAATTGTTGCAGCGCCTTGCGAAACTGGAGGAAGAGAACAAGACCCTCAAGACCGCCACCCTAACGGTGCAGGCCAGGGTCACCGAATCCATTGAGACAAGCACCCCCCTCGTGGAAAAAGCCTTGTCATCTTCTGGCAGAGTGGCAGATGGACCCAGAAACAAGTCCGATGTAATGGTCGGACTGCAAACACTTGGCGTGGCCGATGCTGAGCGGTTGGCACTCAATGAAGGGCTCAGCACGCAGGGCTACGGACTCGACCAGACCACTTGGTCATACGCTGCCAACCAACGCCCGTCATGGTTCGCCGAGCGATCTACAGTTTTCTACTACGCAGCAAGCTCGCGACCGATGGCAGAGCAGATTGCGCAATACATGAAGTCAAGAACGGGCCAGACGTTTGCGGTGCAACGCGGCAGCGGGCTTGGCGTTGATCCATCGCGCAAGGAACTGACCTTCTTCGTTCATTATGTGAAGGCCAGATAGATTGCCCGCTCAGACTGGCTGGGCGTACCGACGAGGCGCTGGAGCAAACCTTCGGCCTGGTGGTATTCGAGGCTGCGGGCGCCGACGCGGCGCAGTCCTTCATGCAAGGTGACCCGGCCATCGTTGCGGGTGTCATGTCGGCCACGTTGCATCCGTATTGCGTTGCCCGGTTGCGCAAATGAGCGCACAAGGAAAGCGCACCGGCGTTGCGGCGGTCCCGGCTGCTGGAGCCTCATCCAGACCCGTGTAAGCTGTATGCTAGGTGTGCAAGCCGGGGCTTGTACCACCTCGCCAGGCTTCACAAGGAGACACCCGCCATGCTCACTGCCACTTGCCACTGCGGCCAGGTCAAGGTCCTGGTGCCGCGCAAACCCCGCAGCGTGACCAACTGCAATTGCTCGATCTGCCGCCGCTACGGCGTGCTCTGGGCGTACTACAAGGACGCCGAGGTGGAACTGATCGCGAGTCCACAGTCCACCGACGAATACATGTGGGGCGACAGGTCACTCAAATTCATCCGCTGCAGTAACTGCGGTTGCGTGCTGCAGTGGAAGTCGCTCGTCGTGGGTGAACGCACTAGAACCGGCGTCAATGTGCGCAACTTTGCGCCTTGCGCTCTGGGCGATGTCAAGATACGCCTGCTCGACGGCGCGGACACATGGAAATACATCACCTGGCCCGAGCCGGCGCCGGGCGAGGCGCCCACTCGGCAAGCCATGGCACCAGGCGGGGCCATATGAATTCGATCAGCAACCCTGACCAGTCTCAAAGAGTAGCCGCCAGGGTCGCGGGTTTCGCTTTCCTGTTCGGGATGGCGATCGTGGTGTTTGCAAACTATGGCATCAGCTTTCGCCTCAGCGTACCAGGCAGCGCCGTGGACACCGCACGCAACATCATGGCGCACGAGACGCTGCTTACCTGAGTGTCTTTGAGGCCAATCAATTGCACACCCTGGCGAGGTTGCAACTGTCCTCGGGTTACGACGCGTACTACATTGGCCGTCTTTGGTGTGATCGCATCTGCCTGGTGCGTGATCTGTGCGTTCGTCTTCATCGTGTTCCCCCATCTCGACGCGACGCTCAACGCCTACTGGTTCGACATGCCGATCGTCATCTTCGAAATGGCATTGGGTCTGTGGCTCTTGTTCAAGGGCTTGCGCCCAACCGGAACCACGGGGACCGAAACAGCAAGCGGCTGAACACGCACAATTGCCGCTGCCGGCGGCAAGCCATTAGCGGCTCGGTCGCCGGCCCTGCCGGGATGCCGGCGCAGTGGTCAGGGCGCCAGGCGCTCGCGCACCCACACAGGTTGAGGCCCGGCTGAACTGCCAGCGCCGGGAACCAGGGTATAGCGCAGCCGGTCATGCAGGCGGCTCTTGCGGCCTTGCCAGAATTGCCAACTGTCGGGGCGCAGACGGTAGCCGCCCCAGTACGGTGGGCGCGGCGGTTGCAGCAAGAATTTGGCGGCGTATCTGGCTGCGTTGGCAACCAGTACGCTGCGTCCGCTGATGACCTGGCTTTGCGGCGAGGCCCAGGCACCGATGCGCGAGTCGAGCGGCCGGCTGTGAAAGTAGGCGTCACTCTCGGCGTCGCTGATCTTCTCCACCAGACCCTCAATGCGCACCAAGCGTTCCAGTTCGACCCAGTGAAACTGCAGCGCGGCAAACGGGTTGCCGGCCAGTTCCTGCCCTTTGCGGCTCTCGTAATTGGTGAACCAGGTAATGCCGCGCTCGTCGTAGCCCTTGATCAGCACGACACGGGTGCTCGGGCGCAGGTTGGCGGCGACGGTGGCCAGCGTCATCGCATTCGGTTCCGGTATCTGTGCGGAAATCGCTTCGCGCAGCCATTGCTCGAACTGCAACAGCGGGTTGGCGTGCGAGGCGTCTTCACTGAGTTCGGCGCGCTCATAGCTTTTGCGGAGGTCGGCAAGTGAGGTCATGGTGGCAGTATAGGCAGGTCTGTTGCGCATCGCCATTTTGGTAACCGGGTGGTAACTGCAAGTGGCCATTTTCGATGGCGTTAGCGGGTACTATCGAGCATCTAATTTTGTCGTCAACCTTTCGCGCCGCATGAAACTTCATCCCACCGTAGCCGCAGTAACCGACCGGATTCGCGAACGCAGCCGGGCCACGCGCGCCGCGTATCTGGATCGACTGCAGTTGGCCGCGAACCGGGAACGCGGCGCCGAGCGGCTGGGTTGCGCCAACGTGGCGCATGCCTTTGCCGCCTTGCCGGCCAACGACAAGCTGCGCGTCGTGGCCGAACGGGGCCCCAACATTGGCATCATTACCGCCTACAACGACATCCTGTCGGCCCATGCGCCACTGCAGTATTACCCGGACATCATCAAGCAGGAGGCGCGCCGGCAAGGCGCGACGGCCCAGGTTGCGGGTGGCGTACCGGCCATGTGCGACGGCGTGACGCAGGGCACGCCGGGCATGGAGCTGAGCCTGTTTTCGCGTGACGTGATTGCGATGGCCACTGCGGTCTCGCTCAGTCACGACGTATTTGACGCGGTGCTGATGCTCGGCGTGTGCGACAAGATCGTGCCGGGTTTGCTGATTGGCGCGCTGCATTTTGGTCATTTGCCGACCGTCTTCATACCGGCCGGGCCGATGACTTCGGGTTTGTCCAATAGCGACAAGGCGGCAGTGCGCGAGCTGGCCGCGCAGGGTCTGGTCGGACGCTCCGAACTGCTGGCGGCCGAATCCAGCGCTTATCACGGAGCGGGCACCTGCACTTTTTACGGCACAGCCAACAGCAACCAGATGCTGCTCGAAGCGATGGGGCTGCATGTGCCGGGGACGGCCTTCATCAACCCCGGCGCCGCGCTGCGCGAAGATCTGACGCGCGAGGCCGTGCGCACCGTGCTCGGCATTACCAAGGCGCGCCGCTTCACGCCGATTGGCGTGCTGGTGGACGAACGCTGCATCGTCAACGCGATGGTCGCCCTGCTGGCCACTGGCGGATCCACCAATCACCTGATCCACTGGGTGGCGGTGGCCCGGTCGGCCGGCATCGTGATCGACTGGGACGATTTTTCCGCACTGTCCGATGTAGTGCCGTTGCTGACGCGGGTCTATCCCAACGGCACTGCCGATGTGAACCAGTTTCAGGCCGCTGGCGGCCCGGGGCTGGTGATTCAGGAACTGTTGACTGCCGGCTTCATGCACGCCGATGTGTTGACGGTGCGCGCGGGCGGCCTGGCTGAATACACCGCCATTCCTGTTGCGTCATCCGCGCGTGGCGCCCTGCGTTGGGTGGCCGCCGGCGCCAGCAAGGACGACACGGTGGTGCGACCCGTCAGCGCCCCGTTTAGCAACAGCGGCGGCCTCAAGTTGCTGCAGGGTAATCTGGGGCGCAGCGTGCTCAAGGTGTCTTCGGTCCCGGTTGATCGCTATGTCGTCGAAGCCCCGTGCCGGGTGTTTGATTCGCAAGAGGCGATGCAGCAGGCCTTTCAGGCCCAGGAGTTGAATCGCGATGTCGTTTGCGTGGTGCGCTGGCAGGGGCCGCAGGCCAGCGGCATGCCCGAGTTGCACAAGCTGACGCCGCCGCTGGCGGTGTTGCAGGGCAAAGGCTTCAAGGTGGCGCTGGTGACCGATGGCCGGATGAGCGGCGCGTCGGGCAAGGTACCTGCAGCGATCCACGTCTCGCCGGAAGCAGCGGCTGGTGGCGCGCTGGCCAAAGTGCGAGACGGCGACGTGATCCGCCTCGACGCCACGGCAGGCACGCTGCAGGTGCTGGTGAACATGAGCGAGTGGGAGGCGCGACCGGTTGCGCCAATGCCCGAGTCGCTGCGAGCTGCCAATGCCCAGAGCAGCGGGCGCGAGCTGTTTGCCGCCATGCGCCGCAATGTGGCGTCAGCCGAAGCCGGCGCTGTGAGCTGGCTGTGAGCGACCGACCTTCCCGGCAGGAACAAGGGCAGGCATGAACGCCAGAGCCGCAATCACTGCCTTGCAGGTGATGCAGGATGCGCCGGTCATTCCTGTGATTGTGCTGCACGACGTTGCTCATGCGGTGCCGATGGCACGCGCCTTTGTGGCGGGAGGCATTCGCATGCTGGAGGTGACGCTGCGCACTCCGCAGGCGCTGGCCTGCATTGAAGCCATCGCCAGAGACGTGCCGCAAGCCGTGGTGGGTGCCGGCACCGTGCGCAGCAAGGCCGACGCCCAGGCTGCGTCGATGGCCGGTGCGCTGTTTGCGGTCAGCCCGGGCTACACGCCGGCGCTGGGGCAGGTCTGTCGTGACCTCGGCCTGGCCCTTTTGCCCGGCGTTGCCACCGGTAGTGAAATCATGATGGCTCAGGAAGATGGTTTTACCGAGCTGAAGTTTTTTCCGGCGATGCAAGCCGGCGGTCCGGCCATGCTCAGAGCCTGGAGCGGCCCTTTTTACGATATTAAATTCTGCCCGACCGGCGGAGTTACGTTGCACAACGCAGCCGATTTTCTGACGCTGCCGAATGTGGTCTGCGTTGGCGGTTCCTGGCTGGTACCGACCGACGCCATGCTGCATGGCGACTGGGCGCGTATTGAGCAACTGGCCCGTGATTGCCAGGGCCTGAGGAAGTAATTCGGTTTGGCGGTCAAAGAGTCAGATGGCGGGCATTGCGTAAGCGGGAGCGCTCCCGCCCACACCGTGCCACTTATCTGAATCTTCGAACGCCAACCAGCATAAAACGCCACATCGAGCAACGCGGCGTCTGTTCCGCTTGACTAGAGGTTGTCGGTAAAGCTGCGCAACTTGTCCGAGCGCGACGGGTGCTTGAGCTTGCGCAGCGCCTTGGCTTCGATCTGGCGGATGCGTTCACGCGTCACGTCAAACTGCTTGCCAACTTCTTCCAGCGTGTGGTCGCTGGTCATCTCGATGCCGAAGCGCATACGCAGCACCTTGGCCTCGCGCGGCGTCAGGCTGTCCAGAATGTCTTTCACCACGTCGCGCAGGCCGGCCTGCATCGCGGCTTCCATGGGCGCGGTGTTGGCACTGTCTTCGATGAAGTCGCCCAGGTGCGAATCGTCGTCGTCGCCGATCGGCGTTTCCATCGAGATCGGCTCTTTCGCAATCTTCATGATCTTGCGAATCTTGTCTTCCGGAATTTCCATCCGCTCGGCCAGCACGCTGGCATCGGGCTCGAAACCGAACTCCTGCAAGTGCTGGCGGCTGATGCGGTTCATCTTGTTGATGGTCTCGATCATGTGCACCGGAATGCGGATCGTGCGCGCCTGGTCGGCGATGGAGCGCGTGATCGCCTGGCGAATCCACCAGG
>JANNUE010000023.1:0-2541 GCA_031394895.1 Betaproteobacteria bacterium
GAATGCCCACGTCGGCAGGCGTATTGGGCCAGCGCGCAGGCCAGCCAGGACTTGCCCGCCCCGGTAGGGCCGGTGATCAGCACACTGTGCCCACTGTCAATCCAGTCACCCAATGCCAGGCTCATCACCGCCTTGCGATCCAGACCGCGCCCGGCGCGGGTATCCAAATCTTCAATGCTGGCCTGGCTGTACTTGAGCCTGGCATCCTTGAGCAGGCGGGTTTGGCGCTTGTCATTGCGCCAGTGCACTTCCCGGTCCACCAGCAGCGCGAACCGCTCCTCAAAGCTGATACCCGTGAGCCCGGGCTGGGTCAGTTGCTCCTGCAAGCCGCTGGCCATGCCAGCTAGGCGCAAAGTGCGCAATTGTTCAATCGTCGTGTTCATCATCATGGGGGTTCCCGTTGTCGCTGTGGTGGCGGTGTTTTTGGTCGCTGTTGTCATGGCTCAATCATTGGTAATAGCCGGGGCCGCGTACATGGGCATGCGCCGGACTGGTCCATTGAGGTGTTGCGCACGACACCTGATCACGCCCATTGATCAAGATGTCGCGTACATGGGCGCTGTTGGTGGTGCCCAGCTCCAGAGCGAGCACACAAGCGGCCTCCAGCCGCACCCGGGTAAATCGCTTGGCCAGTGCCAGCAATCCCAGGCAGGCACGGTAACCGTGCTCGGGGTGTTTGCGTGTTTGCAGCAAGCGCGTCACCAAGGCCCCGGTGGCCACGCCAATGCTGTTGCCCCAATAGATCAATCGCTCTGGCGTCCACTGCATATGCGCCCGGTGGGCTGCGGTTAGGTGTTCGGGCACCGTGGTAAAGCCGCCCTTGTGCGCACAGCGCAGGTGCGAGGCCACACGCTGACCGCGGTGCAGCAGTTCGACCGTGCGTGCCGTCACGCGTGCTTCCAGGACTTGCCCGACCAGCGAGTGCGGCACGCTGTAGCGGTGACCTTCGAACTCGATGTGCTGGTCAACGTGCACCCGCACCGTCTTGTAAACAGCCCACTCCCAGGTTTGAAACGGCAAAGGCTGCAGAACTGGGGCATCGAGTTGCGCAAACGCACTGGCGCGACTGCCGGGGAGTTTTTGAAACGCCTTGGCATTGAGTTGCGCCAAGAGAGGCGCAATAGCCTCGTTGACATCGTCGACCGTCGCAAACTTCTGATGGCGCAAGCGCATCAGTATCCAGCGCTCGACCACCTGCACGGCCGATTCGACCTTGCCTTTGTCCTGCGGGTGATACGGGCGCGCGGGTAAAAATGAGGTGCCATAGTGCCGGGCAAAGTCATGCACCGTCTCGTTGGCTCTGGGTTCGTAGCGATCGGCATTGGCAATCAGTGCTTTGGGGTTGTCGGGCACGATGAGTTGCGGCACGCCGCCAATGAAACGCAGGGCCTGGGCGGTGGCGCTCAGCCAGTCAATCATCGTTTCCCGCGGTGTGGCGCAGGCATAGGTGTAGCTTGAGGCGCCCAGGGCGGCGACAAAGATGTGGGCACGACTGCCATCGGTGAGTTCAATGGTGGGGCCGGCGTAATCGATGAACAGTTTCTCGCCGGCGCGGTGAATCTGGCGCATGGAGCGCTTGAGGGTCTTGGCATAGCGGCGGTAGTTCTCGCAGAACTGCGAGTAGCTGTGGATCGATTCACCGAGGTGTTGGGTGCCATGCTCCTGCCACAGCAACATTAACGTCATGCCTTTGCGGCGCAGTTCCTGATGCAGGCGACCATAGTCGGGCGGCACAAAACCACTGGCCCTCTGGGGTGTGCCAAGCAAACGATTGTGCAGCGCGGTGTCATCGAGTGCCTGGATTTGTTCCCAATCGAGGCCTGCTGTATTGGCCAGACCAATGTACTTGGTGACAACGCCTTTGGAGATGCTCAGGGCAGCGGCGATTCGCTCATGGGAGAGCCGGGATTCAAGTTTGAGACGTAGCACGTCCCGTATCTTGCGCATATTGATCCTTCGGGTATCGGGCATGCCTACTTCCAGTAAAACTGGCAAGGCTACCCGCACGGGTTATGGAAATATGCGCAACATCACACGCTGCTTGACAAGATTCCGGCGTCGTGACCGGTGATTCCGGTCAACACCAAAAATCGGTCACGATCGACCGGAACGCCCGGTCACGACAAATCGGAATCGCCGGTCACGATCCGCCGGAATGACCGGTCACGGTCGTCCAGAATACCCACTATCCTACTTGGCAGCGAGTTATTCAGAGTGTCCTTAAGCCTGTATGCTCGCTCATTCATTATTGAAGAAAAGAAAATGTTCCAAACTCGTATCTTGCTTTTCGCTACTGTCTCTTTGACGCTGTCTTGCGGTGCAGCCTTCGCATCCTACGAAGAAGCGTATCCAATGTTGCAAAGAGGTGATTTTGCAAAAGCATTGCCTCTGCTGAATGATGCGGCAGAAAAAAATGATGCCCGAGCAATGAACGCATTGGCTATTTTGAATCGTGATGGTTCTGGCGTAGTCAAAAGCGAAAAATTGGCGGCTCAATGGTTTGAGCGGGCCGCAGCTTTGGGCAATCTTGGCGCCATGAAT
>JANNUE010000033.1:0-6152 GCA_031394895.1 Betaproteobacteria bacterium
GCGGCAATCCATGCCTTCGTCATTGCGAGCGCAGCGCGGCAATCCATGGCCGCCGGACTTCCTGGATTGCCACGTCGCTGCGCTCCTCGCAATGACGGCGGGGGTTGTGGCTGGCAACAGTTACACCAGCTCGTCCGGCAGCCCTGGCAGCAGGGTGGTGGTGGCGTGGCGCAGTCTGGAGGTTACCAGGCGCAGCAGCATCAGCAGGAACTTGTTGCCCAATGACGGGTGGTCGTTCAGCAGGGCGTCGAGTCCGGTGCGCGAGAGCACGGCGAAGTCGCTGGGTTCGGTGGTGACGCAACTGGCAAAGCGCCGGCGTCCGTCTATCAGTGACATCTCTCCGATGATTTCACCGGGCATCACTTCATGCACCACTTTTTGCCGGCCGTCGTGCGACTTGAGGATCATCGCCGCGCCCGTCACCAGGATGGCCATGCAGTCGCCCTCGGTGCCTTCGTGCATCACGGTTGACTGCCGGGGCACCCCAAGGCATTCCATGTACTCGGTGAGCGTGGCGGTCTCGGCGTCGGTGAACGCGCCAAACAGGCTTTGGGGTTTGACGACGTCTAAAAATTCATCGACGAATCCGCTGACTGCGCCCAATGGTTCGATGTCGGGCTGAAATTGTGCGAAGTTGGACAGCATCAGGATCTAGTGCCTTGGCAATTGTTATTTGTAAGCTGCTGCGCTGTGCGTGGCGCGGTCTGCCAAGCATTTTGTACCGGAGTGGGACGCTCCAACAATAGTCCATTCGAACCATCGGGAGCCTGATCCGGCTTCAACCCAGGGCTGTCAGCCGCGCCAGCATGTCCTGCTCGGCCCGTTCCAGTTTGGCACGTGCCGCGCCCAGATGCGTCTCATCGACGGCGCGGATGGCCGGCGCCCACACCGGTGCCGGAAAGTGGCTGTCCCAGTCAAAACGGGCAATCACGTGCCAGTGCAGATGTGGCACCACGTTGCCTAGCGCCGCCAGGTTGATCTTGGTCGGCTGCAGGTTCCGGCGCAAGGCCAGTTCGACGGCATTGACTGCCGCCATGCATAAAGTACGGTCGGTGTCGCTGAGGTCTGAAAACTCTGCAACATGCGCGCTCCACACGACCCGGTAGAACGCCGCAATGCCGGCCTCATCTGCCCGGATGACGCGAAACTTTTCGCCCTGAAACACCAGCACCCCGCCAGCGCTGGTGCACAGGGGGCAGGCTTGATGGTCCATCAGCTACACAAGCACGCGCTCGATGCCGCCATGATTGGCCCGGGCAACATAGTCGGGCATCCACTGCGGACCCAGAATCTGGTTCGCCATCTCGACCACGATGTAGTCGGCTTGCAGCAAGCCGTTTTGCAGATCGTCGCCAAAACGGCTCAAACCCTGCAGGCAGGCCGGGCACGAGGTCAGTATCTTGATGTTGTCTTTGGCGCCGACGCCGGGACTGGCGCGCAACTGGGCTTCGCCCTTGCGGATTTCTTCTTCCTTGCGAAAGCGCACCTGGGTCGCGACGTCCGGGCGGTTGAGCGCCATGGTGCCGGCCTCGCCGCAGCAGCGCTCGGACTGGACCACGTTGGCGCCGAGCAGCGCCTTGACGGTTTTGATTGGCTCCTGCAACTTCATCGGGCTGTGGCACGGGTCGTGGAACAGGAACGCGCCGGCATTCGCCAGCGTAATGCCTTTTTCCAGCAAGTACTCGTGAATATCAATGATCCGGCTGCCGGGAAATATCTCGTCAAATTTATAGCCCTGCAACTGGTCATAACAGGTGCCGCAGCTCACCACCACGGTCTTGATGTCCAGGTAGTTCAGCGTGTTGGCAACGCGGTGAAATAGCACGCGGTTGTCGGAAATCATCTTTTCCGCCTTGTCGTATTCGCCGCCGCCGCGCTGCGGATAGCCACAGCACAGGTAACCCGGCGGCAGCACCGTCTGCACGCCGGCATGCCACAACATGGCTTGCGTGGCCAGGCCAACCTGGCTGAACAGACGCTCCGAGCCGCAGCCGGGGAAATAGAACACCGCTTCGGTCTCGGCCGTGGTCGCCTTCGGGTCGCGAATGATCGGAACGTAATTCTTGTCCTCGATGTCGAGTAGCGCGCGCGCCGTCTTCTTTGGCAGACCACCGGGCAGCTTCTTGTTCACGAAGTGGATCACCTGCTCCTTCAGCGGCGCGTTACCCACAGTGGCTGGCGGCGCGTTGGTCTGGCGGCGCGTCAGCACGCGCAGCAGGTCGTGCACCAGACGCTGCGCCTTCATCGCGCCGTGCACCATGGCCAGGCGCGCCAGCTTGATGGTCTGCGGGCTGGTTGCGTTGAGCATGAACATGGCAGCGGCGCCAGCCGGGCGGAAGCTCTTCTGCCCCATCTTGCGCAAGAGATTGCGCATATTCATCGTCACGTCGCCAAAATCGATATTGACCGGGCACGGCGACAGGCATTTGTGGCACACGGTGCAATGGTCCGCCACGTCCTCGAACTCCTGCCAATGCTTGATGCTGATGCCACGGCGCGTCTGCTCTTCGTACAGAAAGGCTTCAACCAGCAGCGAGGTTGCCAGAATCTTGTCGCGCGGGCTGTACAGCATGTTGGCGCGCGGCACATGGGTGGCGCAGACCGGCTTGCACTTGCCGCAGCGCAGACAGTCTTTGACGCTGTCGGCAATCGCCCCAATGTCAGACTGCTGCATGATGATCGACTCGTGCCCCATCAGGCCGAAGCTCGGCGTATAGGCGTTGGTCAGGTCGGCGTAGATTACATCGTGCGGCACCTGCCCGGCCGGCACCGCTGCGATCACAGGGCGCAGCAATTTGCCTTTGTTGAAGCGTCCGTGCGGATCGACCTTTTGCTTGTACTCGGTGAACGGGCGCAACTCTGCGTCGGTCAGAAACTCAAGCTTGGTAATGCCAATGCCATGCTCGCCCGAGATCACGCCGCCGAGCGAACGCGCCAGCGCCATGATGCGTTTGACGGCGCCGTGCGCCGCCTGCAGCATCTCGTAGTCGTCGCTGTTGACCGGTATGTTGGTATGCACATTGCCGTCGCCGGCATGCATGTGCAGGGCGACCCAGACGCGCCCTTTGAGCACGCGCTGGTGCACTGCCTGGCACTCAGCCAGAATCGCCTCAAAGGCAGCGCCGGCAAAGATGTTTTGCAGCGGTGAGCGCAGCTGCGTCTTCCAGCTGGCGCGCAGGGTGTGGTCCTGCAGTGGCGCGAACAACGAATCGACGTCGTGCAGCCAGCCCAGCCACTGGTTGCGCACTTCGGCGAGCAGCGCCTGCGCCTGCGCGACGCGGTCTTGCAGCCACTCGGCCGATGAAATCTGCTTTGCGTCGTCGCGCTTGCCCAGCGGCAAATGGTCTTGCGCGAAGAACTCCTGCAGCGCGTCGCACAGGGCAATCTTGTTGCGCAGGCTAAGTTCGATATTGATGCGTTCGATGCCGTCGGTGTATTCGGCCATGCGCGGCAGCGGGATCACCACGTCTTCATTGATCTTGAACGCGTTGGTGTGCTTGCTGATCGCCGCCGTGCGCTTGCGGTCAAGCCAGAACTTCTTGCGTGCTTCCGGGCTGATCGCAATAAAGCCTTCGCCGCTGCGCGAATTGGCGAGGCGCACTACTTCAGAGGTGGCGCGTGCCACGGCGTCAGCATCATTGCCGGCAATGTCGCCAACCAGCACCATCTTGGGCAGGCCGCCGCGTTTTGACTTGGTGGCATAGCCCACTGCCTTCAGATAGCGGTCGTCCAGATGCTCCAGACCAGCCAGCAGCACGCCCGACTGCGACGTCTGGGCAAACATGAAGTCCCTGATCTCGACAATGCTGGGCACCGCATCGCGGGCATGGCCAAAGAACTCCAGGCAGACGGTGCGCGTGTGCGCCGGCTTGCGGTGCACAATCCAGCGCGCGCTGGTGATCAGGCCGTCGCAACCCTCTTTCTGGATGCCAGGCAGGCCACTGAGGAATTTGTCGGTGACGTCCTTGCCCAGGCCTTCCTTGCGAAAGCTCGCACCTGGTATGTCGAGCCGCTCACTGCGCAGCGGCGTCTTGCCGTCGGCCTTGAAATAGTTCAGCTCAAAACTGGCCAGCGGCGCATCGTGAATCTTACCCAGGTTGTGATTGATGCGGGTAACTTCCAGCCACTCGGCCTGCGGCGTGACCATGCGCCAGCTCGCCAGGTTGTCGAGCGCCGTGCCCCACAGCACGGCTTTCTTGCCGCCGGCGTTCATCGCGATATTGCCGCCGATGCAGGACGCCTCGGCCGAGGTTGGATCGACCGCAAAAACAAAGCCGGCACGCTCGGCCGCGTCGGACACGCGCTGCGTCACCACACCGGCTTCGGTCCAGACCGTGGCCACCGGCTGCTCCAGCCCCGGCAGCGTGCGCAGCTCGACTTCGGTCATGGCCTCCAACTTTTCGGTGTTGATGACGACGCTCTTCCAGTTGAGCGGAATCGCGCCACCGGTGTAGCCGGTGCCGCCGCCGCGCGGAATGATCGTCAGCCCGAGTTCGATACAGCCCTTGACCAGCGCGGCCATCTCGGCTTCGGTGTCGGGCGTGAGCACGACAAACGGGTATTCGACGCGCCAGTCGGTGGCGTCGGTGACGTGCGAGACGCGGCTCAGGCCGTCGAACTTGATGTTGTGCCGGGCGGTCAACCTGGATAGCACACGCGTGGTTTTGCGGCGCAATGCGGCGGTCTCCACAAACGAGTCGTCAAACGCCTGCACTGCCTGCGCCGCCGCAGTGAGCAGCCCGCCCACCAGCGCGTCGCGCTCCGGATCGGAGTCAGGGGTGCGGCGCTTCTCGATCTCGCCCAGGCGATGATGCAGCGCGCCGACCAGCAATTGCCGGCGCTTCGGGTTGTCCAGCAGGTCGTCCTGCAGGTAGGGGTTGCGCTGCACCACCCAGATGTCGCCCAGCACCTCGTACAGCATGCGCGCCGAGCGACCGGTGCGGCGCTCGTCGCGCAAGCGGTGCAATACTTCCCACGCCGGCGCACCCAGCAAACGCATCACAATTTCGCGGTCAGAAAACGAGGTGTAGTTGTACGGAATTTCGCGGATGCGTTCGTGCACAATGGGCACTGGGGCCAACGTGCTCAGCAGGGGGTCGGTCGAGGTGGAGGCGGTCATTGAGTTCAACGGTTACGGCCAGAGCATGCCACAGAGTCAGCACGGCCCGAGCTGGTTCGAGGATGTTACCGCAGTGCAGCATTCACCTATGAGATTGAGGGAAACCCGGATGCAGAGCAGCGGGAAATCTGTGTTTAATCAAAGATTGTGTGTTTTGACATGGTACTGTCACGCAACTGCCCCCGTCCCGGGCTAAGCTCGGAGTTTTCATTGAAGGAGATCAGATGAACAAGAAAATGGCTGTAATGGCTCTCGCAACGGCGCTGTGCGCATCGGCCCAGGCCCAGACCGAGGTTCAGTGGTGGCACTCGATGACGGGCGGCCTGAACGACTGGGTCGTGGGCCTGGCCAACGACTTCAACGCCAGCCAGAAAGACTTCAAGGTCGTGCCCACCTACAAGGGCCAGTACAGCGAGTCGATGACCGCCGCCATTGCCGCTTTCCGCGCCGGCAATGCGCCGCACATCGTGCAGATCTTCGAGGTCGGTACGGCGACGATGATGGCCAGCAAGGGCGCCATCGTGCCGGTGGGCAAGGTGCTGGCCGACGCCGGATTCAAGTTCGACCCCAAGGCCTACATCCCGGCCGTGGTCGGCTATTACACCGCGCCCAACGGGCAGATGCTGAGCTTTCCGCTCAACAGCTCGACTACGGTGCTGAACTACAACAAAGACCTGTTCAAGAAGGCCGGCCTGGACCCCAACAAGCCGCCCACCACCTGGCCTGAAGTGGTGCTGGCTGCGGCCAAGCTCAAGGCCTCGGGCGTGGCCTGCCCGTTCACAACCAGTTGGCAAGGCTGGACGCAGCTTGAGAGCTTCTCGACCTGGCACAACACCCTGTTTGCGACCCAGAACAACGGCTTCGGCGGCACCAGCACACGGCTGGTGACCAACAGCCCGCTGCACGTGCGGCACATCGAGAACCTGGCCAACATGGCCAAGCAGGGTCTGTTCGTCTATCGCGGCCGCGACAACCGCGGCGACGCGCCCTTCTACTCGGGCGAATGCGCAATGGCGACGGCCTCGTCGTCAAC
>JANNUE010000060.1:0-2033 GCA_031394895.1 Betaproteobacteria bacterium
GACAAGCTGTTTGCCGACCTGTCAACACACTGGCCGGCCTTTGACGGCTTTGTCCACAGCATCGGTTATGCGCCACGTGAAGCCATTGCCGGTAATTTTCTGGACGGTTTGAGTCGCGAGAACTTCAGGATTGCGCACGACATCAGCGCCTACAGTTTTCCGGCGATGGCCAAAGCGGCCCTGCCCTACCTCAGCGCCAAGGCGTCGTTGCTGACCCTGACCTATCTGGGGGGCGTGCGCGTGGTGCCGAGCTACAACACGATGGGACTGGCGAAAGCGTCGCTAGAGTCGTCGGTGCGCTACCTGGCCGACGCGATTGGTCCACGCGGCATGCGCGTAAACGGACTGAGCGCCGGCGCCATCAAGACGCTGGCGGCCAGCGGCATCAAGGATTTCAGCCGGCTGCTGTCGATTTCGGCCAATGCATCGCCGCTCAAACGCAACGTCACGATTGAAGAAGTCGGTAACGTCGCCGCGTTCCTGCTCAGCGACCTGGCATCCGGCATGACGGGTCAGATCACGTATGTGGATTGCGGCGTCAGCCAGACCGCCGTGGCGGTCGTAGAAACACCGGCTGCCTGACAGGCAGCGACTCCCTGTCAGCGAGTGGTTAAACCTTGACGCAATCTGCGTAGTAGCGGCGCTGGCCGTCGGCGTCGTCCTCTTCCACCAGGCCGTGAATATCCGATTCGAAACCGGGGCACAGGCGGTTGAACTCGCGTGAAAATTTCAGGTAATCGACGATCTTCTTGTTGAACACTTCGCCGGGAATCAGCAGCGGAATGCCCGGCGGATAAGGTGTCACCAGGCCGACCGTGATGCGGCCTTCCAGGTCGTCAATCTCGACCCGCTCGGTCTTGCGCAGCGCGATGTGCGCGTAGGCGTCGCTGGGCTTCATCGCCGGCATCAGGTCGCTCAGGTACATGTCGGTGGTCAGCCGGGCAATATCGTACTTGGCGTACAGATGGTGAATGTGCTGGCACAAGTCGGCCAGTCCCATTTTTTCGTATTTGGGGTAGGTCTGGCAGAACTCGGGCAGGATGCGCCACATCGGCTGGTTCTTGTCGTAGTCGTCCTTGAACTGCTGCAGGGCGGTCAGCATGCTGTTCCAGCGGCCCTTGGTGATGCCGATGGTGAACATGATGAAAAAGCTGTACAGGCCGGTCTTCTCCACCACCACGCCGTGTTCGGCCAAAAATTTTGTCACGATGCTGGCCGGAATGCCGGTCTTGGCAAACCGGCCCTTGAGGTCCATGCCAGGTGTCACGATGGTTGATTTGATCGGGTCCAGCATATTGAAGCCGGTCGCCATCTTGCCAAAACCATGCCAGTTGACACCGGCTTTGGCGTTGTGCGACTCGCCCTTGATGATCCAGTCGTTGGCGCGACCAATGCCTTCTTCCACCAGTTTGTCCGGGCCCCAGACCTTGAACCACCAGTCGGCGCCGTACTCTTCATCGACCTTGCGCATGGCGCGCCGAAAATCCAGCGCCTCAGCAATGCTTTCTTCCACCAGCGCCGTGCCGCCGGGCGGCTCCATCATGGCAGCCGCAACGTCGCAACTGGCGATGATGCTGTACTGCGGACTGGTGCTGGTATGCATCAGATAGGCTTCATTGAACAAATGCTTGTCGAGCTTGACCGTTTGCGAATCCTGCACCAGCACATGGCTGGCCTGGCTGATGCCGGCCAGCAGCTTGTGAATCGACTGCGTGGCATAAACCATCGCGTGCCGCGGGCGCGGCCGGTTCTTGCCCATCGCGTGGTAGCTGCCATAAAACGGATGAAACGCCGCGTGCGGCAGCCAGGCTTCGTCAAAGTGGATGTTTTCCACGTAACCGTCGAGCAGCCCCTTGATGGTTTCGGTGTTGTACAGCACACCGTCGTAGGTTGACTGCGTCAGCGTCAGCACGCGCGGCTTGATGGCACCCGCCGGCATGTCCGGCAGATAGTTGCGGATCAGCGGATTGGCCTTGATCTTGGCCTTGATCGCAGCCGGCTCGAACTCGCTCTTGGGAATCGGTCCGATGATG
>JANNUE010000163.1:0-1903 GCA_031394895.1 Betaproteobacteria bacterium
CGGCATCATGGCGGTGCGCAGAGACGACGGTGTGGTGCTAATGCGCATCCCCGAACTCACCGGCGTCAACGCGGGCAATGTGCAGGGCTTGACGAATCAGCCGCCCAATGGCTTTGCCCGCATACGCTCACCGCTGGATCAGGTCGAGCGGATGACGGCGTGGCGCAAGACACCCGGCTACCCATTGACGCTGCTAGTCGGTCGCCCGGCACTGTCGTTCGAGCGCGAAGTGCAGGCGCACCGCTTGCGCTATCTGGCCAGCGGCGCGCTGATTTCGCTGCTGCTGCTGCTGGCGCTGTACTGGCTGTTGAAAAATGTTCATAGCCGCGAGCGCACCGCGCGCCAGCGTGCCGTGGAACTGGATCGCCTGACGCAAACCCAGCGCCAACTCGCAGCGTCGCAGCTTGAATTGCGCCAGTTGGCAGCCCATCAGACAGAGCTGCAGGAACTGGAGCACAAGCGCATTGCGCAGGAGATCCACGACGAGCTGGGCCAGCGCCTGACCGTGCTGCGCATGGACCTGGCTATGCTGCCGCGCACCGTGCAGGCCGACCCGGCGGGCCTGCTGCCGGCCCAGGTGAACGTGATCAAGGGCAACATTGACGCCATCCTGGCCATCGTGCGTGACGTTGTTGGCAAGCTGCGCCCACCCACGCTCGACGTCGGTCTGGCGGCGGCGGCAGAAAGTCTGCTGGCCGAGTTTCAGATCAGCATGGGCATACCGTGCCGGCTCAACAACCTGTTGCCGCCGGAACTGGTGCTCAGTGAGGCACGCGCCACCGGCATTTTTCGCATTTTGCAAGAGGCGCTGACCAACGCGGCGCGTCATGCCAAAGCGAGCCGGATCGAGGTCACGCTGGCGCTGCGCGACGCTCACCTGCTGCTATTGAAGGTCAGCGACAACGGCCTTGGCTTCAAGCTGCCGGACGCCGACGCCGAGCCCTCATTTGGCTTGTCCGGCATGCGCGAGCGCGCCATCGCGCTGGGCGGCATCCTGTCGATCACGGCCAAACCTTCGGAAGGCACCACGGTGCAGCTCATTATTCCCGTTCCCAACAGCTTGCGGGCCCGCCAATCCAATGAATAAACCGGTGTCCCCCTAGATGGCCAAACCGATACTTGTGCTGATCGCCGACGACCACGCCATGGTTCGCGCCGGCCTGCAACGCATCATCGACAGCGAGCCCGACCTGCGCGTTGCCGCGCAGACCGCCGACGGCGCCAGTACGCTGGCTTACCTGCAAGACAACGAGTGCCATCTGCTGCTGCTCGACGTGTCCATGCCAGACCCGCAGGGCCCGGCGCTGCTGCGCATGATCCGCGCGCGCTGGCCCAAGCTGCCGATTTTGATGGTCAGCATGCACAACGACCCCACCGTGGTGCGCGCCACACTGGCCGCTGGCGCCAATGGCTACATCACCAAAGACAGCGACCCGAACGAACTGCTGCGCGCCATGCGACTGGTGGCCTCCGGTGGCCGCTACGTCGAGCCCAGCCTGATGGAGTCGCTGGTGTTCGTCGCACCGGAGCGAACACGCCTGGCGCTGACACCGCGCGAGCGCGAAGTGCTGCAATGCCTGGCGGCCGGCAAGACCAACAACCAGATCGCCCGCGAGCTGTACCTCAGCGAGAAAACCATCAGCACCCACAAGTCCAACCTGATGGCCAAACTCGGAATCGACACACTGGCCGACCTGATACGTTACGTCGATCGCAATTGAGCCGACGCGACAAGGCATCGTCATTGCGAGCGCAGCGCGGCAATCCAGTCGGCATCGTCATTGCGAGCGCAGCGCGGCAATCCATGGCTTTTGAACCCATGACGCAAAACTTCCTGGATTGCCACGTCGCTGCGCTCCTCGCAATGACGGGGCGGGGCGCGTCATTGCGAGCGCAGCGCGGC
>JANNUE010000184.1:0-9859 GCA_031394895.1 Betaproteobacteria bacterium
GCAGATGTGCCCAGCGACCGTAGTGCGACACCGCAAAGCCCCACGGCGCGTCATCGACCCAAGTCCAGCCCCAGGGCTGGATCCAGACCCAATGACCGTCGCGGTACGGGGCCCAGTTGAGCGCGACGCGCCGCGGCACCCAGACGAATCCATAGCCGGGTTCGTCGCGCCAGATGCCATGCTGATCGAGCGCCTGGTAGCCGATCAGGTCGGGCGCCACGTAACGCCGGCTGGCAGAGTTGTCGTAGGCCTGGTCGCGGTTGCCGGCCCATTGCTCGAACTCGTCCCTTGGCGGTGCGTCCATCACCTGGTAATTGCGCAAGCCCGTGCCGCTAAAGTGAAACGCCTGACCGGCATTGATGACGTAGATCGGACTCTCGCCAAAGGCTTCGCCCTGGCCCTGGCGCACCACGATGTCGGTGCTGTCCGTCTGGCGGTTGGCGCTGATGCGGTACACGCCGTCCTGATGCACGGCAAAGGCCACGTTGGGGGTGTTGATCTGCAGGCTCTGGTCGGGCGGGAGATGGCGCACCCGCAACTGCACCGTGCCCTGCGCCAACTGCAACTGGGCGCGTTGGTCGTCGAGTTGCGCAATGGTGACGCTGGTGTTGCCATTCAGGCGCACTGTAGCGCCGGAGATTTCGAGTTCGGCGCGACCGTTGAAGTCAGTTTGCAGGCGGTCGTCCACAGTGAGCGGGCGATTGAGGACAACCGGGAACCAACCGTTGTCGCCGGCCGGCGAGAAACTCACGCCGCCTGCGACCAAACCGAGGCGTGCCACGAGCGACGGCGGGTCGGCACTGGCCCAGCCACAAAACAGCAAGAACGCAATGCCGGTTACCCATGTTAAAAGCCGGTCACGAACAGCGTGCTGGTACATAAAAGTTCCTTGTAAACGCGTTGGTCAGACCGCTTTAACGTGGCGCACCATGCTCGCGATGACAGTGAAAACCAGATAATGAATACCATGCGTGTCCATGTGATTATTGTGTGTCTGTTTGTAAGCTGGATTGACCATCGACGCTGGTGTGGTGCATGAAACGCGGTGCGCTCCCGCTGTTGCTATTGTGGGTCTTGGTGCTGCACTGGCTCGCGCTGTCATGGCTGGGGCAGCAGTTGCAGGGCGTCAAGCCGTTGCGGCCGATGGCGGCGCCGCTGTTGACCCGCACGCTGCAAGCGCAGAGTCCGCCACCTGCACCAGTGCGAATAGCGAAGATGCCTGTCAGACCCAAGGCGGCGCCGGCACCGGTCCAGGCTGAGCCCGATGCCGACGCGGGCGCACAAGTCATGGCCGACGCGCCAGAGTTGGCGGCGTCGGCGCCGCAGCCAGAGGCAGCCAGCGAGCCGACCGAAGTGGCACTGGCCCCTGCCGTCGCAGCCAGCACGGCAGCCGGCGACGACGCGCCCGCTGCGCCCGCCGCAGCCGACGCCTGGCCGCCCGACACCCGACTCTCGTATGCCTTGACCGGCAACTACCGCGGTCCCCTGTACGGCAGTGCGCGCGTCCAGTGGCAGCGTGAGAATAGCCGCTACCAGGTGCGCCTGGACTTGCAACTGGCGCTGATGCTTCGGGTTTTCATGACCAGCCAGGGCGAGGTGAGCGACAGCGGCCTGCGCCCGAGTGTCTATGAAGAGCAGTTTCCGGCCAGCCTGCAACGCGTGCTGTTCGACGCTGGCTACGTCAGGTTTGCCAACGGCAGCCAATTGCCGCAGCCGCCGGCGCTGCAGGACACGGTCAGCCAGTTTGTCGAACTCAGCCACCGCTTCTCCAGTGGACGCGACGTGCTCAAGGTGGGTGGCGAAGTGTTGATCTGGCTGGCGCGGCCGCAGGGCATGGCCTTGTGGACTTACGACGTGCTGGGCGAGGAGATGCTGCAAATCGCCGGAGTCGGGGCGGTGCCGGCGTTTCATCTGCGACCGCGCCCGATTGCCAACCCGCACGGCGTGATGACGGCCGAGTTGTGGTTTGCGCCAAGTCTGCAATACCTGCCGGTGCGGGTGCGCATTGCGCTGGGCGGCGACAACTTTGTCGATCTGCTGGTCGAGCGCATAGAGCAGGGCGCGGCGCCGGCGCCGGGGGTACCCTGACCGGTGCGTGGCCAGCGCAGCGCAGTGGCCGGCGCTTGCCACCTAAAATAGCGCCCAAATGTTGCACTATCAAATTATTCCAGTCACCACGTTCCAACAAAACTGCTCGATCGTCTGGTGCGACGAGACGCTCGAAGCGGCGGTCATCGACCCTGGCGGTGACCTGGATCTGCTGCTCGCCGAAGTCCAGCGCGGCGGCTTGAAGTTGATGCAAATCTGGCTTACCCATGCCCACATTGACCATGCCGGCGCCGCCGCCGAACTGGCCGAACAGCTCGGCTTGCCGATCATCGGCCCGCATCCGGCGGACCAGTTCTGGATTGACGGTCTGGCGCAGCAGAGTCATATGTTCGGCTTGCCGCAGGCACGTCCCTTCAAGCCGACGCGCTGGCTGTTTGACGGCGACACCGTCAGGCTCGGCCACAGCACGCTGAAGGTGCGCCATTGCCCGGGCCATACGCCGGGCCATGTGGTGTTTTATTCGCCCGACATCAAGCGCGCTTTTGTCGGCGATGTGCTGTTTGCCGGCTCGATCGGGCGCACCGATTTTCCGCAGGGCGACCACGACACGCTGATTGCCAGCATTGTCGGGCGCCTGTGGCCGATGGGGGACGACACGGTGTTCATCCCCGGCCATGGTCCCGAGAGCAGCTTTGGACGCGAGCGCAAGAGCAACCCCTATGTGGGCGGAACCTGAAAGCGGCCGGCGTGCGTATGCGCTCGACAGCGGTTTTTCTGTTCATCGCGCTGCCCTGGATTAATCCGTTCTCATCAGGTCCCGCTGCTGCCGTTGTGCCGTGGCTGGTGACGCTGGGCTGTTTTGCCTTTGTCGTGCTACTGGCGGCGCGCGTGGCGCTGGCCGATGTGGCGGCGTCGGCCTGGCTGACTGCGGCGCTGATCAGTGCCACCTTTGGCCTGCTGCAATATTTTGGCGCCACGGCACCGTTTGCCAGCCTGATCAACAGCACCGAACTGGGCGAGGCGTTCGCCAATTTGCGCCAGCGCAACCAGTTTGCGACGCTGACCAATATGGGTCTCGCGGCCGTGCTCTGGTGGGGCGTGCGCCGGCCCAGGCCCCCGGCGCTGTGGCTCGCGGCAGCCGCGCTGCTGGCGGCAGGCAATGCAGCATCGTCATCGCGCACTGGACTGGTTCAACTCGGTCTGGTCGTTGGCTTGAGCCTGCTGTGGGGCGACTGGCGCCGCCCGGCCACCCGCCAGGTGTTGGCGGTGAGCGTGTTGAGCTATGCGGCGGCGGCCGTCGCGCTGCCCTGGCTGGCTGGCCTGAACCCGCAATCGAGCGGCATCGTGGCGCACTTGCAGGACGGCAATTCGGTCTGCGCCAGCCGGCTCACGCTGTGGAGCAATGTGCTGCACCTGATTGCGCAAAAGCCCTGGTTTGGCTGGGGTTGGGGCGAACTCGATTTTGCGCACTTCATCACACTCTATCCGGGAGCGCGGTTTTGCGACATTCTGGACAACGCGCACAACCTGCCGCTGCATCTGGCGGTGGAGTTGGGCCTGCCGCTGGCAGTGGCGCTGTGCGCTGCCGGTTTGTGGCTGGTCTGGCACGCCAAACCGTGGCGCGAGACGCAGCCGGCGCGGCAACTGGCGTGGAGTGTGCTGGCGTTGATCATGTTGCACAGCATGCTGGAGTATCCGCTGTGGTACGGGCCGTTTCAGGTGGCGTTTGGTCTGTCGGTGTGGCTGCTCTGGTGCGCTAGCGCAGCGCGTACCAGCGCGGCGTCAGGCGGCGCCGTGAAATCTGGCGTGGCTGCGGCGCTGACGGCGGTGCTGCTACTGGCGGCGACGGCTTACGCGGCGTGGGACTACCACCGCATCAGCCAGATCTATCTGAGTCCCCAAATGCGCTCTGGCAACTACCGCTCTGACACGCTGAGCAAGATCAGCAGCTCGTGGCTGTTTCGCGATTCGGTGCGCTTTGCCGAACTGACCACCACCACGCTGACACCGGACAACGCGGCCCACATTCATCAACTGGCCACGCAGATGCTGCACTTTTCGCCCGAGGCGCGCACCGTCGAAAAGCTGATCGACGCGGCCGTTCTGCTGGGGCGCGAGGACGAGGCCAAGTTCTATCGGCTGCGTTACCAGGCGGCGTTCCCTGACAGTTACGCGCAGTGGAAATTGCTACACCCCTAACGTTCATGCGGCACCTGGGCTGCACGCCGGATCATGAACAGCCTCGTCATTGCGAGGCCGCAGGCCGTGGTGGTCCATGACCGAAAGTGAGTCCGTCATTGCGAGCGAAGCGCGGCAATCCATGACCCCGGACTTCCTGGATTGCCGCGTCGCTTCGCTCCTCGCAATGACGGGGCATCTTCGCTGCGGCCCTTTCCATTAACCGCATGTCAAACACCATGCTTTCGTCACTGCGAGGAGCGTCAGCGACGCGGCATTCCATGGATCGCCACGGCCTGCGGCCTCGCGATGACGATGTGTTGGTTCATGGTTGGTGTGCGGCTTGTAGGTCGGATTAGCGCAGCGTAATCCGACATGATCGCGGTGGCTGTCGGCTTACGCCCTTCGGGCTAAGCCGACCTACGAGCAATGACAGACTACCTTCACGCCGCTCGTCGCAATGACAAAACCTTAGGGCGACTCGATCTGAGGACTCTGCGGCTCACGCCATTTCGCGTTAATTGTTCTTGGCGCCTTCGTTGACCCAGAGCTTGAGCGTCTCGATTTCCTCGGCGGCGAGCTTGTCCTTGCCGTGCGGCATGCGGATCGAGCGGTGCGCGCGGCCTTCTACCAGCATGTTCAGGGCGCTGGTGAAAGCGTCGCCGGGTTTGATCAGCGCTCCGAATTTGCCGCCCTGCATCAGTGACTGATAGGTGGTGGTATCGAGCCCGCTGGCTTCAAAGCCGGGTTTGCCCGGCGCATGGCAGCCCGAGCAGTTCTTGGCAAGAATCGGTTGAACGCCCTTGCTGTAGCTGACGTTCCTGAGCGAACAGGCAGTCAGCATCGCGACTCCTGTTGCCACAGTGATGCCGAGTATGAGTGTCTTGCGCATTTGGTTTTCTCCATTTCACAGGCGCCATCTTAAGCCAGCGCTGTGCCTCTCAAATCCCGAGCCCGGCTTGGATGCGCAGACGTTTTTACTCAGACCCGACCGGCTTGGGCGTCACCGGCGCAACTTCAACCCGGTTGCGACCCAAGTTCTTGGCACGATAGAGTGCCGTATCGGCCGCTTGGTACATATCTTCCAGGCTGGCTTTCTGATGGCTGGCAAGCGAGCTTACGCCAAAGCTGGCGGTGACCAGCGGCGCCTTTGGGCTGGCGACTGCGGCGTCGGTTGCCAGCATCTGACGCAGCTTTTCGGCCAGCGCCTGGGCTCGTGCCTGGTCCGCGTGCGGCGCCAGAACAACGAACTCTTCACCGCCCAGGCGGCCGACCAAATCAGACACCCGCACACCTTGTGTCAGTATCGCGGCCACCCGTTGCAGTGCCGCGTCGCCGGCCGGGTGCCCATACTGGTCATTGATGTCCTTGAAATTGTCCAGGTCCAGCACGATGAGACTGGTGTCGGTCGGGTAGCGCCCGGCCCGGTCCAGTTCCAGTTGCGCCAGACGCATGAATTCGCGCCGGTTGAGCAGCCCGGTCAACTCGTCACAGCAAGCCAGAAATTCAAGCCGACCGTTTTTTTCGCTGAGCTCACGTTGAATCAGCACCGTTCGGACGTACTGGTGCCACACCGTCACGGAAACCACAACGCCCATCAACGCAACTGCAATGGCGTTGACATAGATGCCGAGCACGGTGTTGGCCGGCATCGGTGTCGCGTGCAATACCGCCAGCAAAGACACCAGGGCGGCCAGATAAATGGGGACGGACAACAGCGGTCGCAGCAGGAACTGCGAGGCAACGACGACGAAAATCAGGATGAACGCAGTTACGCCAAGCCCATTGCCGGCGCGCATGTCTTCGCCGGACAGGTTGATGCCGAGCACCAGATAGGTTACGCAAACCAGCAGTTGCACGATGATGGCGAACTTCGCAGTACCCTCGCCGCCGCGTCTGACCCCAAGGGCCCCCAGCGTCAGCACGACGACAAGAACACCGGTTTGCAGATGGGCGCGCGACAGCGCATCGGCCCAGGTTTGAAGTTCTGGCTGGGTCAGCGGCGCGTGCAGTTGCCCGAACCACCACGCGAGACTGAAATGCAGCGGGATAGTGAGCAGGGCAAGCCAGATAATGCGACGCAGCGTCTCGACACTGGCCTCGACTTGGACCAATTGGTAATCCCGCATCAGGGCAGATACCTTGTCGCGTAGCGACGGTATCGATATCCGTTCCACTGTACTTCCCTTCTCAAGCTGGCTGTGAGAACCACCGCAGCGGCGCCCAGCCGTTATCCATGAGCATTTGCTTGCATTATGACGCTGACGCGCCCGAACAGGCCGCCTGGTGCAAGGCTCCCCTCCCAATTAGTCCGATTCGGCGCGCTGCAACGTGGGGCCCAACCAGCAGCGTTGGATCGGATGCGGGCCGTTGCTATCCATCAACGGAGTGATCGGACGCCTGGCTCGGGCCAGCCCGGAAGCTGCCCGACTTGCCGCCGTGCTTTTCCAGCAAGCGCACGCCGTTGATGGTCATGCTGCGGTCCACCGCCTTGCACATGTCGTAGATTGTGAGCAAAGCAATCTGCGCGGCGTTCAACGCCTCCATCTCGACGCCGGTGGGGCCGACGGTTTCGACCGTTGCCGTGCAGCTCACGCTGTCGGCTGCGGTGCCTTGTGCGTGAACGATTTCAAACTCCACTGCCACGCGGGTCAAGGCCAGTGGATGGCACAGCGGAATCAGTTCGCTGGTTTTCTTGGCGGCCATGATGGCGGCAACGCGCGCAATGCCCAGCACGTCGCCTTTTTTGGCGCTGCCGCTTTCAATGATGGCCAGCGTGGCGGCCTGCATGTCAATGCGGACGGTGGCGACAGCGATGCGGTGCGTGCTCGCCTTGGTCGCCACATCGACCATGTGGGCCTGGCCCTGGGCGTCAAAATGGGTGAGAGTGGTCATGCTGGAATCTGGGTTGGGTTAAAAACATCTGGCAATTGATAATTTACACGCCATTCACATTGCACAAGCATCATACGATGATGGCTATCTGTATTGCATGGGCGACCCGGTGAAGAATACCTTCGTTTTGCTCGCGGTCGGTGCGCTCGGGCTGACGCCCTGGCTGGCACCAACCGGTGTGGCAGCCGCCGCGCCAGCAGCGGCGCAAGTCGGCGCACAGTTGCCCACGCTGGGCGACGGCAGTGTCATGACCAGCAGCGCCGAGCGCCGTCTGGGCGACCGCATTGCGCGCGAGATTTACCGCGACCCCGACTATATTGACGACCCGGTGCTGGCCGAATATGTGCAGGCCATCTGGCAGCCGCTGCTGGCGGCAGCGCGCGCGCGCGGCGACCTCTCCAGTGAACTTGATGAGCGCTATGCGTGGGAAGTGATGCTCGGGCGCGACCGCACGGTCAACGCCTTTGCCTTGCCCGGTGGCTACCTCGGCGTCCATCTGGGTCTGATCGCGGTGGTCGGTAGCCGCGACGAACTGGCGTCGGTGCTGGGACATGAGCTTAGCCACGTGACGCAACGCCACATTTCGCGCCTGATGTCGAAACAAAGCCAGCAAACGCCGTGGCTGATTGGTGCCATGATTCTGGGCGCGCTGGCGGCCGGCAAAAGCGCCGATGCGGGCAACGCGCTGATCGTTGGCGGGCAGGCGGTGGCGGCGCAGAACCAGCTTAACTTCTCGCGCGACATGGAGCGCGAGGCCGATCGCGTCGGCTTTGGAGTCATGACCCAGGCCGGCTTTGATGGGCAGGGTTTTGTGACCATGTTCGACAAGCTGCAGCAGGCCAACCGGCTCAATGATGTCGGCGCTTACCCTTACCTGCGCAGCCATCCGCTCACCACCGAGCGTATTGCCGAAGTGCAGTCGCGCCAGGCGCTGTTCGCCAGCCCGGCCGGCGCGCTGGCGTTGACGTTCGAGCACGCCATGATCAGTGCGCGGGCTCGGGTGCTGTCGAACGCCGGTGTGGATGCGTTGCGCGCCATGGTGGCCGAGGCTGCCGGCAAGCAGTTGACCGGGCCGCCAGCGCGTCAGGCCGGCGTTTTGTATGGCGCCGCCGCAGCCGCCACCCAATTGCGTGATTTGACTACGGCGCGCGACTGCCTTGACCGTTTGCGCGCGCTGGTTGGCGCCGATCTGCCGGGCGAGCGGCTGCTTCGCCTGCAGGAAGCTGAAACGGCGTTGGCGTTTGGCGACGCGGCGCTTGCCGCGAAGGTGTTGCACAACGCAGTGCCGGCGGCGCCGGAGCGTCGGCCCGAGTTGCTGCTGGCGGCGCAGCTGGCGGCGCAGCCGGGACAGGGCGCACTGGTCAGTGCGACGGCGCAGCGGCTGCAGGGCTGGGTTGGGGCGCACCCGCGTGACGCGCTGGCCTGGCAACGGCTGTCGGGTCTTTACACGGTGCAGGGGCGCACGCAGAGCGCGATTCGCGCCGACGCCGAGACCCAAGTGGCGCAGCTCGACTACGCCGCAGCGCTGGACCGGCTGCGCGCGGCGCAGGAACTGTCGCGCCAGGGTAGTGGTGCCAGCGCGGCAGCCGACCACATCGAGGCATCGATCATCGACACCCGGCGCCGTCAGGTTGAATTACTGATGAGAGAACAGGCGCTCGAGCGCTGAATCGATGATGACGCCAAAGGCCGAGTAAATCAGCGAGCCCAGCAGCGCGGCGCCAAAGCCGGTGACCCGGAACCCGTCGAGCACGCCGGATGCGGCCCAGAACATCAGGGCGTTGATGACAAACAGGAATAGCCCCAAAGTGAGCAGTGTGACCGGCAGCGTCAGGATCACCAGCACCGGTCGCAGAATCATGTTGAACAGGCCAATCACAAAAGCCGCAATCAGCGCGGCCCCAAAGCTGGTGACTTGCACGCCGTTGTACAGGTAGGCCACGGCAATCAGGGCGGCTGCGCTGAGCAGCCATTTGACGATCAGTTTCATGGCGCTAGGATAGCACTGTGCAGCGCCAATGGGTAGCGGCTATGATCCGCTTCCCATGGCAGGCATACACATTGCCGACATCGAGTCGGCCATCAATTACTGGCGCACTGCAAAGCCGTCGCCGGACGGAGTCTGTCTTGGCGCCGAACTTAACGCGCTGGCCGCGGTCTATGCCACCATGGTGTTCCAGCGCGCGCTCGAAGTGGATGAATTCAGCATGGCGCCAGCCGCCCTGCAAGCATGGCTGGGCTGGTACGTGACGACGCCCGATACACCATGCATTGCGATTTGCTCCACCAGCCAGGGCGACGAGGAGTGCAAAGGCTGCGGCCGCAGTTTTGCGGAAGTGGAGCAATGGATCGTGATGCGGCCGGCGCAAAAACGCGCGGTCTGGCGCCGCATCACGGCCAGTGGCAGTGCGTGGCGCTTTAACAAATATGCCGAGCGGGCGGTGGAAAGTATGCGTCCAGCCAATAACACTTTATGACACAGCAAGATTAGGCGAGGTCCCGAAACCCGCGCAGTGGCGTCAGCGCCGGGAATTCGGCCACCGTTTTGCTCTTTAACGCCAGCACTGCGGTCATCACATTCTGGTTGCTCCAGATGGCCGCTTGCAGCCAGCCCATCTGCTTGAGCGCTTCATCGACCGAGTGATCGCGTGCATAGTGAATCGCCTGCTTGGTGCCCCAGATCGCAACCGGTGGCTTGGCGGCGATCTCGCTGGCGCACTGCATTGCGCCGGCCAGC
>JANNUE010000066.1:0-2629 GCA_031394895.1 Betaproteobacteria bacterium
CGGCGGCGCTGGAGTATGCGCGACGCCTCAAAGCGCAGCGTGACAAGTACGCCGACACGCTGGAAATTGTGATGCGCGTGTACTTCGAGAAGCCGCGCACGACGGTTGGCTGGAAAGGCCTGATCAACGATCCGTACCTGGACGAGACCTTCCGCATTGACGAGGGCCTGCGCATGGCGCGCCAGCTGCTGATCGAAATCAACCGTCTCGGTCTGCCGGCGGGCAGCGAATTTCTGGATGTCATCTCGCCCCAGTATCTGGGCGACCTGATTACCTGGGGCGCCATTGGCGCACGCACGACCGAGAGCCAGGTGCACCGCGAACTGGCGTCGGGGCTGTCGGCGCCGATCGGGTTCAAGAACGGTACCGATGGCAATATCAGAATCGCCACCGACGCGATACAAGCCGCGGCGGGCCGGCATCATTTCCTGTCGGTCCACAAGAACGGTCAGGTGGCGATTGTGCAGACCAACGGCAACAAAGATTGCCATGTGATTCTGCGTGGCGGCAGGGCGCCCAACTATGACGCGGCGAGCGTGGCTGCTGCCTGCAAGGACTTGCTGGCGGCCAGATTGGCTCCGACGCTGATGGTCGATTGCAGCCACGCCAATAGCAGCAAGCAGCACGAGAAGCAACTCGATGTGGCGCGCGACATTGCGGCGCAAGTTGCCGGCGGGTCACGCCACGTCTTCGGCGTGATGGTGGAAAGCCACCTGCTGTCTGGCACCCAGAAATTCACGCCGGGCAAAGACGATGCCAGCAAGCTCACGTTTGGCCAGAGCATCACCGATGCCTGTCTGGGCTGGGAGGATTCGCTTGCAACGCTGGAGGTGCTGTCGCAGGCGGTGTGCGCGCGGCGCGCGCGTTGATGGGGTCGCGTGTCAGGGCTGGCGCAGCGACTGCAGCAGCTTGAGGTGAATGCCACCAAAGCTGCCGTTGCTCATGCAGACGATGTGATCGCCGGCACGGGCGCTGGCCAGCACCTGCTGCGTCAACGCGTCGATGCTGTCGCCGACCTGGGCACGTTCGCCCATGCTTGAGAGCGCTTCGCGCGCATCCCAACCCAGACCGCCGCCGTGACAGAACGCCAGGTCGGCCTGTTCCAGACTCCACGGTAACTGGGCCTTCATGGCGCCGAGTTTCATGGTGTTGGAACGCGGCTCAAACACCGCCAGGATGCGTTCGCCGGGACCGATGCGGCGCTTGAGCCCATCGACCGTGGTGCGGATCGCGGTCGGGTGGTGGGCGAAGTCGTCATAGACAGTGACCTTGCCGCCACTTCGCTCGATCGTGCCCCGAACCTCCATGCGGCGCTTGACGTTTTCAAACGTAGCCAGAGCGTTCGCGGCGAACTCGGGCGCGACGCCGACATGCTGGGCTGCGGCAATCGCAGCCAGAGCGTTCAACTGGTTGTGCACGCCAGTAAGTGACCACTTCACATGGCCGGCCGGCTGCCCTTGATACAGCACGTCGAAGGCATGCGGTTCGCCGATGGCGGTGAAGTCGCTGACTGCCGCGCCAAAGCTGCGCAGCTCGCTCCAGCAGCCAAGGTGCAGCACGCGCGCCAGGCTCTCCTCCAGGCCATTGACAACGATGCGGCCCGATCCATGCGCTCCGCTACCCGGCACGGTGCGGACCAAATGGTGAAACTGGCGCTCGATCGCCGCCAGGTCGTCGAATATGTCAGCGTGGTCGAACTCGAGGTTGTTGAGCACGGCGGTGCGCGGACGGTAGTGGACGAACTTGCTGCGCTTGTCGAAAAACGCGGTGTCGTACGCGTCGGCCTCGATAACAAAATACTTGCCCGCGCCCAAACGCGCGGAAACGCCGAAGTTCAGCGGCACACCGCCCACCAGAAAACCGGGTTGCAGACCGGCAACTTCCAAAATCCAACTGATCATCGCCGTGGTGGTGGTCTTGCCGTGGGTGCCGGCCACTGCAATCACGTGCTTGCCCGGCAGCAACTGCTCGGCCAGCCATTGCGGACCGCTGGTGTAGGACGCTCCGCCATCCATGATGGCTTCCATCAGGGGAAATTTCGCCGTGCCATCGGCCAGTCGGGCGCGGCTGACGACGTTGCCCACGACAAAGATGTCGGCGTCTTGCGCCAGTTGTTCCGCTCCATAACCTTCAGTCAACTCAATGCCAAGTGCGCGCAACTGCTCGCTCATGGGAGGGTAAACGCTGGAGTCGCAGCCCGTAACTTTATGGCCAGCTTCGCGCGCCAGCGCCGCCAAACCGCCCATGAAGGTGCCGCAAATACCGAGAATATGAATGTGCATGGTCTAATTTTAGGCGCCTGTCGTTGGCGTCCAGACGGGAGCAAAATGACGGCCTATGGATAGTCTGAAATCGGAAATCTCGGTGGTCGCTGCCCGCCTGGTAGTGGAGGAAGGTCTTGAATACGGGCCAGCCAAGCGCCGCGCCACGCGGCAGTTGGGTTTATCGGCGCGCGCGGCGCTGCCGGGCAACGACGAACTGGAAGACGCAGTGAGAGAGCACATTGAGCTGTTCTGTGCCGCCACTCAGCCGCAAGAGTTGCTGGCTCTGCGCCGGTTGGCGCTGCTCTGGATGGAGCGAATGGCAGATTTCCGGCCGCACCTGGGCGGCGCCGTCTGGCACGGCACGG
>JANNUE010000218.1:0-5510 GCA_031394895.1 Betaproteobacteria bacterium
CGGCAACCAGCGTCTCACCGCCGGCGGCCAGGTCAAACGGTCCAAGCCAAAACAGGTAAGTATCAAGAAACGCAGCCAGACCTAAGGCTGCCCTGCATCACTCAGCTCTGCGCTTGTCGCCCGCTGGTGCCTGCCAGCTTCCAGAACACGATCAGCGTGCACAGCCACTGCAGCACAAACATCGCGCTGCCCAGGCTGTGCCACAGGCGCAAATTCTCCCGCAGCACAATGCGTGGCGCGACCGCAAACTCCGACAGCAGCGCCAGCAACATGGCGCCCAGCACGAACATCATGCCCGCAGGCACACCGGATGCAGCCGATGGATTTCTATTTTGACGCGACGCCAGCAGCAACAGCAGCAGTCCGCACGCAGTTGAAACCCAGGTCTGCGCACTGAACAGCCGGGCCGCCATCGCACCGGCGATCGCGGGCGTCGGCAAATGCACAAACAGCAGCGGCACGACCAGGAACCCGATCGTCGTCAGGCTGGCCCACCACAAGGCCGCCACCAATAGCGGCATGCGTGAGACCAGGCTAGAAACGGGGCCGATACCGATGTACATTCTTCCGTCATTGCGAGCGCAGCGCGGCAATCCATGCATTCCTGGATTGCCGCGTCGCTGCGCTCCTCGCAATGACGACTGGGTGCTGCGTTCGCAACGGCTAACTCCCTTAGATATAACTGACCGCCACCACTTCATAGTGCTTGATGCCCCCCGGGGCCTGAACCTCGGCGGTATCGCCTTCTGATTTTCCGATCAGCGCGCGCGCAATCGGGCTGCCGATATTGACCAGGCCCAGTTTGATATCGGCCTCGTCCTCGCCCACAATTTGATAGGTTACGACGTCCCCTGAATCCTCTTCTTCGAGCTTGACCGTGGCGCCAAATACGACGCGGCCATCGGCGTCGAGTTCGGCCGGGTCGATGACCTGGCAGACCGACAGCTTGCCTTCTACTTCCTGGATGCGCCCTTCGATGAAGCCCTGGCGATCCTTGGCGACTTCGTATTCGGCGTTTTCGCTCAGGTCACCCTGGGCGCGCGCTTCGGCAATCGCATTGATGACCCAGGGCCGGTCCACGGTCTTGAGTTTTTGCAGTTCAAGCTTGAGTTTCTCGGCGCCGCGCTTGGTAATGGGAATGGTGGCCACGTACTGCTCCGTTGCAGGTTATTCGACAACAAAAGGAAACCGCCGAGCGTTGCCGTCCGGCGGTTTGCATGGGGTGCAATTATGCCGTGATTGTCAGCTGCGCATGCATTTCCTGCACCGAAATCACGCCCAGCGTGTCGATATGCGACATGCCCTGCACCGCTGCCTCGGCGCCGGCGATGGTGGTGAAGGTAGTGACCCGGGCCAATAGGGCCGAGGTACGGATCTGGCGCGAATCGGCAATCGCATTGCGCCGCTCCTCCACCGTGTGGATCACCAGCGCGATCTCGTCATTCTTGATCATATCGACAATGTGCGGCCGACCCTCGGTCACCTTGTTGACCACGGCGCACAGCACGCCGGCTGCGTTGATCGCGGCGGCCGTGCCACGCGTGGCAACCACGACAAAACCCATCGCAACCAGCGCGCGCGCCACTTCGACGGCACGCGGCTTGTCATTGGTCTTGGCCGAGATAAACACCTTGCCGGAACGCGGCAGTTTGGTGCCGGCAGCAATCTGCGATTTCACAAAGGCTTCGCCAAACGACTTGCCGACGCCCATCACCTCACCGGTCGATTTCATCTCGGGGCCGAGGATCGTATCGACACCCGGAAATTTGACGAACGGGAACACCGCTTCCTTGACGCTGAAGTACGGCGGCGTCACTTCGCGCGTGATTCCCTGCGACGCCAGCGACTGGCCGACCATGCAGCGCGCTGCGACCTTGGCCAGTTGAATGCCGGTGGCCTTGGAGACAAACGGCACGGTGCGCGATGCGCGCGGATTGACCTCGAGCACATAGATCACGTCCTTGCCCTCAATGTTCTGGATCGCAAACTGGACGTTCATCAGGCCGACGACGTTGAGCGCGCTGGCCATCGCCGCCGTCTGGCGCTTGAGCTCAGACACCGTCTCCAGGCTCAGGCTGTACGGTGGCAACGAACAGGCCGAGTCGCCGCTGTGCACGCCGGCCTGCTCGATATGCTCCATCACGCCGCCGATGAAAGTCGCACCCGGTTGGCCGTCACGCGGTGCGTCGCGAATGCAGTCCACATCACACTCGATCGCATCGTTGAGGAAGCGGTCCAGCAGCACCGGAGAGTCGTGGCTGACCTTGACCGCTTCGCGCATATAACGCTCCAGGTCGCGCTGTTCGTGCACGATTTCCATCGCCCGTCCGCCCAACACATAACTCGGCCGCACGACCAGCGGGTAACCCAGCGCAGCGGCCTTGTCCAGGGCCTCCGGTTCGGTCCGCGCCGTGGCATTGGGCGGCTGGCGCAAGCCCAGCGTATGCAGCAGTTTCTGAAAGCGCTCGCGGTCTTCGGCCGCGTCAATCATGTCGGGCGAGGTGCCGATGATTGGGACGCCGTTGGCTTCCAGGTCGAGCGCGAGCTTCAATGGCGTCTGGCCGCCGTATTGCACGATCACGCCCCAGGGCTTTTCCTTGTCCACGATTTCCAGCACGTCTTCCAGCGTCAGCGGCTCAAAGTACAGGCGGTCCGACGTGTCGTAGTCGGTGGACACCGTCTCCGGGTTGCAATTGACCATGATGGTCTCGTAGCCGTCTTCGCGCAGCGCCAGCGCCGCATGCACGCAGCAGTAGTCGAACTCGATGCCCTGGCCGATGCGGTTTGGGCCACCGCCGAGCACCATAATCTTCTTGCGCTCGGTTGGTGCCGCTTCGCATTCGGAACCCTCGGCCTCGTAAGTCGAATACAGATAAGCGGTGGTGGTAGCGAACTCTGCCGCGCAGGTATCAACCCGCTTGTACACCGGACGCACGCCCAGTGCATGACGCTTGGCGCGGATCGCGCTATCGGTAGTCTTGAACTGGCGCGCCAGCCGGCGATCAGAAAAGCCTTTTTGCTTGAGCAGTCGCAAGGTCGCAGCGTCGAGGCGCTCCAGCGCGCTGCCGCCGCCGTGCGCTGGCAGGCGCTCGATCTCGAGCTCGATCTTGACGATCTGCTCAATCTGCACCAGAAACCAGCGGTCGATTTTGGTCAACTCAAAAACTTCATCGACGCTCCAACCGGCCGCAAAGGCGTCACCGACGTACCAGATGCGCTCGGGACCGGGCTCGCCCAGTTCCTTCTCCAGCAACTCGCGGTCCTGCGTCTTCTCGTTCATGCCGTCAACGCCGACTTCGAGGCCGCGCAGCGCCTTCTGGAACGACTCCTGAAAGGTGCGGCCAATCGCCATCACTTCCCCGACCGATTTCATCTGCGTCGTCAGCCGGCTGTCGGCGGTTGGAAATTTCTCGAACGCAAAGCGCGGGATTTTGGTCACCACGTAGTCGATGCTGGGCTCGAAACTGGCTGGCGTAGCGCCGCCCGTGATGTCGTTGCGCAACTCATCGAGCGTGTAGCCAACCGCCAGCTTGGCCGCCACCTTGGCAATCGGAAAGCCGGTCGCCTTGGACGCCAGCGCCGACGAGCGCGAGACGCGCGGGTTCATCTCGATCACGACCATACGCCCATCGTCCGGGTTGATCGCGAACTGCACGTTCGAGCCACCGGTATCGACGCCGATTTCACGCAGCACTGCCAGCGAGGCATTGCGCAGGATCTGGTATTCCTTGTCGCTGAGCGTCTGCGCCGGCGCTACCGTGATCGAGTCGCCGGTGTGCACGCCCATCGGGTCCAGGTTTTCGATCGAGCAGACGATGATGCAGTTATCCATCTTGTCGCGCACGACCTCCATCTCGAACTCTTTCCAGCCCAGCAGCGACTCTTCAATCAGCAGCTCGTTGGTCGGCGACGCTTCCAGCCCGCGCTTGCAGATAATCTCGAATTCTTCCGAGTTATAGGCAATGCCGCCGCCGGTTCCACCCAGCGTGAAACTGGGGCGGATGACGGTCGGAAAACCGAGCGTCTTTTGCACCGTCCAGGCGTCAACCATGCTGTGCGCAATGCCGGAGCGGGCCGAACCCAGGCCGATCTTGGTCATCGCGTCCTTGAACTTGAGCCGGTCTTCGGCCTTGTCGATCGCCTGCGGGCTGGCGCCGATCAGTTCAACCTTGTATTTATCCAGCACGCCCTGGTGCCACAGGTCGAGCGCGCAGTTGAGCGCGGTCTGCCCGCCCATGGTCGGCAGAATTGCGTCCGGGCGCTCCTTGGCGATGATCTTCTCGACCGTCTGCCAGGTAATCGGCTCGATGTAGGTCACGTCCGCCGTCGCCGGGTCGGTCATGATGGTTGCCGGGTTGCTGTTGATCAGGATGATCTTGTAGCCCTCTTCGCGCAGCGCCTTGCAGGCCTGCACGCCTGAGTAATCGAACTCGCAGGCCTGGCCGATGATGATCGGGCCGGCGCCAATGATCAGAATGCTTTTGATGTCGGTGCGCTTAGGCATTCTTTTTCTCCTGGGCCAACTGAGCCTTCTCCATCAATGCCGTGAAGCGGTCAAACAAATAGGCAATATCGTGCGGACCAGGCGAGGCTTCGGGGTGACCCTGAAAACAAAAGGCCGGTTTATCGGTGCGCTCCAGTCCCTGCAGCGTGCCGTCAAACAGGCTGATGTGAGTCGCGCGCAGCGTGGCGGGCAGTGTTTTTTCATCAACCGCAAAACCGTGGTTCTGACTGGTGATGCTGACGCGAGCACTGGCTAGCTCTTTCACCGGGTGATTCGCGCCGTGGTGGCCAAACTTCATCTTGAAGGTGCTGGCACCGCTGGCCAGCGCCATGATCTGGTGCCCCAGGCAGATGCCAAAGGTCGGGATGCCCGTTTCAATCAGCTCGGCGACGGCGGCAATCGCGTAATCGCAGGGCTGCGGGTCGCCCGGACCATTGCTCAAAAAGATGCCATCCGGTTGGTGCTTGAGAACCTCGGCCGCGCTGGTCTGCGCCGGCACCACCGTCACGCGGCAGCCGCGCTCGGCCAGCATGCGCAGAATGTTGAATTTGACGCCGAAGTCGTACGCAACGACATGAAACCTGGCACTGCTCTGCTCGCCATAACCGGCCTTGCCCTGCAACTGCGAATGCAGCAACTGCCACTCGGTTTGGGTCCACTCGTAAGCAGTCTTTGTTGACACCACTTTGGCCAGGTCGGTGCCCGCCATGCTGGGCGCAGCGCGCGCCAGCGCCAGCGCTTGGTCAATGCTGGCTTGCGTGACGGACTGCCCGTCGGCCAGCGCCAGAATGCAGCCGTTTTGCGCACCGCCGGTGCGCAGATGACGCGTCAGTTGGCGTGTGTCGAGATTGGCAATCGCCACCGTCTGCTGCTGCAGCAGATACTGCGGCAGCGTCATGCCGGCGCGGAAATTGGACGCGATGAGCGGCACGTCCTTGACGATCAGGCCGGCCGCATGCACCTTGGCCGCCTCGACGTCCTGGGCATTGATGCCATAGTTGCCAAT
>JANNUE010000276.1:0-14131 GCA_031394895.1 Betaproteobacteria bacterium
CTGTCGCTGTCGCTGTTGCTGGCGGTGATGGCCGACCGCGTGGTGCGCGGCGCCGGTATCTACCAGACGCTGCTGATCTGGCCCTACGCCGTGGCCCCGGCCGTGGCGGGCGTGCTGTGGCTGTTCATGTTTGCGCCCTCAGTCGGCATTGTCGGCTTCTGGCTTCGCGCCGCCGGGGTGGATTGGGACGCCCTGCTGAACAGCCGCCACGCCATGACACTGATCGTGATGGCCGCGGTCTGGAAGCAGATTTCGTACAACTTCCTGTTTTTTCTGGCCGGTCTGCAGTCGATCCCCAAATCGCTGATCGAGGCCGCCGCCATCGACGGCGCCGGGCCCTGGCGCCGGTTCTGGACCATTGTGTTCCCGCTGCTCACCCCCACCACGTTCTTTCTGTTCGTGATCAACATCGTCTACGCCTTTTTTGACACCTTCGGCATTGTGGACGCCACCACGCAGGGCGGACCCGGCAAGGACACCGCGATCCTGGTCTACAAGGTTTACTTCGACGGATTCAAGGCGCTGGACCTGGGCGGCTCGGCCGCACAGAGCGTGGTGCTGATGGCGATCGTGATTGTCTTGACGGTGGTGCAATTCCGCTACGTCGAAAAGCGCGTCAACTACTGAGGCTCCAAGATGGTCGAAAACCGCACTGTTACCGACGCCCTGGCGCACCTGGTGCTGCTGCTAGGTGTGTTGATCGTCGCCTTTCCGCTCTACATCACCTTCATCGCAAGCACGCAGACGGCCGAGGCAATCGTGCAGAACGTGCCGATGTCGCTGCTGCCCGGCGACCAACTGATCCCGAACTTCACGCGCGCCCTGGTCGGCAGCAACACGCAGGGCGGCAGCAACCCGCCCGTGGCGCCAATGATGATGGTGAGCCTGATCACGGCGCTGGTCATCTCGCTGGGCAAGATCGCGATCTCTTTGCTGAGCGCCTTTGCCATCGTGTATTTCCGTTTTCCGTTTCGTAATCTGGTTTTCTGGATGATCTTTGTGACGCTGATGCTGCCGGTGGAGGTGCGCATCCTGCCCACCTACAAGGTCGTGTCCGACCTGGGCATGCTCAACACCTACGCCGGCCTGACGATCCCGCTGATTGCCTCGGCCACCGCCACATTCTTGTTCCGGCAGTTTTTTCTCACAGTGCCGGACGAACTGGTGGAGGCCGCCCGCATGGACGGCGCCGGACCGATGCGCTTTTTCAAGGACGTGCTGCTGCCGCTCTCCAAGACCTCGATCGCCGCGCTGTTCGTGATCCAGTTCATCTACGGCTGGAACCAGTACCTCTGGCCCTTGCTCATGACCACCAGCGAAGACATGTACCCGGTGGTCATGGGCATCAAGCGCATGATCAGCGGCGGCGATGCGGCGACCGACTGGAACATCGTCATGGCCACCGCCATTCTGGCCATGCTGCCGCCCGCGCTGGTGGTCATGCTGATGCAGCGCTGGTTCGTCAAAGGCCTGGTGGACACTGAAAAGTAATATGTTTGCGGGAAAGACCAAGAGTTACACGAAGTGAACTTTGCTCTGTCGCCAACTGATTAAGTGTGTTTGCCACCCCGCCCTCTCCCGTTTACAAAACCAACAGCACCCATCGCACCATGGCATCCATCTCACTGCGCAACGTCGTCAAACGCTACCGCACCGGCAAAACCGAGCTGCAGGTCATACACGGCGTCAGCGCCGAAATCGCCGACGGCGAGTTCATCGTCATCGTCGGCCCGTCCGGCAGCGGCAAGTCCACGCTGTTGCGCATGGTGGCGGGCCTGGAAGAAATCAGCGCTGGCGAGATCAGCATCGGCGCGCGGGTGGTGAACAAGCTGGAGCCGGCCGAGCGCGACATCGCGATGGTGTTCCAGAACTACGCGCTGTACCCGCACATGAGCGTGTTCGAGAACATGGCCTACGGACTCAAGATTGCCAAGGTGCCTGCTGACGAGATCAAGACCCGGGTCGACAAGGCCGCCAAAATTCTGGAGATTGGTGCTTTCCTGCAGCGCAAGCCGCGCGAGCTGTCGGGCGGTCAGCGTCAGCGCGTTGCCATGGGCCGCGCCATCGTGCGCCAGCCCAAGGTGTTTTTGTTTGATGAGCCGCTCTCCAACCTGGACGCCAAACTGCGCGCGCAAACCCGGCTCGAGATCCAGAAGCTGCACCGCGAGCTGGGCATTACCTCGCTGTTCGTCACCCACGATCAGGTCGAGGCGATGACGCTGGCCGGGCGCATGATCGTCATGAACGCCGGCGTGGTGGAACAAATTGGCACGCCGGAGGAGGTTTACACGCAGCCCGCCACGACCTTCGTCGCCAGCTTCATGGGCTCACCGCCGATGAATCTGCTGAAGAACGCACCAGGCGCGCCAGCCGGCACCATTACCGGCGTGCGCCCGGAACATCTCGACATTGGACCAGCAGGCTGGGCGCTGCGGGTGGACGCGGTTGAAATGCTCGGCGCGGAACGGTTGGTCTATGGCCACTGGGCGCACGGCAGTGCAGACGAAATGGTGATCATCCGGACTGAGGAGGGGCACGCCGTGCCGGCTCTGGGCAGCACCATTCACGTGACGCCGCGCCCGGACAGGGTTCACTGGTTTGACGCCGCCACCGGCAAGCGCAGGGTCAACGCGGCGTGATGCAGGTCAGCGCCGACAACTGGCCCTACCCGTTCTGGGTGGCACACCGTGGCGCCGGCAAGCTGGCGCCGGAGAACACGCTGGCGGCATTTCGCCTGGGTGCCAGCCATGGCTACCGGATGTTTGAGTGCGACGTCAAGCTCAGCGCCGACGATGTTCCGTTTTTGATGCACGATGCCACCCTGGAGCGCACCGCCAGTTGTCCTGCGCCGCTAGAAGTCGCAGCCAGCAGCGTGGCCGGCGATCAGCCATGGCAGGTATTGGCGCAACTCGATGCTGGTAGCTGGCATTCACCCTTGCTTGCCGGTGAGCCGGTACCCAGCCTGGAAAACATTGCGCGTTATTGCCGGCACAACGGCTATTTTCTGAACATCGAGATCAAGCCGACGCCGGGGCTGGAAAGCCATACCGGTACGGTCGTCGCGCAGCACGCCGCCAGATTGTGGGCAGACGCCGCCGTGCCGCCGCTGATGACTTCGTTCCAGCCGCAGGCGTTGCAAGCCGCGCGCGACGCTGAGCCGCAGTTGCCGTGCGGCCTGCTGCTGGACACGCTGGGAAGCGGCTGGCTTGAGACCGCGCGCGCGCTGGGTTGCGTGGCGATCGTGTGCGAGCACACGCTGTGGGACGCTGCCAGCGTCGCGCAAGCTAAAGACGCCGGCTTTCGAACAGTGAGTTACACCGTCAACGACGAGCAGGCGGCGCAGCGCCTGATCGAACTGGGCACCGACGGCATCATCACCGACCGGGTTGACCTGTTCTCACCTGCTACGACTTCCAGCCGCGCGTGAGCAGCCACTGGCTGCTGGCACAGGCCGCCACCATGGCGAAATAGGTCAGCATCTTGCCGTCACGGCCAAAGAACCACAATCCGACAACCAGCGCGGTCAGACTGGCCAGAAAATTGAACGCCATCTGCAACCACAGGCTGGGTGCCGCCGACATCTTCCTGCGCATATAAATTCGGGCGAATAGCGCGACCAGAACGGCGACCCACAGGGCCGGCGCCACAAAATTCAACAGGTGATCAAGCAAATCAAGTGGCTTCATGGGAAACGGTAAAAGCGTCTGGCGGATGCCAGTGCGAGCTGCATTTTATAATCGGGCCATGGCAGTCTGGGCTTTAGGAATTAATTACACGACGGCGCCGCTCGATTTGCGCGGCCGTTTTGCGTTTGCGGTCGATCAAATGGAGCCGACTCTGCGCGCCTTGCGCGCCGCATTGGCGCGCCAACCCGAGGCCGCGCTCATCTCCACCTGCAACCGCACCGAGATCTATTGCGCCGGTGACAAGCCGCAACTGGAACACACACTGGACTGGCTGGCCCAGGCCGGCGGTGTGACACCGGCGTTGCTGCGCTCCCACGCCTACACCATGCAAGACGGCTTGGCGGCGCGGCACGCGTTTCGGGTTGCCAGCGGACTCGACTCGATGGTGCTGGGCGAGCCGCAAATACTGGGCCAGATCAAGGACGCAGTGCGCGCCGCCGAAGCCGCCGGCGCTTTGGGTACCACGCTGAGCCAGTTGTTCCAGCGCTCCTTTGCGGTGGCCAAAGAGGTGCGCACATCGACCGAGATTGGCGCCCACTCGATCAGCATGGCGGCTGCCGCAGTGCGCCTGGCCGGGCAGTTGTTTGAGGATCTGAGCCAGGTCAAAGTCCTGTTTGTCGGCGCTGGCGAGATGATCGAACTGTGCGCAACCCACTTCGCCGCAAAGAACCCGAAGACCATCACGATCGCCAACCGCACACTCGAACGCGGCGAGAAGCTGGCCAGTCATTTTGGTGGCGAGGTGATGCGCCTGGCCGACCTGCCGGACCGGCTGCATGAATTTGATGCGGTCATCAGCTGCACTGCCAGCACACTGCCTATCATCGGTCTGGGTGCCGTGGAGCGCGCGCTCAAGCGACGCAAGCATCGCCCGATGTTCATGGTCGACCTGGCCGTGCCGCGCGACATCGAACTCGAAGTCAAGGCGCTGGAAGACGTTTATCTGTACACGGTGGATGATCTGGCCGGCGTCGTGCAGACCGGGCAGGCCAGCCGCCAGGCGGCGGTCGCCCAGGCCGAGGCAATTGTCGATGCCGGCGTGCAAAGTTTCATGCACTGGGTCGATCAGCGAGGCTCGGTGCCGCTCATTCAACAGCTCAACGCGCAGGCCGACGAATGGCGGATGCTGGAGATCCAGCGCGCGCGCAAGTTGCTGGCCAAGGGCGAGGACGTGGAAGCCGTGCTGGAAGCGTTGTCCAGGGGCTTGACACAAAAGATGCTGCATGGCGCGATGGCCGAGTTGCGCGCCGGCGACACGCAGGCGCGCGAGCGTGCCAGTTCGGCGATCCAGCACTTCTTTCTGCGCAAAGAGCGTTAGCGAAGCTACCGCCGCGGCCACTTGTCGGCTGCCAGCACCGGGTTTCCTGACCCGGACTTTTGAAGTCTCCCCTTCCCTGGCGTTTGCGTCACACCACTGCATGAAACCTTTTCTTCGCCAACAACTCGCCCGCTACGCCGACCGCCTGGGAGAGCTTGAATTCCTGCTGTCGCGCGAAGACATCATGAAAGACATGAAGCAGTTTCTGGCACTGTCACGTGAGCACACCGAGGTGGCGTCGGTGGCCAGCCGCTGGGCCCGTTACTGCCAGCGCGAAGCCGATCTGGCCGGCGCGCAGGAGATGCTGGGCGGCGCGTCGGATGACGCGGAAATGGCGGCTATGGCACAGGAAGAGATCGAGGCCACGACGACCGAGACGCTGCAACTGGAGGCGGAACTTCAGCGCATGCTGCTGCCGAAGGACCCGGACGACGCGCGCAATGCGTTTCTTGAAATCCGGGCCGGCACTGGTGGTGACGAATCGGCGCTGTTCGCGGCCGATCTGCTGCGCATGTACAGCCGTTTCTGCGAGCGCCAGGGCTGGCGCACAGAAATCATCAGCGAGTCCGCCAGCGAGCTTGGTGGCTACAAGGAAGTGGTGCTGCGCATCGAAGGAAACCAGGTCTATGGCGCGCTCAAATTCGAGTCCGGCGGCCACCGCGTACAGCGCGTACCGACCACCGAAACGCAGGGTCGCATCCACACCAGCGCCTGCACCGTGGCGGTGCTGGCGGAGCCGGACGAGGCGGTGGCGGTGCAGATCAACCCGGCCGATCTGCGCATCGACACCTACCGCGCCAGCGGTGCTGGCGGCCAGCACATCAACAAGACCGATTCGGCGGTGCGCATCACGCACATTCCGACCGGCATCGTGGCGGAGTGCCAGGACGACCGCAGCCAGCACCGCAACAAGGCCAAGGCGCTGCAGGTCTTGTCGGCGCGCATTCAGGAAAAAGACCGCTCCGAGCGTGCGGCACGAGACGCCGCCGAGCGCAAGGGCCTGATCGGCACTGGCGACCGCAGCGACCGCATCCGGACCTACAACTTCCCGCAGGGGCGCCTGACCGACCACCGCATCAACCTCACGCTCTATAAGCTGCTGTACATCATGGAAGGCGACTTGCTAGAAGTGATTCAGGCGCTGCAGGCCTTTGAAGCGGCGCAACAACTGGCGGCGCTGGAAGTGGGCGCTGGCAGCTGACCGTGCCCACTATCGCGCACGCCCTGCTGCAGGCCCGCTCGCGCGGTCTGGACCGCCTTGACGCGCAGCTGCTGCTGTTGCACGCACTGGGCAGGCCGCTGCAGGACCGCGCCTGGTTGCTGACCTACGACAACGAAGCACTTAGCGCAGCGCTGCTGGTGACTTTTGAAGCCTGCGTGGAGCGCCGCGCACTTGGCGAACCGCTGGCCTACATTACCGGCCACAAAGAGTTTTACGGTCTTGATCTGCAGGTCAACACCAGCGTGCTGGTGCCGCGACCGGATACCGAAACGCTGGTCGAGTGGACACTGGAACTGCTGCGCGATTTACCGGATGCGTCGGTGCTGGATCTGGGCACCGGCAGCGGCGCGATCGCGCTGGCACTCAAATCGGCGCGACCCGACCTGCAGCTCACTGCGACCGACAGCAGCGCCGCCGCGCTGACGCTGGCCCGCGCCAACGCCGCGCAGCATCAACTCGAAGTGCATTTCGAGCAGGGTTCATGGCTGGATAACGTGACGGGCCGCTACCACGCAATCGTTTCTAACCCGCCCTACATTGCCGATGGCGACCACCACCTGGATGCGCTCAGGCACGAGCCGCAAGCGGCGCTGACTTCTGGCGCAGACGGCTTGCACGACATCCGCCAGATCATCGCCCAGGCACCGCCGCACTTGCATCCCGGTGGCTGGTTGCTGCTGGAGCATGGCCACGATCAGGCTGCAGCCGTGCGCGCGCTTCTGAGTGCTGCCGGGCTGAGCGCCGTGCAGTCGCGGCGTGACCTCAGCGGCACTGAGCGCTGCAGCGGCGCCAGACTGCCAGACGCGGGCTGAATTACCGCGCCCGTCTGGCAGGACCCCATTCAGTGATGATGCCCGTGCGCGCCATGCACGTGGCGGTGCGCAATCTCTTCTTCGCTGGCGGCGCGCACGTCGCGCACCACGAGGTCAAAACGCAGAGCCTGACCGGCCAGCGGGTGGTTGCCGTCGAGCATCACCTGGTCACCCTTGATCTTGAGCACCTTAAAGACCTGCGCGTTGCCGCTGTCGTCATGCCCCTGCAACTGGCCGCCGACCTTGACGCCGGGCGGGAATTGGGACTTGGGAATGGTTTGCAGCAGGCCCTCGTCGCGCTCGCCAAAGGCGTCCTGCGGCTGCAGTTCGATGATGGTCTGATAACCGGTTGTCTGCCCCTGCAGCATGGCCTCAATTTTGGCAAACGTGTTGCCATAGTCGCCGTGCAGGTACACCATGGGCTCGTGACCATCTTCAAGCAATTTGCCGCTGCTGTTGGTCACCTTGCAGCGCAGGGTGACGACGGTGTCTTTTTCGATTTTCATAACGGTGCTGTCTTTGATTGGCGGGTTGCGGGTATGCCATTTTCGCGCAGCCACGGGTCAGGCGCCGCCATCCCTGAAAAAGATTGCCGGCACCGTAAAATTCCTGTTCGCACCTTCGCCCCAGCTTTCGACTTTTTTGAGCCCATTCAGCATGCCCGGCACCACACCCAGCAAGACACTTTCCATGACACAGGTTCTGCTGTGCGGTGCCATCGTCGTAACCCTTTCGATGGGTATTCGCCACGGCTTTGGCCTGTGGCTGCAGCCGATCACGCAGAGCCAAGACTGGAGCCGGGGAACGTTTGCATTTGCCATCGCTCTGCAAAACCTGGTCTGGGGCGCTTCCGGCATTTTTGCCGGCATGGCGGCCGACCGGTTTGGCGCGTTCAGAGTGATTGTCATCGGCGCCATTTTGTATGCGCTCGGATTGATCGGCATGGCACACGCCAGCACGCCGCTGCTATTTTTCATGACGGCTGGGGTTCTGATCGGCCTGGCCCAGGCCGGCACCACCTATGCGGTTATTTACGGTGTGATCGGGCGCAACGTGTCGGCCGACAAACGCTCCTGGGCGATGGGCGTCGCCGCCGCCGCCGGCTCCTTTGGGCAGTTTTTGATGGTACCGACCGAAGGTTTTTTGATCAGCAGTTTTGGCTGGCAGGATGCCCTGACGATCCTGGGGCTGGCGGCCCTGATGATTGTGCCGCTGGCTTGGGGTTTGCGTGAACCGGCGTTTGCCGGTGGCGGCGCCAGCCGGCGCAGCCAGACCATTGTGCAAGCGCTGGCGGAGGCGTTGCACTACCCGAGTTTTCAGCTACTGATGGCGGGTTATTTCGTCTGCGGATTCCAGGTCGTATTTATCGGCGTGCACATGCCCAGCTACCTCAGGGACCAGGGCCTGCCTGCGCAAGTGGCAAGTTACTCGCTGGCATTGATTGGCCTGTTCAACGTCTTCGGGACGTACGCGGCAGGCGTGCTCGGGCAACGCTTGCAGAAGAAGAATATCCTCGCGTTCATCTACCTGGCACGCGCCGTCGCCATCAGCGTGTTTCTGCTGGCACCGATCACACCGCTGAGTGTCTATATCTTCTCCAGCGTCATGGGACTGCTGTGGTTGTCCACCGTGCCACCGACGAATGCCACCGTGGCACAGATCTTTGGCGTGACGCATCTTTCCATGCTGAGCGGTTTTGTGTTCTTCAGCCATCAGATCGGCTCGTTCATGGGCGTCTGGCTGGGTGGCTACCTGTATGACCGAACTGGCAGCTATGACGTGGTCTGGTACATCGCCATTGCTTTGGGGGTACTGGCGGCTTTGGTCAATCTGCCGATCAAGGAAGCGTCAATTGTGCGCAACGCCGCCGCGCAAGGAGCGTGACAACATGAACCGGCGCCATCAGGCTTTGATTTTCTGCGGCGTGATGGCGCTTTTGCTGGGCGTGTTTTGGCTCTACTCGCGGCCAGAGTTCATGGTCACCATCGTGAATCAGGTGTGGGCCTGTTTTTGAGCGCATCGGGCATGCCGAATCGAACGCCGCCAACCTTGCCGCATGGCAGCGAACTGCCATCGAGCTGGGTCAGGCGCTGGTCCCACCTGGTTGCGCCCGGCTCGACCGTTCTTGACATCGCCTGCGGGTCCGGTCGCCACGTGCGCTGGTTTGCCGAACAAGGCCATGTCGTCACCGGAATTGATCGCTCACCCGCCGCGATTGAAGCGGTTCGGTGTTTTGGTGAAGGTATTGTTGCGAACATCGAAAACCATCCCTGGCCGCTGATGAACGGCAGTCAGGTTCGCCAATTCCAGGCAGTGATCGTCACCAACTATTTGTGGCGGCCGCTGTTTGGGATCATCGAGCAGAGCGTAGCGCCGGCCGGTCTGCTGATTTATGAAACGTTTGCCGACGGCAATGAGTCCATCGGCAAACCATCGAACCCTGATTTCCTGTTGCGACCAGCCGAATTGCTGGCCGTGTTCAAGAACATGCACGTCATTGGCTTCGAACAAGGTTTCCTTGAGAAGCCAGACCGCTGCGTGCAGCGCATTGTGGCGGTGCAACGCGATTTGGAGGCCACTGACGGGCAACTTCCAAAGCATTACCTGCTCTAGTTAGAATGCTCTTTTACTATTAACCAGCTCCGGGACATGACATCCTCAACCAGCCAAATCACGGGCAGCATCGTGGCGCTTGTGACACCCATGCACGAAGATGGCAAGGTGGACTACCCAACTCTGCGCAAACTCATTGACTGGCACGTCGCCGAAGGCACCGATTGCATCGGAGTCGTTGGCACGACAGGTGAATCGCCTACTGTGAATGTGCAGGAGCATTGTGAAATCATCCGCGTCGCCGTGGAGCAGTCCGCCGGGCGGCGACCGATCATGGCGGGTTGCGGCGCCAACTCGACGGCCGAGGCGATTGAACTCGCCAAATTTGCCAAAGCGGTGGGCGCCGATTGTCAGTTGCAGGTTGTGCCCTATTACAACAAGCCGACGCAGGAAGGACAGTACCTGCATTTCAAGGCGATTGCCGAGGCGGTTGATCTTCCGATGGTCATGTACAACGTTCCCGGACGCACGGTGGCAGACATGCTGCATGACACCGTCCTGCGTTTGTCCCAAGTCCCGGGTATCGTAGGGATCAAAGAGGCTACCGGGAACATTGAACGGGCTCAATGGCTGATCCGCGAAGCCCCCAAGGGTTTTGCCATTTACTCGGGCGACGATCCGACCGCCGTTGCCCTGATGCTGTGTGGCGGACACGGCAACGTCAGTGTGACGGCCAACCTGGCGCCGCGACTGATGCACGAGTTGTGTGTTGCAGCGATGGCTGGCAACACAAAGCGGGCGATGGAAATTCAATTCCAGTTGCTGCCGCTGCACAAGAATCTGTTCGTCGAAGCCAACCCGATACCGGTGAAGTGGGCCATGGCGAAGCTCAATCTTAGCGGTGACACAATGCGCTTGCCAATGACGCCTCTGACAGCGGCCAATCGCACGGTGGTTGAAAGCGCGTTGCGCGCGGCCGGCCTGCTTGGCGCAACGCCGGTCTGAACTTCTTCTTTACCCCGAGGGAATTTTTTGTGAATCACTTCTCCAAATTTGTATTGCTGAGCCTGTCACTGGCCATTGCGGCATGCTCGACGCTCGAAAGCGACAAAGTCAATTACAAAAGCGCTGGCAAGGGACCCTCCCTTGATGTTCCACCTGACTTGACCCAGTTGTCGCGCGCCACCCGGTATGCGGCGCCGGGCGGCGCAGTCAGTGCGTCCAGTTTCCAGACTGGCCAACCGAGCCCGTTGGGCACGACCGCTGTCAACTCGGCCGGTGACGTTCGCATCGAGCGTGCCGGCACACAACGCTGGCTGGTGATTGATCGACCGGCCGACAAATTATGGGAACCGGTACGCGACTTCTGGCAGGAAAATGGGTTCCTGCTGGCGATGGACCAGGCCAATCTGGGCATTATGGAAACCGACTGGGCGGAAAACCGGGCCAAGTTGCCGCAGGACTTCATACGCAACGCTTTGGGCAAAGTGCTCGACTCCCTTTACTCGACCGGAGAACGCGACAAATTCCGAACCCGCCTGGAACGCAATGCCAATGGCGGCACTGACGTCTTCATCAGCCATCGCGGCATGGTCGAGGTGTACAGCAGCACGCAAAAGGATTCCACCGTGTGGCAAACCCGCCCAACGGATCCAGAGCTTGAAGCCGAGTTCCTGAGCCGCTTGATGGTGAAGTTGGGCATGAAACCGGAGCAGTCAAAAGCTTTGGTGGCGGCCGGTGCCAGTCAAAGCACGTCTCGCATCAGTAGCGTCAACGGGCAATCGGTAGTGCTCATCGACGAGGGTTTTGACCGTGCCTGGCGACGCGTCGGCCTGTCACTGGACCGAACCAGCTTTACGGTCGAAGATCGGGACCGCAGCAAAGGCGTTTATTTTGTCCGGTACGTGGAACCTTCGGCAACCAAGGCTCAGGGCGGTTTCTTCAGTTCGCTTTTTTCCAGCTCAAAGTCCGATGCCACGCCATTGAAGTTTCGGATTTCGGTTGTCAGTCAAGGGCAGACTACAACTGTCTCGGTACTGAACACCGCCGGCGCGCCTGACAACTCTGCCAACGCACAACGCATCATCAAAGTAATTGCCGACGACCTCAAATGATCATTTCGAGCAAGCCGCTGGCTTACTCGAAGCATTAAAAAAGCCACCCGAGGGTGGCTTTTTTATCAGCTAAGACAGACAAGCAAGAGCTTACTTCTTTGGCGCGATAGCGGAAGCAGCGTTCTTGGCAGCGTCGGCAGCGGCATCGGTCACTGCGGTGCTGGCGGCAGATGCCGCGTCAGCTGCAGCAGCAGCGACAGGAGCCAAAGCTTCTGAGGCAGCAGCAGCAGGTGCGGGTGCGGCAGCAGGAGCGGGGGCAGGAGCGGGAGCTTCCTCTTTCTTGCCGCAAGCAGCCAACGCAGCGGCAGCAATAACGGCGGCCAAAATGAGCGATTTTTTCATTTGAAAATACCTAGTAAGTTAAGAAAACAATTTCCGGAAATTGTCGGGACAGAATAACTGCAACGACCAAGCAAAGATGACTCGAGATCTCCCTGCTCAGCTTTGAATTATATGACAATATTTGGTCGTTCTTGAACGCTTGAGGCTATTGCTTTCTGATGTCCACCCGTGCGTTTTTTCACTCACGTGGACAACAAAAAAACAGCACGACCTGATGCCAACCACCGACATCAGTTGCAGCAGCAATCAAGCGCCTCGTGCAAAACGTTTCTTGGCATCATGCGGAACAAAAACCTTGCCACCGTTGCCTGGTTTGGCGTTGACTTGTTTGCCAAACGCCGGCTTGCCAGCGGCAAAGTCGCCACGCGGCGCGAAGCCGTCGCCGCGCGGTGCGCTGAAGCGATCATTGAAGCCGCCCTTGCGCTCATAGTTGAAGCCTTGACGGGCAGCACCATCGCCACTATTTTGATAGGTGCTCGCTCCAAAATCCTTTGGCTTGGCGCCGCTACGGTCAGCAAAGCCGCCCCGGTTCGCACCAAACCCGTTGCTGCGCCCAGCGCCAGCACCGGCAAAGTTGCGATCGCGGGAGTGAAAGTCACCGCCGCGATTTTCACGACCGCCGAAATTCGAATTCGGGCGCGAGTCCGGAAAGCGCTGTTGCGGCTCCATGCCGGGAACGGTCTCGCCCTTGAATTTGTGGTGAATAAAGAACTCAATGTCCATAATCTTGCGACGATCACGGAACTCGGCGAATGTCACTGCCAGGCCGTCGCGCCCGGCGCGACCAGTGTGACCAATACGGTGCGTGTAGTCTTCCGCTTTCATCGGCAAACCGAAATTGAACACGTGACTGACCGTGGGTACATCCAGACCACGCGCGGCAACGTCTGTCGCCACCAGGATTTGCACTTGCCCCTGACGCAGCGCCATCAAACGGCGATTGCGCAGGCCCTGACTCAAGGCGCCATGCAATGCCACGGCAGAGAAACCTTCTTGCTGCAAGTCATTGGCCAGGCCATCACACTCGATCTGGGTGCTGGCGAAGACGATCGCCTGGTTAATGGTCGTATCACGCAACCAGTGGTCGAGTAGCTTGCGCTTGTGCTGGGCGTTATCGGCCCAGAACAGTTTTTGTTGAATATTGGCGTGTTGTTCCTGCGGCGAATCGATTTGCAGGCGCTGGGGTTCGCGCATCACGCGCGCCGCAAGCTGCTGAATCCGCGGTGCAAACGTGGCGCTGAACATCATGGTCTGCTTGCGCTGGATGGTCAACTGGTTGATCTCAGCCAGGTCATCCGAGAACCCAAGATCGAGCATGCGGTCGGCCTCATCGACGACCAGAAACTGAACCTGATCGAGCTTGATTTGCATCGACCTTTGCAGATCAAGCAAACGCCCTGGGGTGGCCACCACCAGATTGGCATTTTGCAGCTTGGCAATCTGCAACTGGTAGGGCATTCCCCCGACGATATTGGCAACGCGCAGACCACGGCAATGGCGCACAAGATCTATCGCGTCATGCGCCACTTGCTGGGCCAACTCACGCGTTGGGCAAACAATCAGTGCCCCCGGCGCAGCAGCCGAAAAGTTGCGCGGGTTGGTCGGGTCCTTGCGCTTGGCGCGCTTGGGCGGAGCTTCTCCGCGCGCGCTAGCTTCGGCGACGGCGCGCTCAAAATCGGCGCGTTCTTTGGCTTCGGCATTGACCTGCTGCGTCAACAGAGTGTGCAACACTGGAAGCAGGAAAGCAGCCGTCTTGCCGCTACCGGTCTGGCTGGAAACCATCAGGTCAACGAACCGCGCAACCTGGTCTGCCTCGCCGTGGCCTTGCATGGCCAGAGGAATGGTCTTCATTTGCACCGGGGTCGGCTGGGTAAAGCCCAGGTCTTTGACCGCCTGAAGCAACTCGGGCGCGAGTCCGAAGGTCAAGAAACCGTTGGCAGCCGCCGCCGGCTCTGCCTCGGGTACCGGGTGTTGTGGCACGCCAGTGGTGTCAGTGGAAATATTTTCGACAAGCGATATTTCGCCCGTCGCTTGAATAGCGTCAGTCATGAATTTACTCACACGCGAGCGCCGCAGGGTATGCG
>JANNUE010000278.1:0-16548 GCA_031394895.1 Betaproteobacteria bacterium
CGAAATGCTGAGCCACGGCGACAGCGTCGGCACCTTCCAGGTCGAAAGCCGCGCGCAGATGAGCATGCTGCCGCGCCTCAAGCCCAAGAACTTCTACGACCTCGTGATCGAGGTCGCCATCGTGCGCCCCGGGCCCATCCAGGGCGGCATGGTGCACCCCTACCTCAAGCGCCGCAGCGGCGAAGAGCCGGTGGACTACCCGAGCAGCGAGGTCAAGCAGGCCCTCGAGCGCACGCTCGGCGTGCCCATCTTCCAGGAGCAGGTGATGCAGATTGCGATGCTGGCGGCGGGCTTTAGCGCGGGTGAATCCGACAGCCTGCGCCGCTCGATGGCGGCGTGGAAGCGCAAGGGCGGCGTGCACGTGTTTTATGACCGGATGGTCGGCGGCATGCTGGCGCGCGGTTACACGCAGCAGTTTGCCGAGACGATTTTCAAGCAGATTGAAGGCTTTGGCGAGTACGGCTTTCCGGAAAGCCATGCGGCGAGCTTTGCGCTGCTGGTCTATGTGAGTTGCTGGCTCAAGCAGCATGAGCCAGCCTGCTTTCTGGCGGCCATGCTCAACAGCCAGCCGCTGGGCTTTTACCCGCCGTCGCAACTGGTGCAAGACGCGCGCCGCCATGGCGTGCAGGTGCGCGCGGTTGATGTGGCCCACAGCGACTGGGACTGCACGCTAGAGCCAATGGGGTCAGATCCCGATTCATCTGCGAAAAGGGGGTCAGAGCCCGATTTCGTTGGAACCCACGCGCTTCGATCAATGTGTTGTCCTGAATCGGGATCTGACCCCCTTTTCGCGCAGCCTCAAACGAAATCGGGCTCTGACCCCATTGGCGGCCACGAACCACCATTTGTGCGACTCGGTTTGTGCATGGTCTCCGGCCTGCGCGCAGCCTCGGCGCAGCGCATCGTCGCCGCGCGTGCCGCAGCAGCCTTTGCCAGCGCCGAAGATCTGGCACTGCGCGCCGAGCTCGACCAGGGCGACCTCAAGGCCCTGGCGGCGGCCGATGCGCTGGCGTCGCTCAGCGGGCACCGCCGCCAGCAGGTGTGGCAGGCGGCGGCCCTGAAACCGGCACCGGGCCTGTTGCGCTCGGCGCCGGTCAACGAAGACCTGTTGGCGCTGCCTGCTGCCGGCGAAAGCGAAGAAGTGGTGTTTGATTACGCCGCGCTCGGGCTCACTTTGCGCTCGCACCCGGTGTCATTTTTGCGTGAGCAATTGGCCAAAGAAAAGCTGCTGACCGCCGCGCAACTGCGCGACCTGCCCAGTGGTCGGCTGGTTCGCGCTTGCGGTCTGGTCACCATGCGCCAGCAACCGCAGACCGCTAAAGGCGTGGTGTTCGTCACGCTGGAAGACGAGACCGGCACGGTGAATGTGATTGTGTGGCAGAGCCTGCGCCTGCGCCAGCGCTCTGAGCTGCTCAGGTCACGCCTGCTGGCGGTCTATGGCGTGTGGCAACGCGACGAGGACAGTGGTGGCGAGGTGCGCCATCTGATCGCCAAACGCTTGAAAGACATGACGCATCTGCTGGGTGAGTTGGCAACGCAGAGTCGCGAGTTTCATTGATCACTCGGCGTGAAATTGATCCGCGTTCTTGCCCTGGAACGGGGCATAAAAGGCCTTGATCGCAGCCATGTCGGCGTCGATGTCGCCGCTTGGCTGGAACACCGGCCCCAGCCCGCTGATCTTCTTTTTGTAGTCCATGTAGGCCATCACGATCGGCACCTGCGCGCCCACCGCGATGTAATAAAACCCGGTCTTCCAGTAGCGGGTTTTGCTGCGGCTGCCCTCGGGCGGCACGATCAGTTGTAGTGGGCCACTGGCGCTCTGAATCGCCGCGATCGAGGCGGCCACCAGGTTGCTGGACTTGTCGCGGTCCACCGGGATGCCGCCCAGCCACATCATCAGCGCGCGAAACGGCGGTTTGAAGATTTCCTCCTTGCCCATCCAGTAGATCTTGAGCCGTAGCGCAAAGGCCACCATCAGTGTGTAGGGCAGGTCCCAGTTGCTGGTGTGCGGCGCTGCGATCAGTACGCTCTTGCTGGCGTGCGCTGGCAGACTGCCTTCGACGGTCCAGCCGGTGAGCTTCAAAAAGCTGATGGAAAAAACGCGCAGCAGCGTGTTGACAACGGGGGTGTCGAATATGGTGTGGTGCATGAGCTGACCAGTTGGCCGGGTTGCGACGCAGCCCGCCGGGCGGGGTACTGCATTACGTGGGAAAGAGTGTGGATTATCTCGCACCGCAATGGGTGGATATGATTCGGCACAGTGATCCAACTATCCTTTTCTGCGCTCGCCCGCTCCTGGGTGATTCGACTGGCCGCTGCGGCACTGGCTTGCGGCGCTTTGCTGCTGCTCGACGGGCTGCGTCGTGCACCGGCGCCAGCGGCGACGCGCGCAGTCTGGCCGGTCGTAGCCGGTGGGTCAGCCAGCAACTTGCTGGTCGCCAGCGCACAAGGCCACATTCCGATGCCTGCCAATACGCCGGCAGCACACGCCAGCAGCCTGCTGGCGATGCCGGCCGCGCATCCCGCCGCACTGTTGGCTTTCTGGTTTGCCGGCGAGCGCGAAAGCGCCGCTGATGTACAGATCGCGGCATCTCAATTTGATCGCGCAACCCAGCGCTGGAGCGCTGCACGTTTTGTGGTGAACCGGCACGCCGTGGGGGCGCAGCTCGGCTTCGGTGTCAGGCGCCTGGGCAACCCGGTGGCCTGGCTGGACCCGCAAGGCAGGGTTCACCTGTTTGTCGTGGCCACTGGTCTGGGCGGCTGGGCCGCAGCGCGGGTGGTGCATTTGCGCCAGCGTGGCTTGGGGCAGGATCTTTCCACGCTGACATTCGATGTCGTTCGCGTGTTGCCCCTTTCGTGGTGGTGGAACACGAGTTTTCTGGTGCGCGCAGCGCCGCTGCCGTTAAGCGACGGCGGCATGGTGCTGCCGGTGCATTTCGAGTTGGGTATCAAATACCCGGTGGTGTTGCGCTTTGATGCCAACGGTGAGTTCCTCGCCCCGGTGCGGGTTTCCAGCCGCAAGCATCTGCTGCAGCCGACACTTTTGACGCTGTCCGAATCACACTGGCTGGCGCTGATGCGGGTGCAGCATCCTGCGACCAAGGTAGCGGTTGCACAAACGCTGGACGGCGGGCAAAGCTGGAGCGATTTGCCCGATCTGGCGCTGGACAACCCCGGCTCTTCGGTGGCTGGTCTCACGCTAGCAGCGGGGCGCATGTTTCTGGCGCACAACTCATCGCTGCGCTCGCGTGCCGAGCTCGATCTAAGCAGCTCAACCGACGGTCGGGGTTGGGTCAAGGCGCAGGAACTGGAGCACGGCACCGGTTCTGACGAATACTCCTATCCGGCGCTGGCCTGGGCCGATGACAGTTTGTGGGTAAGTTACACCGAGCAGCGCCAGCGCATTGCCTGGCAGCGCTTTGTCTTTGCCGCGCCGACGCGCTAACAGCTGAACAATTTATGGACTTCAGCGTTTTCCCAAGCACCTTGCTCCAGGCCAGCAGCCCGGCGTTACCCGACGCATTGGCGATGCGGCTGGCCCTGCATGGCGTGTGGGCCATAGCACTGGCCAGCGCCGCCATGCTGTTGGCAACAAGACTTGCCCGCCCTTATCGGTTGGGACTGGTTCTCGTCGTGCTCATTTGGACCCTGCTGCCGGGCGAACTGTCACCTGCCTATTGGCTGGCACTGGCGTTTCAGACCCCGAGCCTGATGAGCGCGGTGCTTTGTCTTTATTGGCTGGTGCCGCGTGTGTGGAGTGCGCCAGTTGCTGCTGTCCACGCCCCGCAACTCCAGCATGCCGGGTTGAGGATACTGGCGGTTCTGGGTGTTGTGCTGGGATGGGTGTTGCTGCTCGACACTTTTGCCGCCTGGCAGGTGTCGGTCTATGCCTGGGGCTTTGGTTCATCTGCCTTTGTCGCGGTGACCCTCATCGCCGCGCTGCTTTGGCTGGCGCTGGGCTCGACTGCTTCCACGTTGGCTCTGTTGGTTTTGGCGCTGTTTGCGCTGACCAGGTTGCCAACAGGCAATGTGTGGGATGCGCTGCTGGACCCGTGGCTGTGGCTTGCCTTGCAGCTGGGCTGGCTGATCAAGGCCGCGCTTCGCTGGCGGGCGCGCCGGCGCGGCCCAGCAGCCATTCGCGCCTGAACAGCCAGACCTGCGGGTACCAGATATTGGCGAGCGTGATCTCGCCGCTTTGATGCCGGCCCTTGACTTCCCAGCGCGTGCCAAGCAGCACGCAGTTGGGTAAACAAGGCGGTGCCTGCTCAGACGCATCGGATTGCAGCCAGGCGACGGCGTCAAAGTCACGCAGCAGCTGCTGCAGTTGCGCGGCATTTGCGCTGGCATCTTTGCTAGTGCGACGTTCGCCTTCATATGGCACAAACCGGTTGCCCGGCAGCAGGAACTGGAACCGTTCGAACTGGCCGTTGAAACCATTGGGCACCGCCACCCGGGCCTGCTGCAACTGGGCGACGGTTGGAGGCTGGTACTGTCCGGCGCTGCCGTTCAGCGGCGCAATGGTCAGGCCGAAACAGGCATAGGCCATCAGGCACACAGCCAACGCGCAGAAGCGGGTCCAGGCCGGCTTGATTAAGCCGCCCAGCAGCAGCGCCAGAGCGGCCGCTCCCGCCAGCATGGCCGAAAACAGCTCGCTGTTGCTGGCGATGCCTATGTCGTGACCGGCCCACGCGATGCGCGCCAGCACGCCGATGAACAGCGCGCCCAGCAGCAGCGTCAGCACGAACCAGGGCCGCGCAATTCGCTCCCAATAAAGCGCCAGCAGCAGCGCCAATGCCGGCATGGCCGGAATCACGTAGCGCGCGGAACGCTGGCTCGGCAGCGTAAAAACCAGCAGCCAGACTGCGAGCCAGCTCAGCAGTATCAGCAGCGCCGGCGTCAGGCGCTGATTGGCGTCGCGCGCTCGCCAGGCGTTCAAGCCAAACCACGCCAGACCGATGACAGGCAAGGCCAGCAAGCCGGCGTTTTGCACATAGGCCAGCATTTGCGCCCACATGCTGGCACCGCCGCCACGCAACGCCCTGTGCCAGTAACCCTGGTCGCTGGACAACTTGCTGGCGTTCTCGCCGATGACAAACTCCTGCCAGACGGCGCGCGGGTCCGGGTCCAGCACAAACCACAACGCAAAAATGCCCAGCGCAATGGCCGCACTCAGGCTCACTTTGGCGGTGATTTGCAGCGTGCTGCGCCAGCTCAGGCTGGGTGTGCTTGGCGACGTGGATGATGTCGATGTACCTTCTTCCGTCATTGCGAGCGAAGCGCGGCAATCCAGGGGTTCATGGATTGCCGCGTCGCTGCGCTCCTCGCAATGACGAGTTGGTGGTGCTTTTGCGATGGCCAAGTCCCTTAGCAGTTGGGCGCACCACAGGGCGGCGGCGGCAGGTGCAATCAGCGCAAACGATTTGTAGGCCAGCCCAAGCCCCAGCGCCAGACCGAATGCGACATGGGCCGGCCAGCCCAGGCCTTTTTTTTGCCGACTCGGTGCTTGGCCCGAGCTGTGCCACAGCAGCCAGAACATGGGCACATTGAGCCAGAAGCTCTCCGGCGCGCTGGTCAGGAACGGGCGGCTATAACGGAAGGTGCAAAAGAACGCCAGATAAACGCAGGCCGCCAGGCACGCCGTGCGCAGATTGCGCGTCATTTTTTGCGCGCTCCAGCCAATCGCGCCGGCGACCAGCAGCGTGTAGATCAGGCTGGGCAGACGCAGCGCGAACAGACTCCAGTGGCGGCCCCAATCGCCAGCCACCATCGCTTGCCAGAACAGCAGCGGCGGCTTGGTATTGCGCATGTGATCGAGTTCCGACACCAGTGGTAACCACTGCTGGGATGCTGCCGTCAAACGCGCGATGTGGGCGTACACCAGTTCGTCGCCATTGCTCGGTATGTACTGCCCGCCCAGACCAAAAAAATAGACCGCAAGCGCCAGCACCAGAAGCGCCAGCCAGGCCAGCGCCGGTTGGTGAGTATCGCTGTGTTGCGTGAGTTGCATGCGGCTGTGCATGGCCTATTGTGGCGGACGGTGGCGAAAGGTCCAGAAGTCGTTGGCCAAAAAGTTGCTGATGCTGGCGATCACGATCGCAATCACATTGGCCAGCAGGTAATGCAGCGAGTGAGACAACCACAGCGTCAGACCGTACTGCAAGGCGATTCCGAACCATGACGCCAGCGCGTAACGGCCGAACTGGCCTGCTATCGCGGAGGCCCCCGGCGAAGCGGTTTGATCCTGGGCAGCAAGGGCGGCCGCCAGGCGCAGGCGGTCGGCCCAGGTCCAGAGCCGGTTCCAGGTGAAGTTGTTGACGGTGGCAATGGCAATCGCCAGCGCCAGCGACGCGTAGAGCCGGTTGCGTGGCGCCGCAATGGCCGCGAACAGATACTCTTGCCCCACAAACAGCACCGCCATATTGACCACCGTGCCGCTGGCTCCCACCATGCCGAACCGGATGTAGCGAATGCCGGTCAGCCACTGCGCCAGCACAAGCATGCGTTGCGACAAATTCTTGCGCCGACTCATGAGCGCTGCTGCTGCGGCAGCGTCAAAGTGGCAAGCGCGTCGGCCAGTATCGGAGCTGGGGCAATGCGCTTGAGGCACTGGTTGTCACCATCGCAAAAAGTGTTGCGGTGGTTGTAGGCGCTCAGGCAGGGCGAGCAGGCCAGACCCGATTCGATCACCTGGGCGCGCGGCCCCAGTGGCCCATACAGGCGCCCGGTTTCAGGGCCGAAGAAGACCATCGTGCGGATCGGTGTCAGGCTGGCGAAGTGACCGGGCCCGCCGTCGTTGGTGACGAGCAGGTCGGCGCCATGAAACAGCATCAGCAACTCGCGGATGCTGCGCGTGTAGCCGGTCAGGTCAACACAGAACTCGCTGGCGATGTCGGAGCGCAGTGTGCGCGCCAGTTGCGCGTCATCACGCAAGCCGATCAGTCCGACGCTGTGACCGGCCAGGCACAGGCCGCGCCCCAGCTCGGCATAGTGGGTCGCCGGCCAGGCGCGCTCTGGTAGCAGGCCGCCACCGGCGTACATCAGCACAATCTTGCGACCGGTGAGGGCCGGGTGGTCAGCCAGCATCCTGGCGCGATAGGCGTGCAGTTCGCTGGCCTCAAACGGTACCGCCAACTGCGTGTCGGACGGCAGCGCGCGAATTGGGGCCGCTTTGTTGCGCGGCGTGGCGTTGGCGTCGATCGCATCGACCAGCGACAGGAACTGCTTGCTGATGTGCTGGTACGGGTTGTACGGGATGGCGCGGTTGATGAAGCTGCCGCGGTACAGGCCTTCCTGGGTATGCGGCGTGAAGCCGACGCGCAGCGTAGCACCGCTGAAGTAGGACAACAGGCTGCTGATGCGCGAGAACAACTCGCAGTCAATGACCACATCAATCGGCAGGCGACGCAGTGCCAGCGTGACGCGCCAGATGTCGCGCAACAGCGCCAAGCCGGAGCTGTCGTCAAGCGCGTGCAGGTGTTGCGCGTCGGCCAGGCCGAGCAGCGCGGCGACCTCCTGGTTTTTCTTCAGTTGCAACACATGCAGCGTGGCCAGCGGGTAGCGCAGCCGCAGCGCCGCAAACATCGGCCCGGCCAGCACCACGCTGCCCATTTCGGACAGCAGGATGATCAGGATATGGCGTGGCTCGCGCGCCGGCTGCGTTGTGGGGCGCAAGGCGGTGGCGAAGCGCGACCAGCCCGACACCAGCAGACACAAGAGCTGACCCACCCATCGGTCGATCCAGCGTTGTGTCTGTAGTTTCATGCGGACTACAGCCCCGCCGCTGCCCGCAGCGCCTGTGGCATTGTGCCTGCGGCGCAAAGCACAGTATTCGCTGAAGCGAATGCGTGGCTCACAGCCCCGCCGCCGCCCGCAGCGCCTGTGCTTTGTCCACACGTTCCCAGGTGAATTCGGGTTCTTCGCGACCGAAGTGCCCGTACGCGGCGGTCTTCTCGTAGATCGGACGCAGCAGGTCGAGCATCTGGATGATGCCCTTGGGGCGCAGGTCAAAGTACTCGTGCACCAGCTCCGCGATCTTGTCGTCCGGGATCACGCCGGTGCCTTCGGTGTACACCGTCACATTCATCGGTCTGGCGACGCCAATGGCGTAGGCGACCTGGATCTGGCACTGGCGCGCCAGGCCGGCGGCCACGATGTTCTTTGCCACATAGCGCGCGGCATAGGCGGCCGAGCGGTCCACTTTGGTTGGGTCTTTGCCGCTGAAGGCACCGCCGCCGTGCGGGCAGGCGCCGCCATAGGTATCGACAATGATCTTGCGCCCGGTCAGACCGCAGTCGCCCTGCGGACCACCGACGACAAAACGCCCGGTCGGGTTGATCAAATACTTGGTATCTGCCGTCAGCCAGGCTTTGGGCAGCACCGGCTTGATGATGTCCTCAATCACCGCTTCGATAAACGCCGGCTTCATGTGCAGGCCGTCGCTCATCTCGGGGCTGTGCTGACTCGACAGCACGACGGTGTCGATGCTGTGGGGTTTGCCGTCCACATAGCGCATGGTGACCTGGCTCTTGGCGTCCGGACGCAAAAAAGGCAGGCGCCCGTCCTTGCGCAACTGGGCCTGGCGTTCAACCAGGCGGTGCGCGTAGTAGATCGGCGCCGGCATCAGTTCCGGCGTCTCGTTGCACGCGTAGCCAAACATCAGGCCCTGATCGCCCGCACCGGTGTTGAGGTGATCGTCGGACGCATGGTCAACGCCCTGGGCGATGTCGTTGCTTTGCTTGTCGTAGGCGACAAGCACCGCGCAGCCCCGGTAATCGATGCCGTAGTCGGTGTTGTCGTAGCCGATGCGCTTCAAGGTGTCGCGCGCGATCTGGATGTAATCAACGTGGGCGTTGGTTGTGATTTCACCGGCCAGCACGACCAGGCCGGTATTGCACAGCGTCTCGGCGGCAACGCGGGACTTCGGGTCCTGCTTGAAGATTGCGTCCAGAATCGCGTCCGAAATCTGGTCGGCCACCTTGTCGGGGTGGCCCTCTGAGACGGACTCGGAAGTAAAGAGAAAATCGTTCGCCATGGGTTCAAGCTCCAGTAAAAGCAGTTTGCAACAAGTTCAATACCGCGTTGCTTGGGCTTGGGGGCTTCGGCGAACGCTTTAGCAGATTTGTCAAAATTGACAAGGCACAATGGTGGCTCGCAGGAGCCAGGCTGTTGTGTGTCGCCCTGCAAGTAGTTCCGTAACTCAGCGACCAGAGCATTTTATCCCACTGATGAAGCCCCTTTTTAAAATACTGTCGGTACTGCCTTTGAGCGCGGCGCATGCGATGGGTTGGCTGCTGGGCTGGCTGGTGTTCGCCGCGTCGGCCAGCTATCGCCAGCGCTTTCTGGCCAATGCCCGGCAAGCCGGTATCGGGCGGCGCCAATCGCTGGCTGCGGTCGGTGAAGCCGGCAAGCTGGTTGCCGAGTTGCCGCGCCTGTGGCTTGGCCGCCCGGTGGCGGTGCAGTGGGACGGTGCCGAACACGTTGAGGCGGCCCTGGCCCTGGGGCGTGGCGTCGTCTTTTTGACGCCGCATCTGGGCTGTTTCGAGATCATGGCGCAGGCCTATGCGCAGCGCTATGGGCAGACCCGGCACCCGATCACTGTGCTGTTTCGTCCACCACGGCAGGCCTGGTTGCGAGCGCTGGTCTCGACCGTTCGACAACGTGCCGGGCTACACACCGCGCCGGCGACGCTGGCCGGCGTCAAGCAAATGCTCAAGGCCCTCAAGCAGGGCCAGTCGCTGGGTTTGCTGCCAGATCAGGTGCCGCCCTCTGGCATGGGGCTGTGGCTGCCATTTTTCGGGCGGGACGCCTACACCATGACGCTGGCGGTGCGGCTGGCGCAGCAAAGCGGAGCGGCCGTGCTGATGGCCTGGGGCCAGAGGCTTTCTTGGGGGCGCGGTTACCGGCTTCATTTCATGCCTTTGAAAGAGCCGTTGCCGCCCGATGCTGAGGGCGCCGCCCTGCGTATCAATCAGGAGATGGAACAGTTGATTCTCGGTTGCCCGCAGCAGTATTTGTGGGGCTACGCGCGCTACAAGCAGCCGCGCCAGGAACTGTGATGCTGAGTCGTTTGCTGAGTCTGTCGGGCATTGCGCTGTTGCAGTTGCTGGGGCGTTTGCCACTGAGCTGGTTGCGGGCTTTCGGTGCCATGCTGGGATTCATTTTGTACCTGCTGGTGGGCCCGCGGCGTCGTGTCGCGCAGACCAATTTGCGCCTGTGCATGCCACATCTGTCAACGCGCCAGATCCGGGTCTTGACGCTGCGGACCTTTATTCATTTCGCCCAGGCCTGGCTGGATCGGGGTTGGCTTTGGCACGCTTCGCCTGACGTTCTTCGGCGGCGCCTGAGTTTGACCGGCGCCGTGACTGAGTTGCAGGGCGCGAATCCGGTGGTCATCTTTGCGCCGCATTTCGTCGGACTGGATGCGGGCTGGAGCGCGTTGACGCAGCAGTTGGCGCGCCAATTCACCACCATTTACACCAATCAGAGAAGCAAGGTGATCGATGCCTGGATATTGTCGGGGCGTCAGCGCTTTGGTCAGCCAAGACTGTTCGGGCGCGTTGACGGCGTCAAGGACATCGTCACGGCGCTGCGCGCCGGCCATCTGCTGTATCTGTTGCCCGACATGAATTTTGGTCCGGAGGAGTCAATCTTCGTGCCGTTCTATGGCGTCTCGGCTGCCACCGTGCCGTCACTGTCGCGTTTTGCCAGACTCGGTCGCGCCAAGGTGGTGCCGGTCGTGACGCGCATGACGCGCCAAGGCTATACGGTTGAAGTCATGCCGTGCTGGCCAGGGTTTCCGACCGACGATATGGTTGCGGATACGGCGCTGATGAACGAGCGGCTGCAGAGCTACATCGATACCATGCCCGACCAATACTTCTGGGTTCACAAACGATTCAAGAGCCGGCCGCCGGGCGTCGCCCCGCCGTATTGAGCGCCTACGCCGCAACTCCACGCTGCAGGAAGTTGCCGATCAGCCGGGCAACAAGGTGCGGCTTTTCATGCACGATCCAGTGTGTGGCATCTGCCACCGTTTGAACCGTCAATTTCGCGACGTAGTCGCCAAGCCCTTCAATCAACGCCGGTGGCAGTGCGACATCGTCCATGCCCCAGATGACCAGCGTTGGCAACGCTACCGTGAGCATGCTGTGCGGCAGCTCAATGCCGGCCGCAGCCGGGTCCTGGGGGCGCGCTGGTCGCAGCGGCGAGGCCCGGTACAGATTGCAGCCACCGGTGAGTCCGGCGTCCCAGACGTCGCGGTACTGCGCCTTGACCTCTTCGGTCAGCCAGACTGGCGCCGGGCTCGCACTATTCGATCGCGTCAGAAACTCCCACAGCCTTCGGTAGTCGTCCTGGCGCAGCAGTGCTTCGGCGTCGGGGCGAATCAGAAAATTCATGTACGCGCTGGCGGCCTGCTGCGCCGGGTTGCCTTTGAGCTCACGCAAGAATGTGCCGGGGTGCGGTGAGTTGATGATCACCAGTCGCTGTGCCAGTTCGGGCGACTGATTGGCAATATTCCAGGCGACCGCGCCGCCCCAGTCGTGCGCCACCAGGGCGGCCAGCTGACCGCGCTGCTCGCGCGCTTCGATGGCAATCAGCGCCGCGATGTCCTGCACCAGATGCTTGGGCCGGTAGGCGCTGACATCCGCCGGCGCGCTGGAGCGCTCAAAGCCACGTAAATTGGGCGCAACGCAGCGGTAGCCGCCGTTGACGTCCTGGGCGAAATGCTCCAGCAGTTCGTCCCAGACAAAGGCGCCTTCCGGAAACCCGTGCAGGAATAGCAGCACCGGGCGGCCGGGCTTGCCGGCAGCGCGGCAACTCAGTGTGATGCCGTGCGGCAACGGTTGCAGAAAAGTCTCGATCGTCATACCGCTGGTGACGAGTCGCCCGGATGTGCCCACTGCCAGAGCAGAGTGGCGACTTCGTCGATACCGAGTCGCTTGGTCGCCGAGAACAGCCGGACTTCGCCGCCCCCAGCTTGCAGCCGCATGATCGACAGCGCCTTGGTTTGCTCGGCGCGAGTCAGCTTGTCGGCTTTGGTCAGCACGACCAGGAACTTGAGCCCGTCCTGCACTCGTGGGCGCACGATGTCGAGCAGGATTTCATCGAGTTCGGTCAGTCCGTGGCGCGGGTCGCACAGCAGCACAATGCCCGTGAGGTTTTCCCGCGTCACCAGGTAGTTGGCCATCACCTGTTGCCAGCGCAGTTTGTCTTGTTTCGGCACTGCCGCGTAACCGTAGCCCGGCAAGTCTGCCAGCACCGCATCGGTAATGCCCTGCTTGCCGAGCGAGAACAGGTTGATGTGCTGCGTGCGGCCCGGTTTTTTGGAGGCAAACGCCAGCTGCTTTTGCTGCGTCAACGTATTGATGCAGGTCGATTTGCCGGCGTTCGAGCGACCGACAAAGGCAATTTCAGGGACTGTCAAAGGCGGCAAGAAGTGCAGTTGCGGCGCAGTGGTGAGAAACTTTGCCGTGTGCAGCCAGCCCAGCGCAACGGTGCTGGTGACCTGGCTTGGCAGCGCGGGGGCGCCTGACGGTGGGGCCGAAGCCGGTGGGTTTGTGTTGGTAGTCATTTGGTAGCGGGTGTGAGCCCGAGGCTGCATTGTAGAATCAGCGCGTTAGTCCACCTGATACGGCATTCCCCATGAAGTTGTTCTCCTCCCTCCTGATGACTGCTGCCTTGACGGTTTGCGCTTCTTCTGTGTTTTCACAGGAGACCAAGCCGGCAGCCGCGCCGCCCCACGTCGCACCCGCGGCCGCCGTCAAGCCTGATCTGGCCAAGGGCGAGGCGACCTTTGCCACTGTTTGTGCCGCCTGTCATGCGCCGGACGGCAATTCGGTCATGGCAGTCAACCCGAAGCTGGCACAGCAGCATCCGCAGTATTTGCTCAAACAACTGCAGGAGTTCAAATCAGGCAAGCGGGCCAACCCGATCATGACCGGGTTGGCCGCCACCTTGAGTGACGCCGACATGAAGAATGTGGCCTACTGGCTGGCTTCCAAGAGTGCCAAGCCCGGCTTCGCCAAGGACAAGGACCTGGTGATGCTGGGTGAACGAATCTACCGTGGCGGCATTGCGGATCGACAGGTTCCGGCCTGTGCCGGCTGCCACAGCCCCAACGGTGCCGGTATCCCGGCCCAATTTCCGCGCTTGAGCGGCCAGCACGCCGATTACGCCGTGGCTCAGTTGACGGCGTTTCGCGATGGCGTGCGCAAGAACAGCGTGCAAATGACGCAGGTCGCGGCCAAGATGAACGATCGCGAAATCAAGGCGGTGGCGGACTACGTTGCCGGTCTGCGTTAAGCGCAGCACTGCACTGGCGGGGCCGTCCCCGACGCCCCCGCGAAGCGTGTCGTTTCGTCCCTTGCCGCGCAACGGGTAACAAGTTCTTGTAAGAATGGTGGCAGTCGCAACGACTCACCTTGAAACGAGGGCTAGTACATGTTGATCAAATCCCAGCGCAACGGCTTTTGCCACCCGATTTCAAGTGAAATCACGAGTCGCAGCGTGTACCAGCAGCGGCGCGCGCTACTCAAGCTGATGGCCAGCGGTGTCGCCGGCGCGGCCGTCGCGTCCTGGGCGTCACGCGCAGGCCTGGCTCAAGGCGCTTCGGTACCACGGCCGGGGAAACTGGCCGCTTTGCCCGGCTCGAAGTCGAATCTGGCCGGCGCTCTGACGATGGAAAAATTGACCGACTACAAGGACGCCACGAGCTACAACAATTTCTACGAATTCGGCACCGACAAGTCTGACCCTGCGCAAAACGCCCACACATTGAAGACCAGCCCGTGGTCGGTCGAAATCGAAGGGCTGGTCAAGAAGCCGGGCCGTTACGCGCTGGAAGATCTGCTCAAGCTCAGCGCGCAGGAGGAGCGCATCTACCGGCTGCGCTGTGTGGAGGGTTGGTCGATGGTGCTACCGTGGGTTGGCTACTCACTGAGCGAGTTGATCAAAAAAGTGGAGCCGCTGGGCAGCGCCAAATACGTCGAGTTCGTGACCCTGGCCGACCCAAAGACGATGCCGTTTGTCGGTTCCCGTGTGCTGGAGTGGCCTTACGTGGAGGGCTTGCGCCTGGACGAGGCGATGCACCCGCTGACGCTGCTGACTTTCGGCCTGTACGGCGAGGTGTTGCCGAACCAGAGCGGCGCACCGGTGCGACTGGTGGTGCCATGGAAGTATGGTTTCAAGAGCGGCAAGAGCATTGTCAAAATCCGCTTCACCGAGCGCCAACCGGCCACCGCGTGGAACAAGGCGGCTGTCAATGAATACGGTTTCTTTTCCAACGTCAACCCGAACGTCGATCACCCGCGCTGGAGCCAAGGCACGGAGCGCCGCATTGGCGAGGACGGCCTGTTGGCCAGGAAGCGCAAGACACTGATGTTCAACGGCTATGAAGCACAGGTCGGGCAACTCTACGCTGGCATGGACTTGAAGAAGTTCTACTAATGCCGACGCTGGCCAGCGCCGCGCCAGCCGTGCGGGCGAAATCAATTCTGCTGCACCGTTTTGCCAAGCCGCTGGTGTTTGGCGTGGCGCTGCTGCCGTTTTGCTGGCTGGTGTTTGCCGTCTTTGGCAATCAGCTCGGACCCAATCCGGCCGAGGCGCTGGTACGCGCCTGCGGCGACTGGACGCTGCGGTCCTTGTGCGTGGTGCTGGCGGTGACGCCGCTAAGGGTACTCAGCGGCACGCCGGCACTGGCCAGATTTCGGCGCATGCTGGGCCTGTTTGTTTACGGCTACGCAGTGCTGCATATGCTCAGCTACAGCTGGTTCGACATGGGTTTTGACGCTGCGGACATTGCCAAGGATATTGCCAAACGGCCATTTATATTGGTTGGTTTCTCGGCCTTTGTGTTGCTCACGCTGCTGGCGATGACGTCGTTCAACCGCGCCATCAAGGCGTTGGGCGCAAAGCGCTGGCAGGCGCTGCACCGGCTGGTTTACGTGATTGCCGCTCTGGCCATTTTGCATTTCTTCTGGATGCGCGCCGGCAAGAACAACTTCACCGAAGTGTTCGTCTATGCCGCGATTCTGGGCCTGTTGCTGGGCTGGCGAGCGACCCGCTATATTGCGGGCAAGTGGCGCCGGCGGCCGCTCTGAGTGCGAACGCCGGGCTTGCGCAGTTACAGAAGATTTTCCTGCCGCATCTGGTCAACTACCGATTCGCGTCGGCGTATCACGCTGGACCGGTTGCCTTGCACCAGAATCTCCGGCGCGCGCCCGCGTGAGTTGTAGTTGCTGGCCATGCTCATGCAGTAGGCGCCGGCCGACAGCACTGCCAGCAGGTCGCCGGCCTGCACATTCAATGCGCGGTCGTGCCCGATCCAGTCGCCGCTTTCGCAGACCGGGCCGACCACCTCCCATTGTTTGGGCGTGCCTGGCGCCGGCTTGAGTGGCACGATCTGGTGGAACGCCTGATACATCGCAGGTCGCGGCAAATCGTTCATGGCGGCGTCAACGATGCAAAAATTCTTCTGATCGCCAGGCTTGAGGTACAGCACTTCGGTAACGCAAACGCCGGCGTTGCCGACCAGCGAGCGCCCGGGCTCTATCATCAACTTGCGTTGACCAAAGCCGCGCGCATCGAGCCGGGCAAGCAATTTCTTCCATAGCTGCTCAGCCGGCGGCGGCGTGTCGCCGTTGTAGTCGATGCCCAGACCGCCACCAAAGTCGATGTGACGAATGGGCACGCCGACCGCTTCAACCGCCTGTACCAGATCGAGCATGCGCTCCACCGCATCGAGGTAAGGTTCTTCCTGCGTAATCTGGGAGCCGATATGGCAATCGATGCCGACCACCTGTATGCCCGCCAGTTCCGCAGCGCGCCGGTAGGTCTGCACCACACGCTTGTGGGCAATGCCAAACTTGCTGTCTTTGAGCCCAGTGGAGATGTAGGGATGGGTTTGCGGGTCCACGTCCGGGTTGACGCGGATGCTGACCGGCGCGCGCAAGCCCATCGACAGGGCTATCTCACTCAAGACTTCGAGTTCGGCGTCACTCTCGACATTGAAGCACGCGACTCCCGCGTCAAGCGCGCGGCGCATTTCCATCGGCGTCTTGCCGACGCCAGAGAAAATAATTTTGTCGGCCTGGCCACCGGCCGCCAGCACTCGGTCCATCTCGCCGCCGGAGACAATGTCAAAGCTGCAGCCGGCGCTGGCGAAGACCTGAATCACGCCCAGCGACGGGTTGGCCTTCACGGCGTAACATATTTGAACGGTTCGACCCGCAAAACCGCGCTGGTAAGACGCCAGCGCTGACAACATGGCGTCTTTCGAGTAAACAAAAAGGGGTGTGCCATGCTCCTTTGCCAAATCACCGAGTCGAATGTCTTCCAGAAAAAGTTCATTCTCCCGGTAGGCAAGAAGAGGGTGGCCGGGAAGGGTCGCAGTGGTCATGGCGGGGACGCGTTGGTTGGCGGGAGGGAGGGAAGCCTGGTAACTGGTTGGCTGGCGCTCGCCGCTTTCTGCGGCGGCGCTGTGACGCGTTGGGGCACGGCCGGTGCCGCCGGCAAATACAGCGGCCCCTGCTGGCCACAGCCCGCCAAACC
>JANNUE010000315.1:0-3860 GCA_031394895.1 Betaproteobacteria bacterium
CGCGATGCTCGAGACCGAAGACCACATCGCCTACCTCTTCGAAGTCATGCGCTACCTCATCGCCGGTGACGACATCGCGGTGTGCAACCTGGAGCAGCAGCGCCGCTTCTACCGCGCGCATGTGCAACCCTGGGTCGGCACCTTCTGCGACACCGTCATCGCGCACCCACGCGCCGACACCTGGCGTGCGCTGGCGGCCTTCACGCAGACCTTCATCGCTGTGGAGACGCAGGCTTTCGACATGCTGGAAACATGATCGACACCCACGACATCACCGGCCTCATCCTCTGCGGCGGCCGCGGCACGCGCATGGGCGGCGTCGACAAGGGCTTGCAGAACCACCACGGCCTGCCGCTGGCGCTGCACGCGTTGATGCGCCTGCAGCCGCAGGTGGGCCATGTGCTCATCAACGCCAACCGCAACCTTTCGGCCTATGAATCGATGGGCGTGCCCGTGTGGCCCGACCCGATGGCCGACTATCCGGGGCCGCTGGCGGGCTGGCTGGCGGGCCTGGAGCATTGCGAAACGCCATACCTGCTGACGGCGCCCTGCGACAGCCCGAACTTCCCGCTCGACCTGGCGGCGCGGTTGGCGGCAGCGCTCGTTGAGGCCGAAGCGGACATCGCAATGGCCGCCACGCTGGAAGATGGCCGCCAGCAGGTGCAGCCGGTGTTCTGCCTGCTCAAGACGGGACTCATCGAGAGCCTGATCGCGTACCTGAACTCAGGCCAGCGCAAGATCGACCGCTGGACCGCGCTGCACCGCTGCGTCACGGTGACGTTCGAAGACGCCAGCGCCTTTGCCAACGCCAATACGCTGGACGAACTGCAGCGGCTGTAGAGCAGCTCTCAGCCGTCGATGCGCAGCGACAGGTCCACCGCGCGCACGTCCTTCGTCAGCTTGCCCACCGAGATACGGTCCACGCCGGTCGCGGCAATATCACGCACGCTGCCCAGGTCGACGCCCCCCGACACCTCCAGCACGGCGCGGCCGGCATTGAGCACGCAGGCGCGCCGCATATCGGCCAGCGAGAAGTCGTCCAGCAGCACGTGCGCGGCGCCGGCGGCCAGTGCCTGCTCGAACTCGGCCATGTTTTCGACCTCGATCTGCACCAGCACACCGGCGTTCATCGCAAAGGCGGCGCGCAGCGCAGCCGCAATGCCGCCCGCCGCGGCGATGTGGTTTTCCTTGATCAGGATGCCGTCCCACAGCGCCATGCGGTGGTTCTGGCCGCCGCCGGTGCGCACGGCGTATTTCTGCGCCTGGCGCAGCCCGGGCAGCGTCTTGCGCGTGTCCAGCACGGCGCAGCCGCGCGGGTTGGGCGACAGGCCCGAAATGGCGTCCACGTACTGCCGCGTCACGGTGGCCGTGGCCGACAGTGTTTGCAGAAAATTGAGCCCGGGGCGTTCGGCGCTGAGCAGCGCGCGGGCGTCGGCGTCGATGCGGCAGATCTCGGTACCCGCCGCCACCGCCGCGCCTTCGGCCACCGGCCAGTCGATGACGGCCGCCGCGTCGAGCGCGTGCACGCAGGCGTCGAACCAGGGCCGGCCGCAGATGACGGCCGCTTCCTTGGCCACGACGCGGCCACGCACGCGGCGGCCCGCCGGCACCAGCTGCGCCGTCCAGTCGCCGCGACCGATATCTTCCATCAGCGCGTCGCGCACATTGCGCGCCAGCGCCTGGGCCAGGGTTTCGTTGGTGTCGTGCATGGTCTCGGGAGATGAGGCCTGGGGTGGTCTGGCTGCAGTGCCGCCGCCGCTGCGGCCCGAGTGTAGCGACGGCGCGCCGGGCACTGCCCGGCCGTGGGCAGCACGGGGCCTGTGGCCGCGCGCCGGTCAGTCCGCGGTTGGCGCGGGCGGTGCGGTGATCGACAGGTGCCAGACGGCGATGAACATCGCCGCAATCGTCGGGCCGATGATGAAGCCGTTGATGCCGAATACCGCCATGCCGCCCAGCGTGGTGATCATCACCACGTAGTCCGGCATCCCGGCGTCCTTGCCGACCAGCATCGGGCGGAGCACGTTGTCGGCCAGGCCGATCACGAAGATGCCGTAGGCGGCCAGCCCCAGACCCTGCCAGGGACTGCCAGTGATGACGAAGAAGACCGCCACCGGCAACCAGACCAGGCCGGCTCCCACCATCGGCAGCAGCGAAAGGAAGGCCATCAGGACAGCCCAGAGCAGCGCCCCCTTGACACCCAAGAACCAGAAGGCGATGCCACCCAGCACGCCCTGGATACCCGCGATGAGCAAGCTGCCCTTGACCGTCGCGCGCACCACGGCCATGAACTTCTTGACCAACTCCTGCTTGAACTGCGGCGGGACCGGGACCGCCGCCTCGGCAAGGCGTGCCAGTTTGTCCCCGTCCCGAACCAGGAAGAAGGCCAGGTACAAGGTGACGCCCAGGCTGGCGACAAAGCCGAATGTATCGATCCCGATGCCGAAGGCCTGGGTGGCGATGAACTGCGTCCCCCGCGCAAAGGCTGCCGTCAGCTGGCGCTGCAGGATGTCGAAGTTCCCCACTCCCGCGTATTCCAACAGCGCGCCCACCCAGGCGGGCAGCGCGTCGAAGAGGCCGCGCAGGTAATGCGCCGGATTCCACTCACCCGATTCGATGTTCTGGTAGATGACCGACGCTTCGCGCGCCAGGGACGCGGTCATCAGCGCAAATGGCAGTACAACGACCACCAGCACCAGCAGCATCACGAGACCGGCCGCCGCGTTTCGACGCTGCTTGAGCCGCCGTACCAGCCGCCGATAGACCGGGAAGAACAACATCGCAATGATGAGTGCCCACATGATCGCGCCGTAAAACGGCAGCAGGATCCAGCCCATGGCCAGAGCGGTGACGGCCAGCAACGACGGTGACATCAGGCCTCGCGGGTGAGAGTGGTGGTGAATCCGGTCATGGTCTTGTCCTGCGCGCCCAATGGTTCGCAGCTAACCTGACCATGAGCGTGTTCAGGCGCTGGGTCTGTTCGCTAGCGAACTGTGGAATGGCAACGAAAATCAAACGGGCCAGGCTCGGGTTAAATTTGCAAGCGGACGTTGAAACCGTCGGTTCAATTTGTGGGAGAGAGGGATCCGCCGCTCCAGGCCTTAGAATCGGCGACGCCGATTCTGGAGAAACAATGAAAGCGAACCCGCAAGGGTATTGGATGCCAAGCTATGACGGCGGCGGCCTGCTGAACCTGGTCAGCAGTATTGCGGTCGCCTGCGACGCCGACGCGCTGGCGTATCCGCCGCTGGCCGGGATCGATATTGCCCAGTGGCGGCGGGCGCGCAATCTGGTGCTGATCCTGGCCGACGGCGTCGGCGGCGATTTCATCGAGCGCACCAGCCCGAACGGTTTTCTCCGCCGGCATCAGCTCGGCACGCTCACCTCGGTGTGTCCAACCACCACGGCGTGCGCGATCCCGACCCTGATGACCGGATTGCCGCCGGCGGTGCACGGGCTGACCGGATGGAACGTCTATCTCGAAGAAATTGATGCCATCACCGCCGTCCTGCCGCTGACTGCACGCGGTTTTCCGTTGGGCGAGGGATTCCTGCCGATCGACCCGCTCGAGCTGTTCGCCTATCCGAAAATCTATCAGCGTCTGCCACGTCCGTCGCATGTCGTCACGCCGGTGAAGATCGCCGGTTCGCACTTTTCCCGCCTCCACGCGACGGGCGCGACGCTGCACCCTTATCACCCGGTGGCCCATCCCTGGCTCGAAAAATTGCCTTTTTGCCGCCGGCGGCGTGATTTCTTCGGCACGCTGCAGCGCGTCTGCCGCGAAACAGGGACGCCCAGGTTCGTCTACGGCTACTGGCCTGACTTCGACCATACCGCACACGGAGCCGGCGTCGATAGCCAGG
>JANNUE010000326.1:0-28247 GCA_031394895.1 Betaproteobacteria bacterium
CAGTTCGTGATCGGCGCGCTGGCACCGGCTAATATCTCTTCCATCGTTGTGGATGAGGAGCGCCACGCCATGGATGTGGTGGTGGACGAAGAAAATCTGGCGATCGCGATCGGACGCGGTGGACAAAATGTCCGTTTGGCGTCGGAGCTGACCGGCTGGAAGATCAACATCCTGGATGCGACCGAGTCGGCCCAGAAGCAGGCTGTGGAGACCGACTCCGGTCGCAAGCTGTTCATGGAGAAACTCGACGTTGACGAGGAAATCGCCGATCTGCTGATTGCCGAGGGTTTCACCAGCCTGGAGCAGGTGGCGTATGTGCCGCTGGAAGAAATGCTGGAGATTGAGAGCTTCGACGAAAACACCGTGAACGAGTTGCGCACGCGTGCCAAGGACGCCCTGTTGACGATGGAAATCGCGCACGAAGAGAGTGTTCAGGAAGTTTCGCTGGAACTGCGGGACCTTGAAGGAGTGACGCCGGAGCTGATCGGTAAACTTGCCGACGGTGGTGTTCATTCACGCGATGATCTGGCCGATCTGGCGGTTGACGAGTTGACTGAAATCACCGGCCAGTCTGAGGACGAGGCCAAGACCCTGATCATGAAAGCGCGCGAGCACTGGTTTGCCAATGACGCCGTTTCCAAAGAGTAATGTTTATGAAAACAATGTTTAAGTAAAGGCTAACAATTGCCCGCAGGGCTTGTTACGCCGACGCTAAAGGTTACACAACAAATGTCCAGTACCACCGTCGCCGAGTTTGCCAGCGAACTCAAAAAATCAACCGATACGCTGCTTGAGCAACTGAAATCGGCTGGAGTTGCCACGTTGGCCGCTTCCGACAAGCTGACAGACGCTGACAAGCAGCGTCTGCTGGGCTACCTGCAGGCCAGTCATGGCACTGCCAGTGCCGAGCGCAAGAAGATTACGCTGGTCAAGAAATCGACCAGTGAGATCAAGCAGGCTGATTCGAGCGGCAAGGCGCGAACCATCCAGGTCGAGGTTCGCAAGAAGCGCACGTTTGTGCGCCGCGACGACGGTGTCGAAGTGGCTGCTGAGCCGGAACACGCGGCGGAAGCGGTTGAGACCGTGCCGGCGCTTGACAATGTGGAACTGGCGCGGCGCGAAGACGAGGCACGCCGGCAGGCGGAACTGATCCGGCGCCAGGAAGAAGAGCTGTCGCAGCGGCGGCGCCAGCGCGAGGAGCAGGAGGCGCAAGTCCGTGAATCAGTGGCCATGGCCGCTGAAAAAGCTGCGGCCCAGGCTGCAGCCGAACAGGAGAAGCAGTCAGCTTCTGCGTCCGACGCCCAGCATACCGAACAGGCAGCAGACGCCGCTGCGGCGAAAGCGTTGCAGGCGGCAGAAAAGGCCGAGGCAGCGGTCAAGACCCAGACCGACGCGCGCGAAAAGGCAGCAGCCGACTCGAAAGCACGGGCGGCCGAGGATGTTGCCAAGGCGGTCGATCTGGGAGTGCGTCGGCGCGCGGCCGAAGCAGAAGCTGCTGCCATTCGACTGATGATGTCAGCGCCGGCGAAGAAGCCGGTGCCAGTCAAGAAACCCGACGAACCCAAGCCCGGCAGCGCGGACGTTGCCAAGGCCGGCATCAAGGGCACTTTGCACAAACCACCTCCGGGCACGACAGCGGCCAAGCCGGCACGTCCGGGCGCGGCGACAGACGCCGGCGCGGCCGCCGGCGCCGGCAAGGAAGTCAAGTCGGCCAAGCTCTCCAGCAGCTGGGCCGGCGACCCGGCGAAAAAGAAAGCGATCCCGACCCGCGGCGCAACCACCGCGCCGGGCGGCCGTGGCAACAACTGGCGCGCAGGCCCGCGCGGCAAGCGCGGCCACGACCGTAATCATGATGAGCAGCGCGTGTCGGCGGCACCCGTCGAAGCACGCGTGATTGAAGTCCATGTGCCCGAAACCATTACCGTGGCCGAACTGGCGCACAAGATGGCGGTCAAGGCCTCCGAGGTCATCAAGCATCTGATGAAGCTCGGTCAGATGGTCACCATCAACCAGGCGCTGGATCAGGACACCGCGATGATTTTGGTGGAAGAAATGGGCCATCAGGCGATCGTTGCCGCACTCGATGACCCGGAAGCGTTTACTGATGACGAAGTGTCGCAGCAACTGTCAGAGTCGCTGCCACGGGCGCCGGTGGTCACGGTGATGGGCCACGTGGACCACGGCAAGACCTCGCTGCTGGACTACATCCGGCGCGCCAAAGTCGCCTCTGGCGAAGCCGGCGGCATTACCCAGCACATCGGCGCCTACCACGTGGAGACGCCGCGCGGCATGATTTCGTTCCTGGATACCCCTGGACACGAAGCGTTTACCGCGATGCGGGCACGTGGCGCCAAGGCCACCGACATCGTGATTCTGGTGGTGGCGGCCGACGACGGCGTGATGCCGCAAACCAAGGAGGCGATCAAGCACGCCCGGGCGGCCGGTGTTCCGATCGTGGTGGCGATCAACAAGATCGACAAGCCTGATGCCAACGCCGAGCGCGTCAAGAACGAACTGGTGGTCGAGGAAGTGGTGCCGGAAGAATTTGGCGGTGATTCGCCGTTCGTTCCGGTGTCCGCCAAAACCGGCCAGGGCATTGATGCGCTGTTGGAGCAGGTGCTGCTGCAGGCCGAAGTGCTGGAACTACGGGCGCCGGTCGATGCCATGGCCAAGGGCCTGGTGATCGAGGCTCAGTTGGACAAGGGACGCGGCCCGGTGGCTACCATCCTGGTGCAGTCGGGCACACTCAAGACGGGCGATATCGTGCTGGCGGGCTCGACCTATGGCCGCGTGCGCGCCATGCTCGACGAGAACGGCAAGACGATCAAGACCGCTGGCCCGTCGATTCCGGTCGAGATTCAGGGCCTGACCGAAGTGCCGCAGGCCGGTGACGAGTTCATGGTGATGGCGGATGAGCGCCGCGCCCGTGAAATTGCAACGTATCGCGCCGGTAAATTCCGCCACACCAAACTGGCCAAGCAACAGGCCGCCAAGCTGGAGAACATGTTTACTGACATGGCCGCCGGTGCCGTCAAGATGGTGCCCATCATTGTCAAGGCCGACGTGCAGGGCTCACAGGAGGCGCTGGCGCAGTCGCTGCTCAAGCTCTCAACCGACGAGGTCAAGGTGCAACTGGTGTATGCGGCCGTCGGTGCCATCAGCGAGTCGGACGTCAATCTGGCGATTGCTTCCAAGGCAGTCATCATCGGCTTCAACACCCGGGCAGACGCCGGTGCGCGCAAGCTGGCCGAGAACAACGGTGTTGACATTCGCTACTACGACATCATTTACGACGCGGTCGATGAACTCAAGCTGGCCATGTCCGGCATGCTGACACCCGACAAGAAGGAAGAAGTGATCGGCACCGCCGAAATCCGCCAGGTGTTCAAGGTCAGCAAGATCGGCTCGATTGCCGGTTGTATGGTCACCTCCGGTGTCGCGCGACGTGCGGCTCGCCTGCGTTTGCTGCGCGACAACGTGGTGATCTTCACCGGCGAACTTGAATCCCTGAAGCGTTTCAAGGACGACGCCAAGGAAGTCAAGGAAAGCTTCGAGTGCGGCTTGAACATCAAAAACTACAACGATATTTCAGAAGGCGACGTGCTCGAGTTCTTTGAAATTCGTGAAGTGGCGCGTACCCTTTGATGGCGGGCAGGTAAATCGTGCGTAAAAAGTCGAGTACCCCGAACCGCGCCTTCAAGGTGGCCGATCAGATCCAGCGTGATCTGACGGAACTGATCGCGCGCGAACTGAAGGACCCGCGGGTGGGCATGGTGACGATTCAGGCGGTTGAAGTGACGCCGGATTACGCCCATGCCAAGGTCTATTTCAGTTTGCTCGCGGGTGACGCGAAGGAGTGCACCGAAGGCCTGAATCAGGCCGCCGGTTTCCTGCGCGCGGGACTGTTCAAGCGTTTGCACATTCACACCGTGCCAACGCTGCACTTCCTGTTTGACCAGACCACCGAACGTGCGGCAGACATGAATGCCTTGATTGCGCAGGCAATTGCCTCGCGTTCCAAGAACGAGGACTGAAATGCCGAATGCGCCGCGTGCACGGGTTGCCAGGCGCCCCGTGCATGGGGTGCTGCTGCTGGACAAGCCTCTGGGCTGGTCGAGCAACGACGCGTTGCAAAAAGTCAAGTGGCTGTTGCGCGCGGAAAAAGCCGGCCACACCGGCACGCTCGATCCGCTGGCCAGCGGTGTGTTGCCGCTGTGTTTTGGCGCGGCGACGAAGTTCAGTCAACTGCAACTCGACGCCGACAAGAGCTATGAGGCGGTAGCGTTACTCGGTGTCAAGACAAGTACCGGCGACGCCGAGGGCGAAGTGATTGAAGAACGACCGGTGCAGGTCAGTGAAGAAGATTTGAGACGCGCTGGCGCTGGTTTGACCGGCGTGATCCGGCAACTGCCGCCAATGCACAGTGCGTTGAAGAAGGATGGACGAGCGCTGTACGAGTACGCCAGGGCCGGACTGGAAGTGGAACGCGAATTGCGCGAAGTCACGATCTATGCGCTGGCTGTGGCTCTGCAGGCCACGCAAGCGGGGTTGCAGGCGGTCAGGATGACGGTCAGGTGCAGCAAGGGAACGTATATTCGCACGCTGGCCGAAGACCTGGGAGAAGCGCTCGGTTGCGGTGCGCATCTGACGGCGCTGCGGCGCGTCGGAACCGGCGGCTTCGGGCTCGACCATTGCGTGACATTGGACGCGCTGCAGGCGATGACCGAGGAGGAGCGGCTGGCCTGCGTGCTGCCGGTCGAGTCGCTGCTGCGTGAGCACACGGTTGTGCTGCTCGACAGCGAGAATTCAGGTCGCTTCCTGAGTGGATTGCGGCGTCGTGGCGACTGGCCGGATCATGAACTGGTGTCGGTTTATGGCGAGGCACCCCGGACTTTGCTGGGAACCGCCCGCGTCAAAGCGGGCGAATTGATACCTGTGCGGCTTTTGAGTCCGCCTGAAATTGAGCAAATGAACAGACCTCGAACCGAATTTAGAGAGAATTTAGAGAAAGTGAACCATGTACAGCAGTAAACAAATCCGAAACATCGCCATCATCGCGCACGTTGACCATGGCAAGACCACCATGGTTGATCAGTTGTTGCGCCAGTCGGGCACGTTTGCCCAGCACGAGAAGGTGGTGGACACCGTAATGGACAACAACGCGATTGAGAAAGAGCGTGGCATCACGATCCTGGCCAAGAACTGCGCCGTGACCTGGAAAGGCACACACATCAACATCGTTGATACCCCGGGTCACGCCGACTTTGGCGGCGAAGTCGAGCGCGCATTAAGCATGGTCGATGGCGTGGTGCTATTGATCGATGCGCAGGAAGGCCCGATGCCGCAGACCCGCTTTGTGACGAAGAAGGCGCTGGCGCTGGGCTTGAAACCGATCCTTGTCGTCAACAAGGTGGACAAGCCCGGCTCGCGCCCCGACTGGGTGGTGAACGCCGCGTTTGACTTGTTCGACAAGCTTGGCGCCACCGATGAACAACTGGATTTTCCGGTGGTGTACGCCTCGGGCATCAACGGCTGGTCATCGATGGAAGAGGGTGGCCAGGGCGAGCAGTGGGGTCCCGACATGTCGGCCCTGTTCGACACCATTCTCAATCATGTGCCGGCGCAAACGGGCGACCCTGCTGCGCCGCTGCAACTGCAAATTTCAGCCCTCGACTTCTCGACTTTTGTTGGACGCATTGGCGTCGGGCGCATCAGTCAGGGAACCATCAAGCCGATGATGGACGTGGTGGTGATGGAAGGGCTCGACGGCAAGCCGGTGAAAGGGCGTGTCAACCAGGTGCTGACGTTCCAGGGCCTGGAACGTGTGCAGGCGACCGAGGCTGGGCCGGGCGAAATCGTGCTGGTCAACGGCCTGACCGATATCGGCATTGGCGTGACGCTCACCGACCCGCTCAACCCGGCGCCGCTTCCCATGCTCAAGGTCGATGAGCCGACCCTGACCATGAATTTTTGCGTCAACACCAGCCCGCTGGCCGGGCGTGACGGCAAGTACGTTACCAGTCGCCAGATCTGGGACCGCCTGCAAAAGGAACTGCAGCACAACGTGGCGTTGCGGGTCAAGGAAACCAGTGAAGAAGGCATCTTCGAAGTCATGGGTCGCGGAGAACTGCACCTGACCATTTTGCTGGAGAACATGCGCCGCGAAGGCTACGAGTTGGCTGTGTCCAAGCCGCGCGTGGTGTTCAAGGAAGTCAACGGCGTGCGCCATGAGCCGATCGAGATGGTGACGGCCGACATTGAAGAGCAGCATCAGGGCGGTGTGATGCAGGCCCTGGGCGAGCGCAAGGGGGACCTGGTGAATATGGAGTCGGATGGGCGCGGGCGCGTGCGCCTGGAATACCGCATCCCGGCGCGTGGCCTGATCGGTTTCACCAACGAATTCATGAACCTGACGCGCGGCACCGGCCTGATCTCCAACATCTTCGACAGCTACGAGCCGCACAAGGGCGAAATTGGCGGGCGCAAGAACGGCGTGTTGATTTCGATGGACGCCGGTGAGATTTTCGCCTACGCGCTGGGCAAGCTGGAAGACCGCGGCCGCATGTTCCTCAAGCCCAATGACCCGGTGTATGAGGGCATGATTGTCGGCATCCACAACCGTGATAACGATCTGGTGGTCAACGCCACGCGCACCAAGCAGCTGACCAACTTCCGCGTCAGCGGCAAGGAAGACGCGATCAAGATGACCCCGCCGATCGAGTTGACGCTGGAGTATGGCGTTGAATTCATCGAAGAGGACGAACTGGTGGAGATCACGCCCAAGTCGATCCGTCTGCGCAAGCGTCATCTGAGCGAGCATGAGCGCAAGCGTGCCGGGCGCGAGAGTCTCTGAGCCACCAGAGATTCGTGAAGCTCACGCATAACAAGGCGGTTCTGTTGATGGTGGCGGTGACACTGATGTGGTCAATCGCCGGTGTCGTCACGCGCCACCTGGAACAGGCGCGCAGTTTTGAGGTCACCTTCTGGCGCAGCTTCTTCACGGTGCTGGCGCTGCTGGTGATTTTGCCGGCGTTTCAGGGTCGTGACGTGTTTCGCCGCATGCGCAGCGGCGGTGCGGCACTGTGGATATCGGGCCTGTGCTGGTGTGGCATGTTCACCTTTTTCATGCTCGCCATCACGCTGACCAGCGTGGCCAACGTGCTGGTCACGATGTCGATCGGCCCGCTGCTGACGGCGCTGGCCGCGCGCATCTTCATCGGCCACAGGATTCCCGCCAGAACATGGGTCGCCATCGTGGTTGCCGGTTGTGGCATTGGCTATATGTACGGTAGCCAGATCAGTCAGGGTGTCAGTCTGGTGGGAACTTTGGTAGCGCTATGCGTTCCGATTTCTGGTGCCGCCAACTGGACCGTTACCCAGCATGCGCACGCCCAAGGGCACGATGTCGATCTGATTCCTGCGGTCTTGATTGGCGCGGTTCTGTCATCGCTGCTGACACTGCCGCTGGCCTTGCCGTTTCAGGCTTCGATGCATGATCTGGCCTTGTTAGCCGGTCTTGGCGTCGTACAACTGGCCATTCCCTGTGCACTTGCGGTGCTGTGCACCCGTGTGCTCAAAGCCCCGGAAATGGCCCTGCTGGGCCTGCTGGAAGTCATCTTCGGCATCCTGCTCGCCTGGGTCGGCGCCAACGAGGTGCCTGGAGCGAATGTGTTGCTGGGCGGTGCGCTGGTGATCGGCGCTTTGGTAACCAATGAATTAATAGGATGGAGAGCCAGGGCATGACCGCAAACGAGAACGAATCCTTCGTCGTGACGGAAGTTCGGGGCCAAGTTGGCTGCATTACATTGAATCGACCGAAGGCGCTGAATGCCTTGTCGCTGGCCATGATTCGTTCCCTGACGCGCTGCCTGCTGGACTGGCGTGATGACGATAGCGTCAAGGCAGTGGCCATTCGCGGCAACAGCAAGGGCGGCAATTTCGGCGCCTTTTGCGCGGGCGGCGACATCCGCTTCTTTCATCAGGCGGCGCTGGCAGGAAACCCCGAACTGGAAGACTTCTTCAGCGAGGAATACGCGCTCAACCATTTGATCCACAGCTACGCCAAACCGTACATTGCGTTGATGGACGGGATTGTGATGGGCGGCGGCATGGGTCTATGCCAGGGCGGAGCCCCGGCAGACCCAGAGGGCAATGTGGAAGGCGTGGGCCGGGTAAACCCGTCCACGCGTGGCCAAGGAGCTCGCCTGCGCATCGTCACACACAACACCCGCATGGCGATGCCGGAGACCAATATCGGACTGTTCCCGGATGTCGGTGGCGGCTGCTTTCTGAGCCGCTGTCCAGGCCGCAGCGGAGAATGGCTGGCACTGACTGGCGAAACGCTGGTCGCCGGGCAGGCCGTGGCGCTTGGCCTGGCCGATGCCTGTTTCGACGCGGCCGCGCTGCCTCTCGCATGGGACGCTTTGGCGGCCACCGACTTCAGCCAGGCCGGAGCCATCGAAGCGTGGCTGGCCAACTATTCCATTGCCGCGCCGGCGCATACCGTGCTGCCAACCGCGTCGATCGACCGTTACTTCGGTCTCGCAACGGTGGGCGATATTGTGCAGGCGCTGGAAGATTCCACTGACCCGTGGGCCAGGGACACGGCAGCCACCTTGCGCCGGCGTTCACCCTTGATGTTGCACGTGGTGCTGGAACAAATTCGGCGCGCCCGCAGCATGACGCTGGCGGATGATTTGCGCATGGAGCGCGACATGGTGCGTCACTGTTTTCACACCCTGCATCTGGAACGCTGCGGCGCCAGTAGTGAGACCGTGGAGGGTATTCGGGCGCTGGCCGTCGATAAGGACCAGCAACCGCGTTGGCAACCAGCGCGCGTGGAGGACGTCACGCCGGCCATGGTGGCACCGTTCTTTATCAGTCCCTGGCCGGCGCCAGCGCACCCGTTGCGCGATCTGGTGTGAACCTGCCGCGCACTAGCGGTTGCGCCCCTTCATGGCGCGCTCCACTTCGCGTTTGCCCTCGCGGTCCTTGATGGTGTCGCGCTTGTCGTGCTCGGCCTTGCCTTTGGCCAAGGCAATGTCGCATTTCACCTTGCCTGCTTTCCAGTGCAGGTTGAGCGGCACCAGCGTATAGCCTTTTTGCTCCACCTTGCCAATCAGCCGCTTGATTTCCTCCTTATGCATCAACAGTTTTTTGGTTCGCACCTTGTCCGGGCTGATGTGGGTGGACGCGGTGTTCAGCGGTGTAATCTGCAGGCCAATGACAAACAGTTCGCCGTTGCGGATCACGACGTAGCCATCGGTGAGTTGTACTTTGCCCTCGCGCAGCGACTTGACTTCCCAGCCTTCAAGCACCAGACCGGCCTCAAAGCGTTCTTCAAAGAAATAGTTGTACGCTGCCTTCTTGTTGTCTGCGATGCGCGCTGCTGTGTCAGGTTTTTTGGCCATAGGGTAATTGTCGGGTTGTGAGTGATGCGTTTAGGAGCCTGTCTACAATCCCGCGCAGGCCACTATTCTATGAAAACTGTCACGAAGTCCGTCCTGATCTGGTACAGCCCGGCTGAAATGTATGCGCTGGTGATCGACGTTGCGCAATATCCCCAGTTTCTCCCCTGGTGCGACCGCGCCCGAGTGGTCGATTCCGAAGACAGTGGCATGACAGCCGAAATCAGCATCGCCTTCAGCGGCATCCGCCAGACCTTCACCACCCGCAACCAGCACACAGCCGATCGCCAGGTCGCGATCAAGCTGGTGAACGGTCCGTTTTCCCGCCTCGACGGGGAGTGGAATTTTGTGCCGCTGGGAGACGGCACGCAGCGCGCGTGCCGGGTCGAGCTGACGCTGCATTACGGCTTTGACAATGGCGCACTGAGCAAGCTGGTGGGACCGGTGTTCGACAGAATAGCCGCCAGTATGGTGGACGCGTTCGTCAAACGCGCCGTGCAGGTCTATGGTGAGTAGCATGAGCATTCAAGTCACCGTGGTCTATTCGCCCGCTGCGCGTGAAGTGCACGAAGTTGTGTTGCAACTGGCGACCGGCGCCACCGTGGCGCAAGCGTTGCAGGGCAGCGGGTTGCTGGCGCTGTTGCCAGACACTGCCGAAACGGCCCCGCTGGTTGGCGTCTGGGGCCGCAAGGCCGGCCTGAAACAGACGCTGCAGGACCAGGACCGGGTGGAGATTTATCGGGCGTTGACGGTTGACCCAAAAGTGGCGCGGCGCCAGCGCTTCGCCGCGCAGGGCGCGCGTTCCGCCGGCTTGTTTGTCAAGAAGCGCGCAGGGGCCAAGGCAGGGTACTGACGCGGCCAGGAGCCTGTCGTGCTCCTAGACGCAGTCCGACTCGATGATCGCCTGGATGCGTTTGACTTCTGCGGCACGGGCGGCGTCATCGAGCACCTCAACTTCCCCTTTTGCATTGACCCGGCGCAGCCGCAAGGCCGATTCATAAGTGACCTTTGCCTGTTTGGCGCGGACACAGTTGTCGGCTTTGGCTACTTTGTTTTTCTCTTCCGCTGCATTGCGTTGCGCCAGTTCCACTGCTTCGGCCTTTTTCTTCTTCTCGGCCAGCGCCTTGTCAACGCCGCTTGGCACGGCGGCACTGGCGCGGCTGGCTGGCGCAGCGGCCGCGCCAGGCGCGGACATCGGTTCCGGCGTCAGGACAGGTGCAGTGCCGGGGCGCTTGAGAATGTTCTTCTCGAGTATCTCGACCGGTGGTGGACGGTCGCTGAATGCCTTGACGCCATTTTTGTCGATCCATACCCATTGGGCTGATACGGCCGTGGCCAATGTGCAGCTTGCGACGATCAGGAAATACCGGAGTTGGTTCATGGGCGGAGTTTATCGCTTGCCCGACAAATATTTCATCGAAACAAAGCCTTTTGGCGGCTGTGTAGCCCCTTTCATCGCCTTGTGAGCGGGAATAGGCGGGCGTGGCGTGGGTACAATTTGCGATTTGGAGCTTAGAACATGCGCCTAATCGGCAAAGCGCTCACCTTCGACGACGTTCTGTTGGTGCCAGCGTTCTCCCAGATCCTGCCCAAGGACACCTCTCTTGCGACCCGTTTCTCCCGCAATATCGCGCTGAATTTGCCACTGGTGTCGGCCGCCATGGACACCGTCACCGAAGCCCGGCTGGCGATTGCCATCGCGCAAGAGGGGGGTATCGGCATTGTTCACAAGAATCTCACCGCAAAGGAGCAGGCAGCGCAGGTGGCCAAAGTCAAACGTTATGAGTCCGGCGTGCTGCGTGACCCGGTCGTGATTACACCCAGCCACACCGTGCGCCAGGTCATGAATCTGTCCGAGCAGCTCGGCGTCTCCGGCTTTCCGGTGTGTGACGCTGGCAAGGTGGTCGGCTTGGTGACCGGGCGCGACCTGCGCTTCGAGACGCGCTACGACTTGCCGGTCAGCCACATCATGACGCGGCGTGAAAAGCTGGTGACGGTTGCGGACGGCACCACGCTGGAACAGGCCAAGGTATTGTTGAACCAGCACAAGATAGAGCGCCTGCTGGTGGTCAACGATGCATTTGAACTCAAGGGCCTGATTACGGTGAAAGACATTACCAAACAGACCAGCTTTCCCAACGCGGCACGCGACGCGCACGGCCAGTTGCGGGTTGGTGCTGCAGTGGGCGTGGGCGAGGGCACGGAAGAGCGCGTTGAGGCGCTGGTGCGCGCCGGAGTCGATGCCATTGTGGTGGACACGGCGCACGGCCACAGCAAGGGCGTTATTGAGCGCGTGCGCTGGGTCAAGCAGAACTATCCGCAGATTGACGTGATTGGCGGCAACATCGCCACCGGCGCCGCTGCGCTGGCGCTGGTCGAGGCTGGCGCCGACGCCGTCAAGGTCGGCATTGGCCCCGGCTCGATTTGCACCACCCGCATCGTGGCCGGTGTCGGCGTGCCGCAGATCATGGCGATTGACAGTGTTGCCACCGCACTCCGGGGTACTGGTGTTCCGCTAATTGCCGACGGTGGCATTCGTTTCAGCGGCGACATCGCCAAGGCACTCGCCGCCGGTGCTGGCACCGTGATGATGGGCGGCATGTTTGCCGGCACCGAAGAAGCGCCGGGCGAAGTAATCCTGTATCAGGGGCGCAGCTACAAGACCTATCGCGGCATGGGCAGCCTGGGCGCCATGCAGCAAGGTAGTGCCGACCGCTATTTTCAGGAGTCCAATGCCGACAATCCGAATGCCGACAAGCTGGTGCCGGAAGGCGTTGAAGGGCGGGTGCCGTACAAGGGCTCGGTCGTGGCCATCGTTTACCAGATGGCGGGTGGCGTGCGCGCCAGCATGGGCTATTGCGGTTGCACCACGATCAAAGAAATGCAGGACCAGGCGGAATTCGTTGAAATCACCACCGCCGGCATTCGCGAAAGCCATGTGCACGATGTGCAGATCACCAAAGAAGCACCGAACTACCGGGCAGAATGACTTTCATGCAGCAAGTGGGCAGCACCCCGAATCATGAAAAACCCGTCATCGCGAGGCCGCAGGCCGTGGCGATCCATGAAGTCCTGGATTGCCGCGTCGCTGCGCTCCTCGCAATGACAAAATTTATAACGGCTCAATCTGAAGACTATGCGCTTCACGTTATTTCACGTTATAACCTTGCGGGACAGACCGCAGCGACGTGAAACGAGCCAGCACTGTCCTCAACCAAAATGCATCAAAAAATTCTCATCCTCGACTTTGGTTCCCAAGTCACGCAACTGATTGCAAGGCGCATCCGTGAAGCGCATGTTTTTTGCGAAGTTCATCCGTGCGACGTCAGCGACGACTGGGTCCGCGCTTACGCAAGGGACGGCCAGCTCAAGGGCATCATCCTGTCGGGCAGTCATGCCAGCACGTATGAAGAGCACGACTTGCGCGCACCGCCGGTGGTTTACGAATTGGGCATTCCGGTGCTCGGCATCTGCTACGGCATGTTCACCATGGCGGTACAGCTAGGCGGCCAAGTAGCACCCAGCAGCAAGCGCGAATTTGGTCACGCCGACGTGCGCGCGCACGGCCACACGCAACTGCTTGAAGGCATCCAGGACTACGCGACCCCCATGGGTCACGGCATGCTGCAGGTCTGGATGAGCCATGGCGACAAGGTCACCGAGCTGCCGCACGGCTTCAACTTGATGGCCAGCACCGACAGTTGCCCGGTTGCCGGCATGGCGGATGAAGAGCGGCGGTTTTACGGCGTTCAATTCCATCCGGAAGTCACCCACACAAAACGCGGCGCGGCGATTCTGGAGCGCTTCGTGCTCGACATCTGTGGTACCCGTGCCGACTGGATCATGGGCGACTACGTCCTTGAAGCCGTCGAAAAAATCCGCGCCCAGGTTGGCAGCGACGAGGTCATTCTGGGTCTGTCCGGCGGCGTTGACTCGTCAGTGGCGGCGGCGCTGATCCATCGTGCCATTGGCGACCAGCTCACGTGCGTCTTTGTCGATCACGGCTTGTTGCGGCTCAATGAGGGCGATCTCGTGATGGACATGTTTGTCGGCAAACTGCACGCCAAGGTAATTCGCGTTGACGCTGCCGATCAGTTTTTGGGGCAGTTAAAGGGCGTGAGCGACCCCGAAGCCAAGCGCAAGATCATTGGCCGCGAATTTGTTGAAGTGTTCAAGGCCGAGGCCGGCAAGCTCAAGAACGATCACTCGCGCCACGTCAGTTGGCTGGCGCAGGGCACCATTTATCCGGACGTGATCGAGTCGGGCGGCGCCGGCAACAAGAAGGCCGTCACGATCAAGAGCCATCACAACGTTGGCGGGCTGCCCGAGCAGTTGGGCTTGAAATTGTTGGAGCCGCTACGCGAATTGTTCAAGGACGAGGTGCGCGAACTCGGCGTCTCGCTGGGTTTGCCGCAGCATATGGTGTACCGCCATCCGTTTCCGGGGCCGGGCTTGGGGGTTCGCATTCTGGGTGAAGTCAAAAAGGAATACGCCGACTTGTTGCGCCGTGCCGACGCGATCTTTATCGAAGAACTGCGCAACTTCCATGACGCGGACAGTGGCAAGAGCTGGTACGACCTGACCAGCCAGGCCTTTGCCGTGTTCCTGCCGGTCAAGAGCGTCGGGGTCATGGGCGACGGCCGCACCTACGACTATGTGGTGGCGCTGCGCGCCGTGCAAACCAGCGACTTCATGACAGCCGACTGGGCTGAGCTGCCCTATGCGTTGCTGAAGAAGGTATCGAGCCGCATCATCAACGAAGTGCGCGGCATCAATCGCGTGACCTATGACGTCAGCAGCAAACCGCCGGCAACGATCGAGTGGGAGTGAGCAGCCTTTTTAACAGGGACATGTGATGTATTTGCCACCACAATTCGACGCAAAGGAACGCCAGCAGGCAATGGACCTGATGCGCGAGCAGCCCTTTGCCAGCCTGATCAGTGTTGACGATGCCACTCTGCCGTATATCTCGCATCTTCCATTGCACCTGGAACAACGCGGCGACCAACTGGTGCTGCTTGGGCACTGTGCCAAATCCAATCCGCACTGGAAATACTTGCAGGCGAGGGCGCAGGCAGTCGTTACCTTCCTTGGGCCGCACGCTTACTTGTCACCTGCGGTCTACCCGGACCTGCTGCGGGTACCAACGTGGAATTACCTGGCGGTGCATTGCACAGTGCAGGCTTCATTAATTGAAGACCCGAGCGAGAAAGACGGGCTGCTTAAAAAACTCATCGCCGATCATGAGCCAGCCTACGCAGCGCAATGGCGGGGTCTGGACGAGGAATTCAGGCACAAGATGCTTGCCGGCATCGTTGGTTTTGAGTTGCAGGTGACCGATCTGCAATGCAAATTGAAAATCAACCAGCACCGGCGCGAATCGCATGCCGCAATGAACACCATGTATTTGAGTGGTAACGACAACGAGCGAGCGCTCGCAGTCTGGATGCAGCGGCTGGGGATGGCGGCGCAGCGCCAAGAGGGTGATGACTGACAACGACTTCATGGCACTGGCGCTGGCACAAGCGGCGATCGCCAGTGGGGCCGGCGAAGTGCCTGTGGGTGCCGTTGTGGTGCGAGCCGGGCAGGTGATTGCGACCGGCAGCAATGCACCGATTGCCAGCCATGACCCCACTGCCCACGCCGAAATGGTCGCGTTGCGTGGCGCCGCTGCGGCCCTGGGAAATTACCGGTTGCCCGATTGCGAGCTGTTTGTGACGCTGGAGCCGTGCGCCATGTGCGCTGGTGCCATGCTGCAGGCCAGACTAAAGCGCGTTATTTTTGGTGCAACAGACCCCAAAACAGGTGCCGCGGGTTCGGTGCTGAACCTGTTCGGCAGTTCCCGGCTAAACCATCAGACTGAGGTGCAGGGCGGTGTTATGGCAGAGCAATGTGCCGCCGTGCTGCAGGACTTCTTCAAACAAAGGCGCGAAACAATCCGGTTGAGTCGCGGACAGTTATGAAAAAACACATCTATATCTATTCACCCTCCGGCGCAGTGCGCGACAAGGCAGCCTTTCGCCGAGGCGTGGCGCGGCTCAAGACCCTGGGTTATGACGTCGAAATTGACGAGGCGGCACTGGCCAGCCATCTGCGCTTTGCCGGTGATGACGAGACCCGCCTGGCCGCCATTCACCGGGCCGCCGCCAGCGGCGCCGACGTTGCGCTGATTTCACGCGGCGGTTATGGGCTGACGCGCCTTCTGGGCGCAATCCAGTACAAGGCGGTTGCCAAGGCGATTGAAAAGGGTACGCAGTTTGTCGGCATCAGTGATTTCACGGCGTTTCAAAATGCCGTATTGGCCCGCACCGGCCAAGTGACTTGGGCTGGACCGGCGCTATGTGAGGGCTTCGGCGTTGGCGGCAAGGCCGATAACCCTGATGGTCACGGTCACGGCGAAAAGCAGGTGCCGGACGAGATCATGGAAGCCTGCTTTGAAGATCTCATCAGCGGCCAGGGGGAGGGTACCGGCTGGCGTCAGAATCGACTCAGCGCCAACCCTGTGGCAGAGCTGTGCATCAAAAAATCAGTGTTATGGGGCGGCAACCTGTCGGTGTTGACTTCGCTGCTGGGCACACCGTATTTTCCGGACATCAAAGGTGGCCTGCTGTTTGTAGAGGATGTGGCGGAGCATCCGTACCGCATTGAGCGCATGCTGTCTCAACTGCTGCACGCGGGCGTGCTGGCGCGCCAAAAAGCGATTATTTTGGGGCAGTTCACCGAGTTCAAGCTACTGCCGCACGACAAGGGCTATAAATTGCAGACCGTGGTGGACTGGTTGCGTCAGCAAGTCAAAGTACCGGTGCTGACCAACTTGCCGTACGGTCACGTTGCGACCAAGGTCCTGTTGCCGGTGGGTGCCAAAGTCGATCTGCTGGTCGAGGGGCACGATGCTTTGCTTTACTGGGGCCATGGTTCACTGGCCGGCAAATAGCGCTGAGCCGTGGCGATCCATCGCAGGACCGCGACACGGTATCGAACTTACTTCAATTCCACGACGCCGGACAGGGTCACGCGCACCTCGCTTTTGCCCGCGTCGGTTGGAACCGGCACGGCTGCATCGCTCCTGGCCATCAGTGCCATCTCCGGGCCGGCGCGGCCCCGGCGCGGTGTGATGGTCGCTTCGCGGTTGAAGCCCAGGGTCTTCAGTTCGAACGACGGATAACCCAGAGCGTTGGCCAGTTGGCCAGCCTTCTTCTTGTAGGCGGCGGCCACGTCCACAATCATTCTGGCTTCTTCCGCCTCCCGCTTGGCGCCAGACAGCGAGAACGAGACGTCGCGCAACATCATCTCTGCCGTCATTTCCGACGCGAGGAGCGCCAGTCCGGGGAAATTGGTGCCCTTGAGCGAGATGTCGGCGCGCACAGTCCAGTTGGGCGTGCGGCCCTTGCTGTCCCATACCGGATATGTATTCACGCTACCCATTTTGGCCGTAACGCCTTCCACCGTTTTGGCTTTAGCAAGGTTACGCTGCAAGATGGCCAGCACCGACTGGCTGAGTTCCTTGACGTTGCTGCCTTGCTTTTCAACGCCGACAACCACCGACATTTCGTCGTTCTCAAGTTCGCTGACAGTCGCCGCGTCAAGCGTAAGTTGCGGGCCCGCCGCCCACGCAGCATTAGCGGCCAGGCAAGCCAGAGCGGCAATGACGACCAGCGAGAGACGGAGGTTTGATTTCATGGGGCGGTGCTCAGGTTAGGGGGCGATCGGGGCCATTCGCAGCAAACTGGCCTTCAACATCCAGCAACTATGCATATATTAACATAATATACATCGTATGAAGTACAGTCACAGTTCAAAGCATCGGAAAAACTGCCCGCATGATCCGGATCACTGCGCCCAGCTTGGACTTCGCCTGCGTTACGCGCGGGCTCGTCTGGGCTGGTCGATCATGGACGCAGCGAAATATTTTCAGGTTACAGAACGCACTTGGCATAACTGGGAGTCCGGCATCTATCGTATCCCGTTTGCGGTCTACAAACTGGCCCGCGTGCTGGCGCGCATCGAACTGCCCGGAAAGGCGTGGGCTGGCTGGCACATTGAGGGCGATTGCTTGATCACGCCCGAGGGTCGTCAGATCGCTCCAAGCGATGGCGCGTGGTGGTAGATGCTGGTGCGCCGCTCCGCCTGCTTTCAGGCCGCCTACGACGAAGCCAACCGCTTGCGCCGGCTGTTGAATCAGAGCTTGCCAACGGTTGTCGAAGGCGGCGCAGCCGCTGGGCTTGTCCCAGTATCAACAACCCATACACCGGGTGGTTTGCCATGCAGTCACAATGACGTCATAATGACACCATGGCCTATTCCTTACGACTGCCCGACGCCCTTGACGCTGCCGCCCGTGAGCGCTCCGATTACCTCGGCATCAGCCTCAACGCCCTGCTCTGCGTCGCCCTTGACGCCTACTTGCGCGCTCCCGCTCCAGCCGCACCGCACGCCGAAGCGGCCGCACCGGACGGCCTCAAGGTGGCAGCTGGCGAAGTCCGAACAGTCCCGACTGTCAACCCGGTTGGGCTTACCAAAGCCGAGCGCCGCGAGCTTACCCAGCAGCAGCGCCTTGCCCGCAAAGCCGGTCGATAGGGGTGCGTCATGAGCGGGCCGATCGACGCGCTGGTGGTCGAGCTCAACGACCAGCTGATTGAGGCCAGCTGCTGGATGCAGACCTTCGAGCAGTTGGAAAACCCGCCTCCGTGGGGCTTTCCGGTGGCTAGGCTGCTGGAGCGCATCGACGCCAAGGCGCAAGCCTTGCAGGAGCTGTTAAACGCTCCAGAGGTGCCAGCATGAGTGCCATGACGGATCGGCTATACCGCAGCTGGTTGGGCCTCAATGGCTCATCGGGTCAACGGCGGCGCACGCTGACGCCGGCAACGCGGCGACGGTGTGCGCCGTCGCAGCACGTTACCCCGTTGTATCAACAAGTTTCGGGGTATGGGGCAGCGCCCCATGGTGGACGCCGTGAGGGATACCCGAACGGTCAAGCCAAGCCACAGGAAAGCGGCAACGCCCCGCATACGACCTGGCGCTGGCCTGCCAGTGCTGCCCCGCTGCGGGCCGGGTCGCCGCGTGCCAATGATGCCGCTGCGCGTCCTGAAAAACCGGAAGTTCAAACCCCATGAACGCCCTTTTTTTACCTTAATCGGAAAAATCTTCCACCAGATCAAAGGCTTACAAAGGTATACATCGTATGAAGTACGATAGTGACAGAAATCACCAGATTCCCCTCGGTTTAAGGCTGCGGATAAAGGAGGAAATGAGTTCAGCCGAATCCAGCCGCTGGCCACGGTGCGCAAAGTCAAACGCCGATAGGCCCTGATCGTTCTTCAGCGTTGCATCAGCTCCGGCATCCAGCAGCAACCTGACCGCCGCCGGTGTGCCGTAGAGTGCCGCCATCATCAGTGGCGTGCTGCCGTTGGGTGATGCCGCGTCAATGTAGGCATGGTTTTCAAGCAGCAAGCTCATCACTGGCAAGTGTCCATTGGTCGCCGCGTAATGCAACGGCGCCCAGCCTGGCTTGTTGACATCGGCCCCTTTTTCGATCAACTGTGCGCACAACTCGGTTAAACCCTGTAGCGACGCCAGCATGAGCGGGCTTTCGTCCTGTTGCGTGCGCGACTCGACGTTCACGCTGGGCCACTTGAGCAGGACGGCGACCACTTTGACCGAGCCTTCCTTGACTGCCAGGAACAAGCCATGCTGCCCAGCGGGATTGAGCGTGTTTGGGTCAAATCCACGACTGAGCAAGCCATTGACGGAACTCGCATCGTCGCGCTTTATGGCCGTAAAGAAATCTTCGTACGATCCAGCAAAGCACAATGAATAGCCAAATAAAACAATGCCATATAGAAGATACTTAATGTTATATATCAAGATGGCACATGGGCGATGCATCACTTATTCACCCCTTTGAACAGCTGCTCGAAGTTCTGGCTGGTTGCTTGGGCTATCTGCTGCACGGTACATTTTCTCAGCGCTGCCAACTGCGCTGCAACAAAAGGTACGAATGAGGGATTATTGGTCTTGCCGCGATGGGGAACCGGCGCCAGGTAAGGACTGTCGGTCTCAATCAGCAGGCGGTCAAGCGGTACAAACGCCGCGACTTCGCGCAGATCGTGAGCACTCTTGAATGTCAATATGCCGGAAAATGAAATGTAAAAACCCATGTCCAGCGCAGCGCGCGCGACATCGGCAGATTCGGTAAAGCAGTGAAAGACGCCGCCGGCACAGCCGGCCGAGCCGTTCTCTCCCTCGTCGCGCAGAATGCCCAAAGTGTCCTCCGACGCAGACCGGGTATGAACCACCAGCGGCAGTTGCAACTCGCGTGCGGCGCGGATATGGGTGCGAAACCGCTCACGCTGCCAGGCCATGTCGTCACGGGTGCGCTCACCCACGCGGTAGTAATCGAGCCCGGTTTCGCCTATGGCGACCACGCGTGGCAGCCGCCCCAAAGTCAGCAAATCCTGCAAACGGGGCTCGGCAACGCCCTCGTTATCCGGATGCACACCCACGCTAGCCCAAAAAACATCGTGCTCAGTGGCCAGTTGGTGAACAGCGGCGAACTCCTCCAGCGTGGTGCAAATGCAAAGGGCCCGGGTAACTTTTGCTTGCGCCATGGCTTGACGGATCGCCGGCAGTTGCGAGGCTAACTCCGGAAACGTCAAATGGCAGTGTGAATCGGTAAACATGGACTTTGTCTTCGCAGCCAGGCTGGCTGCGCGCGCCAGACTGCTTAAATGGTCTGTGTCAATCGATCAGACGTGATCCGCGTACCCAGAATTTCTTCAATCTTGAGTCGGATCAGATGCGACTTGTCGTCTTTGGGAAACTGGATGCCAACACCCTGCGTGCGACTGTTGGCCGCCTTCGCCGGCGTCAGCCATGCCACCTTGCCGGCGATCGGATAGCGCTGCGGATCGTCCGGCAGCGATAACAGCACATAAACATCATCGCCCAGCTTGTATTCCCGTGCTGTCGGGATGAAGACGCCGCCTTCGGAAAACAACGGGATGTAGGCGGCATACAGAGCGCCCTTTTCCTTGATGGCGAGCTGGATGACACTGGGACGCAGTGCAGATGGCGAGGGTGTTGGCGTTGGGCTGCTCATGAATTGATGGTCAATGCGCCGAGTTTAGGGCGTTCCGGGCCTGGTTCACAAGTGCTTCCAGCATCAACCCGGCATTAAAAGGGTGTTCAATCGAGCGGGTGGTCGTCGCCAGCGCCTGCGACCAGGCGGTCAATGCCGCAACCGAGCCACCGACTGGCAGGTCGGCGGCTTCAAAAAACCTTGCCTTGGCGCCAGTCTTGACGGCCAGCACATCGTGGCACAGCTTGTGCAGGGCATCAACGGTTTGTGCCGGCGACCAGTCTTTGAACACGCTGACATCTCCTCGCGCAATGGCCCTGGGCAACTTGACCCAGGTTTGGGCATCCAGTCCCGATTGTGAGAACGCCAGGGCGTCCGCCGGGCGCCCGCCCGCAGCGCGCAACAAGACAGCCGACTGCGCCGGGTCAACCCCCTGCTGCTGCATCCAGTGCCGTGCCGCAGCGTCGTCGGGCCAAACCATGCTGTGTCCGAGGCAGCGACTGCGAATGGTCGGCAGCAATTGGTGCACCGCTTCGGTGGCGAGCGCAAATCTGACGTCGCCGGCAGGTTCTTCCAGAGTCTTGAGCAGCGCATTGGCCGTCACCGTGTTCATGCGCTCCGCCGGAAACACCAGCACCGCCTTGGCGCCACCCCTGGCACTGGTGCGTTGCGAAAATTCGATGGCATCGCGCATCGCTTCAATACGGATTTCCTTGCTGGCCTTTCGCTTCTTGTCGTCGATATCGGATTGCGCCTTTTCGCTCAAGGGCCAGCCGAGTTCCAGCATTACGGTCTCCGGCATCAGCACGCACAGATCAGCGTGCGTATGCACATCCACCGCGTGGCAGCTCACGCAGTTGCCGCAGGCGCCCTGCGCTGACGGGTGGTCGCACAACCAGGCGCGCACCAACGCCAGCGCCAGGCTGTACTGCCCCAGCCCGGATGGCCCGGCCAGCAGCCAGGCGTGCCCCTGCTGGCGCAGCAGCGTACTGGCCTGCGCGGCAATCCATGGCGCCAACGCCGCGTCGCTCATGCCAGCCATCCCCGGGCCTGAACCGTCTGCAGCACATCCTGCCAAACGCCGCTTCGGCTGTTGTCGGCGTTAATAAGTGCGAAGCGCCGGGCGTCTTGCGTCATGCGTTGGCGGTAGCCGTCGGACACACGCCGGAAGAATTCGACCGGTTGCGCCTCGAATTTGTCGGGACAGCGTGCGCCGGTCAAGCGCTGGGCTGCGATTTCTGCCGGCAGATCAAACCAGATCGTCAGGTCCGGTTGACGAACAAAATCAGCGCTTGGTCCCACCACAGTCTGCACCCAGCGTTCCATGGTGGACAGAATCTGCAGATCGAACCCGCGTCCGCCGCCCTGGTAGGCAAAAGTTGCGTCGGTGAAGCGGTCGCACAGCACCACTTCACCTCGGCTCAGTGCCGGCTCGATCACCTGTTGCAGATGATCGCGCCGCGCCGCAAACACCAGCAAGGCCTCGGTCAATGCGTCCATCGCGTCATTGAGAACGATGGCGCGCAGCTTCTCGGCCAGCGCCGTTCCGCCAGGCTCGCGTGTCACAGTCAGCGCCCTGCCCTGCGCCTTGAAGGCTTGCGCCAGGCCATCGATGTGGATTGATTTGCCGGCGCCATCGATGCCTTCGAAGCTAATGAATATCGGGCCTGTCGTCATCTTGTCAGTGTCCACGCTGGTATTTGTTGACGGCCCGATTGTGCTCTTCCAGGCTGGCACTGAACTCGCTGCTGCCGTCGCCGCGCGCGACAAAATACAGCGCCTTGGTGCTGGCCGGTTGCACCGCCGACAGCAAGGCCGACTTGCCGGGCATGGCAATCGGGGTCACCGGCAAACCGGCTCGGGTGTAGGTGTTCCACGGGGTGTCGGTCTGCAGATCGCGCCGGCGCAAATTGCCGTCAAATGCTTCGCCCATGCCATAGATGACGGTGGGGTCGGTTTGCAGCATCATGCCCAGGCGCAGCCGATTGGAAAAAACACCGGCAATCTGGGAGCGATCGCTGGCGCGGCCGGTTTCCTTTTCGACAATGCTGGCCAGAATCAGCGCCTGTTCGGGCGATTTCAACGGCGTGTCGGGCTGTCGCTGCCGCCAGGCGGCGTCCAGTGCCTTGTCCATGGCACGCATCGCCCGCTTGAGCAGCACCAGATCGCTGCTGCCTTTGGCGTAGGTGTAGGTGTCAGGAAAGAACCGGCCTTCCGGGTGAACGTCGGGCTTGCCCAGTACTTTCATGATCAGATAATCGGGCAACTGTCTGGAGTCGGGTTTGAGCTGATCTGCGTTGGCCAGCGCGGCCCGGACCTGCGCGAAAGTCCAGCCTTCGACCAGCGTCACGGCACGCAGGGTTTCTTCACCGCGCACCAGTTTTCGCAACAGGCTGCGCGGCGTGTCTCCGGTTTCAAGTTCATAACTGCCGGCTTTGATCTGGCGCGCTTGGCCCGACAGCCGGAACCACCAGTACAGCGCGGCCGGATTGACACGTACGCCGGCGTCACTGACGGCCTGTGCCACGGCAGGCACCGAAGTGCCGGGTTCGATCGACAGGTCCACCGTGGCGGCACCCAGGTTCAACTCGTGGTTCAACCACCACGCGGCAGCGCCACCGGCCAGTGCAACAAGCACCACAATCAAAGTGAAAAAACGCCGCACAGCCTTAAACTCTTTCATGAAATCGATGGAGGATGATAATTCACGCCATGCAAATCAAACTCAATGGCGTCGCGCCACTGCCGCATCTCGGTGTGATCCGGGTCGAGGGCGCTGACGCCGCCCAATTTCTGCACAGCCAGTTGACCCAGGATTTTGCATTGCTGGGTTTGTCCGAGGCTCGCCTTGCGGCGTTCTGTTCGGCCAAGGGCCGGATGCTGGCCAGTTTTTACGGATTCAAGCGCAGCCACAGCGAAATCCTGCTGGTGTGCAGTGCCGATATTCTGGCCGCAACACTGAAAAGCCTGTCGAGATTTGTGTTGCGTGCCAAAGCCAGATTGACCGATGCAACAAGTGACTACGCATTGTTTGGACTGGGCGGTGATGCCTTGACGTCGAACGCCGGCGGCGCGCTGGCACCATGGACCAAGCTCGATATCGGTGCCGCGTCGCTGGTTGGTTTGTACCCGGCCGATGACCTGCCACGCGGCTTGTGGCTGGCACCGGCGGGCGCGGCGGCCCCGAGCGGCGCCCACCTGAGCCCGCAAGACTGGGCTTGGGGCGAGGTGCGCAGCGGCATTGCAATGATCAGTGCGCCAATCGTCGAAGCGTTTGTGCCGCAGATGCTCAACTACGAGTCGGTCGGTGGTGTGAATTTCAAGAAAGGCTGCTATCCCGGCCAGGAAGTGGTGGCGCGCAGCCAGTTTCGCGGCACGCTCAAACGCCGTGCCTTTGCCGCGCATTCGCAGGCACCCATGAAAGCCGGCGACGAAGTATTTCAGGATGGTGACGACAGTCAGCCGTGCGGCACGGTTGCGCAAGCGGCGGCGCTACCGGCGGACTCAGGATCGGGCGGGTTTGACGCCATCGTGTCAATGCAGATATCGGCCTTCGAGGCGGCCGGTCTGCACCTGGGCAGCGCCAGCGGGCCAACCCTGACCGTGACGGCGCCGCCCTACCCTTTGTTGGCCGATATTTAGCCGCGTCACAGCCCGCTGGCGGGCAAGCCGTGCACCATCTCGATGTGGACGATGCCTGCTTCTTCAAAGGGTTCCCCGCGCGGCACAAAACCCAGCCGCGCATAAAAGCCCTGTGCCGTGCGTTGCGCATGCAGCATCACTTCGTGGTCACCGCGCTCGGCCGCGACGTTCATCAAGGCGCGCAGCACATCGCGCCCAAGGTTGGAGCCGCGCAGCACGCGATGGACCGCCATGCGGCCAATGCGGCTGACGCCGGGCGCATGTTGCAGCAGGCGCCCGGTAGCCACTGGCACGCCCATGCGGTTGCACGCCAGCGCGTGTACCGCCGTGGCGTCGGCAGCGTCTTCCTGCATGGCCATCGGAATACCCTGCTCGGCGACAAAAACCTGGGTGCGAACCTTGCTGGCTGCCGGCCCAAGGTCGTGCCAACTGCCGAGCTGCATCTGCACCATGGGCTCCCACGCCTCGTAGCCCAACAGGATGCTGCGAAAGTCTCCTGGCAGGGGTTTGGAGGTCTGCGTCGCGGGATCGGCAAAGACGTAAATCAGCTCGCAACTGATCAGATGCTGTTCGCCGCGAAAAATGGCGCCGTCAAAGGTAAACGACGACGTGCCAATGCGACTGCATTTAAGTGCCACATCGAGCTGATCGTCCAGTTCGGCTGACGCGTGGTATTCGAGCGTGGCCTTCTTCACGTACAAGTCACCCTGCAAGGCCTGCATGGTGACGTCGTAAGGCAGCGCCAGCGCGCGCCAGTAGTCGGCAATCGCAGTGTCGAAGTACGTCAGGTAGTGCGCGTTGAAGACGATCTTCTGAAGGTCCACCTCGGCCCAGCGCACGCGCAGGCGGTGCATGAAGCGGAAATCCTGGCGCGTTGAATCGGTCATGGCGTCATCTGAATCTTGTTAAAGCAACTGCTTTCATCCTACACCGCAAAACGCCATGGCCCTTATCTACTATGTGACTCAAATCCAGTTTGATTTTGGCGCATTGAAGCTGCTCAAACAAGAGTGCGAGCGGGTTGGCATCAGCCGGCCACTGATCGTGACCGACGCCGGCGTCAAGGCGGCCGGCATTTATGGCGCCGGCCTTTAACCCGCCGGCCGACGGCATTGCGCTCGATGGCCTGGCGCGCGGCTGGACCAGCATCGCGCGCGCGACGGCAGCGACCGCGAAGCGCGGCTGAACATGATGAGTGCGTCGATGCAGGGCGCGATGGCGTTCCAGAAGGGGCTGGGCTGTGTTCATTCGCTGAGCCATAGCCTGGGCGGCGTCGATCCGCGGCTGCACCACGGCACCTTGAACGCGTTGTTTTTGCCGGCCGCGATCCGCTTCAACGCCAGCGCCGAATCGATGCAAAAAAGAACAACGCCTGTAGCGCATGGCGCATGCCATGGGCCTGGCTTCGGGCAGCGATATTGCCGATGCGATCAAGGACATGAACGCTCGGCCTGACCCGCCCGCCGGACTGCGTGCGATGGGCGTTGACGCTTCCCAGTTCGACAAAATCATCGACGGCGCACTGGCCGACCATTGCCACAAGACCGGACCCCGACTGGCCAGCGCGCAGTGACAGCAGCGTGCCCCATGTCAACGATTTAGTCGACGGTAACGATCACGAACCGCGGCTGATTCAAGTGGCGTGGCGCAAACGTTACCAGTGCGGACAATCCACCATCGATGTGCAGCACAGTCGCTTGTTTGATCTGGGCAACGGCCTGGTCAATGCGATCATGTGCGACCAGCCCAAGCACACGGTGGAGCAGTTGCTGGACGAACTTATCGCGCATGTGAGGGTCATCGCCACACCGAAGAGGAACTGCTCGCCGCAACGCGTAACCCCATTTCGGACGATCATCAGGAGGTGCATCGCTCTCTGCTCAAACACACCACCGCAATACGCCAGCGCTACGTTGCAGGCGATTTCTCTGGCGGTGATGTGGTCAGCTTCGTTAGCTACGACCTGATCGCCCAGCACATGATCGGGGAAGACGTGAAATGGGCGACTGCAACCGGTCTGGTCGAGCCGTGAATGGCCGGCACCAGGTTGCCAACGACTGCGCCCCTTTCGCGGTGGACCCGGCGCCAGCCCGCGAGTCCGGATTCATGATCGCTTGACGGCGTGCTTTAATTTGTTTTTTCCACACTTGATCCATCCAACTCATGAAAATCGAAACCATTGCCGTCCACGGCGGCTACACGCCTGATCCGACCACCAAGGCAGTGGCGGTGCCGATCTACCAGACTGTTGCCTACGCCTTCGACAACACCCAGCATGGCGCTGACTTGTTCGACCTGAAGGTGGCCGGCAATATCTACAGTCGCATCATGAACCCGACCAATGCGGTGCTGGAAGCGCGCGTGGCCGCGATGGAGGGTGGCATCGGCGCGCTGGCGGTGGCGTCCGGCATGTCGGCCATCAGCTACGCGATTCAAACCATTGCCGAAGCCGGCGACAACATCGTGTCGGCCTCGACGCTGTACGGTGGCACCTACAACCTGTTTGCCCACACCTTCCCGCAAATGGGCATCGAGGTCCGCTTTGCAGACTACCGCGACCCTGCCTCGTTTGCGAAACTGATCGACGCGCGCACCAAGGCGGTTTTCTGCGAGACCATTGGCAACCCGCTTGGCAACATCACCGATCTAGCGGCGTTGGCGGCCGTGGCCCACGCCCACGGCGTACCGCTGATTGTCGATAACACGGTGGCCAGCCCGTATCTGTGCCGCCCGTTCGAGCACGGTGCCGATATCGTCGTGCATTCGCTGACCAAATATCTTGGTGGCCACGGCACGACGATTGGCGGCATCATTGTCGATTCGGGCAAATTTGACTGGGTCGAGCACAAGCAGCGCTTCAAGCGTCTGAACGAACCCGATGTCAGCTACCACGGCGTCATCTACACCGAAGCGCTGGGCGCCGCCGCCTACATTGGCCGGGCCCGCGTCGTGCCGTTGCGCAACATGGGTGCCGCGCTGAGCCCGATGGCGGCGTTTCAGATTCTGCAGGGCATTGAAACGCTGGCCTTGCGCATGGAGCGCATTTGCGACAACGCGCTGCGGGTTGCCAACTACCTGCAGTCCCACGCCAAAGTCGGCTGGGTCAACTATGCCAGTCTGCCGGGCCATGCCGATCATGCGTTGGTCGAGAAGTACCTGGCTGGCCGCGCCTCGGGCATCATCAGTTTCGGCCTCAAGGCGAGCGACTCGCTGGCCGCCGGCGCGCGGTTTCAGGATGCGCTGCAGCTGTTCACGCGGCTGGTCAATATCGGCGACGCCAAATCACTGGCGTGCCACCCGGCGTCCACTACGCATCGCCAGCTCAACCCGGCTGAGTTGGCCAAGGCCGGCGTCAAGCCGGACATGGTGCGACTGTCACTCGGCATCGAGCATATTGACGACCTGCTGGCCGATCTGGAGCAGGCGCTGACAGCGGTCTGAACTTCACAGACGCTCGATCAGCGCCCGTCCGGCCTGCACGTTAAAGCGCGCCAGGGTTTCAATCCGGCTGTCCTGACGCGTCACGTCATCGACCACGCGCAAGCTGGTGCGGAGCTGGCCCGGTGTGAGCTCTACCACGCCATAACCCTTGCGCTGTGCGTCGGCAAATACGAAGTGCGGGTTCTCTGCCAGTCGCTGCACTGTTTTGGAGTTGCCGCCGGAGCGCGACGTGATGCCGGTGCCGCAGAACTCGACGCCGATGCTGGCACTTTGCGGGTTCCCATAGTCAGCCTTGACGTGACCGACCCAGTTCTCATGCATGTCCCCGCCCAATACGACCGGGTTGGCGACACGGTGCTGGCCAAGTGCATCAGTCAGACGCCGGCGCGCCGGCGCATAGCCGTCCCAGCCGTCGTTCCAGAACAGCTGCCCGGCACCTGGCTTGAGGTCGCGCTGACCGAACAGGGTTGACTGGCCCAGCACGTTCCAGCCGACCTGACGCGCGCGCGGCTGCGCGAACTCGTCGTACAGCCAGCGTTCCTGCTGCAAGCCCAGCAAGCTGCGTTGCGGTGCCTGCCAGTCGGCGCAACTGGCAGGGTCCACCAGACTCGAACCGGCTCGACCGGCCGGGTTGCAAAGCTGCGGGTCTTTGTATTGGCGGGCGTCGAGCAAATGGATCG
>JANNUE010000338.1:0-1515 GCA_031394895.1 Betaproteobacteria bacterium
CCGCCAACAACACCACCACGCCGTTTTCGGCGTCGGCGCTCTCCGGTGCCTTGAGCGTTTCAGCGAACTCCGGCAAATGGCGGGCATAAGCCGAGTGCCGGATACTGACCGCCTTGCCGAGATCGTCTTCGTCGCGCACCAGCCGGACGGTGAACGGCAGCAACTCCTCGGTCATGGCGCTTGCGTTCAACGCACTGGCGCGGGATGGCAGCGTCTGGATACGTTGAGGCCGGAAGACGGCAGAAGTTGCTGACTCAATCATGGTGATATTCCTTGGAAGGTTGGTTGGGCCCATCGGAGGGCCCCAATCTGGCATACCCGATGCATTGAAGTTCACTGTAGTTGTGCCCTTTAGAAAGTGGTGTCAGCACCTGGATAAAGCGCGTGTAGGGGTTTTTCCTACACACGCACGGCTGCGTCCAACGCAAACCTCCACCCGCCAACCACTTCGCCCACCCCGGCAACGCTGGCCTGCAAATCGATCTCGGTCGAGCGCCGGACTCCCGCCTGTGGCACACTCGCGGCCTTCGTTTCCAGTTAAGTCAGCGCAAGGCTGGCCGCACTTACAGTCATGCAGAAAATCATCGCGCAAATCGCGCAGGAAATCCGGGTTCAGAACAAGCAGGTAGAGGCCGCCGTGGAACTGCTCGACGGTGGCGCCACCGTGCCTTTCATTGCGCGCTACCGCAAGGAAGTGACCGACGGGCTCGATGACATTCAACTGCGCGCGCTCGAAGCCCGGCTGAGCTATTTGCGCGAACTGCGCGACCGCCTGCAAACCGTCATCAAAAACATCGACGAGCAGGGCAAGCTGACGCCCGCGCTGTTGGCCGCGCTGGTGGCCGCAGCCACCAAGCAGGAACTGGAAGACCTGTACCTGCCATTCAAACTGAAGCGACGCACCAAGGGGCAACTGGCGCGCGAGGCCGGGCTGGAGCCGCTGGCCGACGCCCTGTTTGCCAACCCGGCGCTGGTGCCGGCTGACGAGGCCCTGGCCTATGTCATTCCGATGAAGCCGGTGATCGAGGGCGAGGACAAGCAGCCCGACTTTTCAACCGTGGCGGCGGTGCTGGACGGGGTGCGCGATCTCCTGAGTGAGCGCTGGGCCGAAACCCCGACGCTGGTGCAAGACCTGCGCCAATGGCTATGGACTGAGGGTTTGTTCAAAAGCAAGCTGATGGACGGCAGGGATGAGAACCAGACCGAGGTCGCCAAGTTTCGCGACTATTTTGACTACGACGAGCTGATTGGCCGTGTACCCTCGCACCGCGCGCTGGCCGTGTTTCGTGGGCGCGGCCTGGAGATTCTGGATGCCAAGCTGGTGCTGCCTGAGCCCGATGTGGCGCCAAGCCCCGCAGCAAGCCCGCCAACAGCTAGCAAAACCAGGGCGGCGTCGGTGGTGTCGCTGGCGGAGGCGCGCATCGCGCTGCGGCTGGGCTGGAGCCACCAGGGGCGGGCCGCCGACGACTTGATTCGCAAATGCGTGGCCTGGACCTGGCGCGTCAAACTCAGCCT
>JANNUE010000350.1:0-6140 GCA_031394895.1 Betaproteobacteria bacterium
CGCGACCCGAAGATGCGCGAATTCCAGCAAAACATCGCACCGGTCAACAACGCCGGGCGCATCACGGTGCCGCTGTTTGTCGTGCAGGGCCGGAATGATCCGCGCGTTCCGTTCACCGAGGCCGAGCAGATGGTGGCCGCCGTGCGCAAGAATGGCGCGCCGGTCTGGTACCTGCTGGCCGACAACGAAGGCCACGGTTTCAGGCGCAAGGTTAACGCCGACTACCAGTTCTACGCAGAGGTCAAATTCATGGAAGACATTTTGCTGAAATGAATCGACCAGACCGCTCACCCCGAGAACTTGCAACACAAGGACCGCCATGCTGAATTTTGATTTTTACAACCCGACGCAAATTGTTTTCGGCAAAGACCGAATCGCCGACCTGGCCAAACTGGTGCCGGCCGGGGCGCGCGTCATGATCGTGGTGGGCGGCGCCAGCGCAGAGAAGACCGGTACGCTGGCCGAGGTGCGCCAGGCGCTGGGCACGCGGCAGCACAGCACGTTTGCTGGCATTGAGCCGAACCCGGCCTTCGACACCGCGATGAAAGCAGTGCAGCAGGTGCGCACCGGCGGCTTTGACTTCCTGCTGGCGGTCGGTGGCGGCTCGGTCATCGATGCGGTCAAATTCATCGCGGCGGCGGTGCCGTTTGACGGCGACCCCTGGGACATTTTGCTCAAGCGCGGGCGCAACATCACGAGCGCCCTGCCATTTGGCACGGTGCTGACGCTGCCGGCCACCGGCTCGGAGATGAACAGCGGCTCGGTCATCACGCGGCGCGACATCGGTGCCAAGCTGCCGTTTGGCAGCCGCCTTCTGTTTCCTGTGTTCTCGGTGCTGGACCCGACCAAGACCTACACCTTGCCGGCGCAGCAATTGGCCAACGGTGTGGTGGACGCCTTTGTGCATACCGTTGAGCAATACCTGACCTACCCGGTAAACGCGCCGTTGCAGGACCGCTTTGCCGAGAGCCTGCTGCAAACGCTGATTGAAATCGGGCCGCGCCTGCTGGCCGCCGCCGAGCCCGATTACGACGACCGCGCCAGCCTGATGTGGAGTGCCACGCTGGCGCTGAACGGCCTGATCGGCGCCGGCGTGCCGCAGGACTGGGCAACGCACATGATCGGCCACGAGCTGACGGCGCTGCATAACATCGACCACGCCCGCACGCTGGCCATCGTATTGCCGGCGATGCTGCACGAGCGCCGCGTGCAAAAACGCGCCAAGCTGCTGCAATACGGCGAGCGCGTCTGGGGCATTCGCAGCGGCAGTGACGACGAACGCATTACGGCAGCGATCGAGCAAACCCGCAACTTCTTCGAACGCATGGGCATTGCCACGCGGCTCGGCGCCTATGGGCTGGGGGCAGACGCGATCGAGTTGGTGGTGCGTCAACTGGAAGAACATCGCATGACGCAACTCAGCGAACACCGCGACATGACCCCGGCCATCAGCCGCCGCGTGCTGGAAGCGGCGCTTTAAACCAGCGGCTCAGGCGCCGAAGCGCTGGGCCGCCATCTGCAGCAAACCGTCAAAGATCAGGTTGTCCACCAGCTCGAACTGCACCGACATGCTGGGCGCCATCTTCCAGCCGGCGCCTCCGGTCATGACGCACTGGGGCTCGGCGCCACAGTGGCTGCGCACGTGCTGCACCATGCGTTCGACCGCGCCGGCAATCGCGTAAGTGCCACCGCTGGTGAGCGCGTCGCTGGTGTTGGTCGGAAACTCGCGCACGTCACCGGTCGGCACATGCAGTCCGGCGGTACCTGATTCGAGCGCGCGCAGCATGATGCCGTGGCCCGGCAGAATCAGGCCACCCAGAAACTTGCCGCTGGCATCAATCGCATCAACAGTGACGGCGGTGCCCACCATGACGACGACCAGCGGGCGCGCCGGACCCTGCGCCAGTGCCCGGTGCCAGGCGCCTATCATCGCCACCCAGCGGTCGGCGCCAAGACGGGTTGGATGGTCGTAGCCATTGATGATGCCGGCTTCGCCAGCGTTGGGCACCACCCATTGCGGCGCCACGTCCCACTGCTCCATCTGATCTTCCACGCGCCGGCGCACCGCGTCGCCGGCGACCACGCAGCCGAGCATGCGCTGTGGCGCGGCCAGACTCGCCCAAGGCCCTTCGGCCAGCCGGTCGATGTGGTCGAGAAACTCGGCGCCTTGTGCCAGCAGTGGCGCGTTGAGCCGGGGATGCAGGTAAAGCGCCCATTTCAAACGGGTGTTGCCGACATCGACAGCCAGGAATTTCATGCGGTGATTATCGCCATACTATTTGCCTCGCCGGCTGCGGCGCGCTTCAACTCTGGCGCCAGGGCAGGCCGTGAAAGCGCCAGCCGCCCTTGCGTCCGCGCTGGGCAGTGGCATCGAGGTCGCCTTCAAAACCCTCCAGGATGTTGTAGCCCTGCAGGCCGAGCTCGGTGGCGCGCTTGGCGGTCGCGATCGAGCGCACGCCGCTACGGCACAGGAATAGCACTTTGGCGCCAGCCGGTACTGCGGCCATCAGTAGTTCGTCAAACTGGGCGTTGATGGTCATGCCGGGCCACTGCTTCCACACCAGCGCAATAGCGCCCGGCACAACCCCGACCCATTCGCGTTCGGCGTCACTGCGCACATCGACCAGCACCGCCTCGCCGGCCTGCCACCATTGACAGGCGAGTTGCGGCGACAGGTCGCCGGCATAGTCCGTGGCCGCCACGACTCCCGGCTCAGGGGTGCTGAGTGGCACAGCGTTGCTCGCTGGCGTTGTTGGCGTTGCGGCTGGAGTGGTTTTCATGCTGAGGGTGGGCGTCGTTGTAAACTGTTGATCGCGGCGGAGCGCCATCGCACTCTAAAGGATTTTGAAAAAAAATAAACGCCTTTGTGATGAAAGAAACTGTTTCAATCGACTGTTCATCGGTGGAAACCCTCTATCAGATGTGGCCAAAAGAGAAAATGATGGCGGTTGAACTGATTCAGCAACTACAGGAGACAACATGACCGAACTGAAAACTAGCCAGCGTCGTAACTTACTCAAGGGTGCCGCCGTTGCCGCCGGAGCCATGGCGGCTCCGATGATTGCCAAGGCCCAGGCTGGACCGATTACGATGCGCTGGCAAAGTACCTGGCCGGCCAAGGACATCTTCCACGAGTACGCGCAGGATTTTGCCAAGAAGGTCAATGACATGACCGGCGGCGAGCTGAAGATCGAAGTGCTGCCGGCCGGCGCCGTGGTGCCCGCGTTCGGGCTGCTGGAGGCAGTGGCCAAGGGCACACTTGACGGTGGACACGGGGTTCTGGGCTACAACTACGGCAAGCAGAATGCGCTGGCGCTGTGGAGCTCCGGTCCGGCCTTTGGCATGGACGCCAACATGATTCTGGCTTGGCACAAGTATGGCGGTGGCAAGGAGTTGATGGTTAAGCTCTACGCCTCCATCGGCATGGGCACGGTGCATACTTTCCTCTACGGCCCAATGGCCACGCAACCGTTTGGCTGGTTCAAGAAACCCATTACCAAGACCGCCGATATGAAGGGCATGAAGTTCCGCACCAACGGCCTGGCCGTCGATTTGTTCACGGCGATGGGCGCTGCGGTCAATGCACTGCCTGGCGGTGAAATCGTTCCGGCGTTGGACCGCGGTCTGCTTGACGGCGCCGAGTTCAACAATGCCACGTCGGACCGCATTCTTGGCTTTCCGGACGTATCCAAAGTCTGCATGCTGCAGAGTTTCCACCAGAGCGCCGAGACCTTCGAGATCCTGTTCAACAAGCCAAAGTACGATGCGCTGCCGGAGAAGATGCGCGCGATCATCGCCAACGCCGTCGAAGCGGCATCGGCCGATATGTCCTGGAAGGCGATCGACCGCTATTCCAAGGACTACGTTGAGCTGCAGACCAAGGACAAGGTCAAGTTCTACAAGACGCCAGATTCGATACTGCAAGACCAGCTCAAGCTGTGGGACGCGATCATAGAAAAGAAATCAGCGGAAAATCCGCTGTTCAAGGAAGTCCTCGCCTCGCAATTCGCCTTCGCTGAACGCGCTGTGAAATGGGAGCAGGACACCGTCATCAACCGTCGCATGGCCCTGAATTATTACTTTGGAGCCAAGAAGGCGGCGCCGACCAAGGGTTAAGGGATATTCTCACCGGCCGTCAGCCATCCGGGCCTCATTCGGGTGGCTGATTGTTCTTGAGCAGGTACAGCGATGCAAAAATTGCTTTTGATGATCGACAAGATCAGCACCTTCGTCGGCCAGGCGTTTTCCTGGTTGATCGTCTCGCTGACTTTCATGATCTCCTGGGAAGTGTTCTCGCGCTATGCGCTGGACAACCCGCATTCCTGGGCCTTCGACGCCATGATCCAACAGTACGGAACGCTGTTCATGATGGCCGGCGCCTACACGCTGGCAAAAAACGGCCACGTGCGCGGCGACGTGCTCTATACCTTCTTCACGCCGCGCACGCAGGCGACGATCGACCTGATCCTGTTCATTCTGTTCTTCGTCCCCGGTGTGTTTGCGCTGACCTATGCCGGCTATTACTATGCCGCCGAGTCGTGGGCGATGAACGAGCACTCCAACATCACGGCGGATGGCCCAGCCATCTATCCGTTCAAGACCATGATGCCGCTGGCTGGCGCTTTCCTGCTGATGCAGGGCGTCATCGAAATCATTCGCTGCGTGATCTGCATCCGCTACGGTGAATGGCCTTCGCGCGATGAAGATGTGGTGGAGGTCGATATCGACAAGCTCAAGGAAATGGTGCACGTGAAAGATGAAGATATCGCCAAGCTCGACCAGTTTGTCGTGCCACAGGGGAGCACGAAATGAAGATCCGCAAGGAACTCTGGTTCGGCTTTTCGCTAATGGCGATCATCCTCGTCACGGTGATCGTCTTCACGCCGTGGGCCAGGTTTGCCGACGGTCATTTAAGCCGGGCCGACCTCGGTAGTCTTGGCCTCTTGATGCTGGCGCTGATCGTGGTGGCGATCATGCTCGGCTTCCCGACCGCGTTCACGCTGATGGGCATGGGCATGTTTTTTGGTTGGCTCGCGTACCGCACTGTCAACCCGGAACTTGCCACGCGACAGATACTCGACCTGATGGTGCAGCGCGCCTATTCGGTCATGTCCAACGACGTGTTGATCGCCATTCCGCTGTTCGTCTTTATGGGCTACCTGGTTGAGCGCGCCAACCTGATCGAGAAGCTGTTCAAGAGCCTGCACCTGGCGCTGGCACGCGTGCCCGGCGCGCTGGCGGTGGCCACTATCGTCACCTGCGCGATCTTTGCCACCGCCACCGGCATCGTCGGCGCCGTGGTCACGCTGATGGGCCTGCTGGCGCTGCCCGCCATGCTGCGCGCCGGCTACAGCGTGCAGTTGGCCGCAGGTGCGATCACCGCCGGTGGTTGCCTGGGAATTCTGATTCCGCCGTCGGTGCTGTTGATCGTTTATGGTGCGACGGCAGGCGTGTCGGTGGTCAAGCTCTACGCCGGTGCGTTTTTCCCCGGCATCATGCTGGCCGGCCTGTATGTGGCCTATGTGATCATTTTGGCCAAGTGGAAGCCGCACCTGGCACCGCCGCTGGCAGCAAGCGAGCGCATGGTGCCGCTGCCGCCGCTGTCGGCCAAGCTGGCGCAACGCAGCCGCAACGCGGTGGTCGGCCTGTGGGCCGGACTGCGTGACAGCGCCTTGCCCAAGGGCGCCGTGTCAACTCAGTTGTTTGTCTCGCTGCTGCCGGCGCTGTCGATTGCCGCATTGCTGACGGTGATGTACCTGGGCGCCACGGCGCCCGTCGCCGCAGTCGATACTGCGGGCCTGGTGCAGTTCGGCGGCGCCATCACGGCCGAAGAGGACAAGGCTGCCGAATCAATCGGGCTGCAGGAGCCGCCTCAGGAGGGCACCGGTTTGAGCGAGCCGCTGGCCGAAGCTGGCGCTGTTGCAGTGCCCGCCGCGGCGTCTGCCACCGCAGCCGCCGTTGCCGCACCGGCGCAAGCTCAGGCCGTCAATTCTCCTGCGCCGGCCGAACGTGTGCCAGTGCCGACCTGGTACTGGATTGTGTTCGGCGCCGGCCTGGCCGGCCTGGCACTGATCAGCTGGCTAATGAGCTGGCAGCGGCTCGAAATATTCAAGATGCTGCTGGCGTCGTTCTTCCCGCTG
>JANNUE010000083.1:0-3201 GCA_031394895.1 Betaproteobacteria bacterium
GCGAGTTTTCCACCAAGGTCCACGTGGCCGACAAAACCCACCTGGTGGACATTGTGGGCACCGGCGGCGATGGTTCGCACACCTTCAATATCTCGACCTGCGCCATGTTTGTGGCTGCCGCGGCCGGGGCCCGGGTCAGCAAACACGGCGGGCGCAGCGTCAGCAGCAAAAGCGGCAGCGCCGACGTGATGGAGTCGCTGGGCATCAACATCAACCTGTCACCAGCGGCCATTGCCAGCTGCATTGCCGATGTCGGCGTGGGCTTCATGTTTGCCCCCAATCACCATCCGGCCATGAAGAATGTGGCGCCGGTGCGCAAGGAGTTGGGCATCAAGACGCTCTTCAACCTGCTCGGACCGCTGACCAACCCGGCGGGCGCGCCCAACATTCTGATGGGCGTGTTTCACCCCGATCTGGTGGGCATCCAGGTGCGGGCATTGCAGCGTCTGGGTGCCGAGCACGCGGTGGTGGTGTACGGCAAGGACGGCATGGACGAAGTGTCACTGGGGGCCGCCACGCTGGTGGGAGAACTCAAGAACGGAGAGATCACCGAGTATGAAATTCACCCGGAAGATTTCGCCATGGTCATGGCCAGCAACCGGGCCTTGAAGGTGGAAACACCGGCGCAGTCCAAGGACATGCTGCTGGGCGTGCTGGACAATCAGGACGGCGCCGCCAAAGAGATTGTGATTCTCAACGCCGGCGTCGCGCTGTACGCGGCCAATGTGACCGATTCAATGAAGGCCGGCGTGCAGCGTGCGCGGCTGGCGATTGAATCGGGCGCGGCCAAGGCGAAGCTGGCGCAACTGGTGCTGTCGGCGCAAACATTGGGCGGCGCCTGACATGGCCCGCTGCGGGCAGAGGGAGGGCGCCCGCAAGGCACCGGTCGTGTCTGCCCGCTGCTTCGCGGTGGCAGGGTGAAGCACCGCATTTTTATCAACATTTTTTGAAGACCGGCTTGAAAGAGTCGCCCAAGCATGACTGACATTCTGAACAAAATCGTCGCCGTCAAACGCGAGGAGATCGCCCTGGCCCTGAACAAGAAATCCCTGGCGGCCATGCGCGCCGACGCTGAAAGCCGTGTGCTCACGCGTGATTTCGTCGGCGCGATGCGGGCCAAAATCGCGGCCGGCAAGCCCGCCGTGATTGCCGAAATCAAGCAGGCCAGTCCGTCCAAGGGTGTGTTGTGTGAGGACTTCATTGCGGCCGATATTGCACAGACCTACGCCGAGCATGGTGCCGCCTGTTTGTCGGTTCTCACCGACGTGCAGTTCTTTCAGGGCGGTGTGGACAACCTCAAGCAGGCCCGCGCCTCCTGCCAGCTCCCGGTGCTGCGCAAGGACTTCATCGTCGACGCCTACCAGGTCTACGAGTCGCGCGCCATGGGAGCGGACGCCATTTTGCTGATTGCCGCCATCCTGGATGACGCGCAGATGATGGAATTTGAGACGATTGCCCGCAGCCTGGACATGGCGGTGCTGGTGGAAGTGCACGATGCGCCTGAGTTGGCGCGCGCATTGAAGCTCAAGACGCCCCTGGTCGGCATCAACAACCGCAACCTCAAGACCTTTGAAGTCTCGCTGGAGACCACACTGTCCCTGATGTGCGACGTGCCCAAAGAGCGTCTGCTGGTCACGGAAAGTGGCATCCATACCCGCGAGGATGTGTTGCGCATGGGGGCGGCCGGCGTCAATGCGTTTCTGGTCGGTGAGGCCTTCATGCGGGCGCCGGATCCGGGTGTGGCGCTGGCCGCGCTGTTTGGGACGGTCTGATGTGATGGTGGCGTAGCGGGAGGCGCAGGCTTGAAAGCACAGGATTTGCTGGCACGTTTTGCCGTCTATGGGCGTTTCTACGAAAAGAAGATTGCCGGTGTCAGCGAGCCGCTGCGGGACCGGCTGGAAATCGCACCCCGCGACCGGGCATTGAGCGACATCGTCCGGTGTGAGCCAGATCTGCTGGTCGTCATGATGAATCCGGGTGCCTCCCGGCCATTGGATGCGCTCTGGGACGCCGGGCAAAACGACGGCTTCGTGGCTGCCCAGCCCGACCGCACGCAGTACCAGATCATGCAATTGATGCTGGTTGCGCAAGATGCCGGTTTGCCCTGGGCAAGTGCCCGCATCTTGAACCTGAGTGATTTGCGCACCCCCAAGAGTGCCGTCTTTCTGGAAAAACTGAATGCTTACAGAGCGGACGACAGTCACAGCCTGTTTTCAAAGTCGCGCCTGACTGAATGTCGGGCTCTGTTTGAGCGAATGAGCACGCCTGTTTTATGTGCGTGGGGCTTGAATCCGAACTTTGCACCCCTGGCAACTGCCGCTTTGGCAGCCGCTGACGGACACCCCTTATTGGGGCTCACCGCCGACGGGCTGGCTTACCGCCATCCGTTGCCGCAGCGTCAAGACCAGCAACTTCAGTGGCTGGCGCAACTCAAGGCGCAGCTGGGCAATATAAAGTCGCAGAGATAAGTTATTATGCGGCGCATCTAAAACCATGGCATAATCTGCGGCTCACTAAGGAGAGGTGGCCGAGTGGTTAATGGCAGCAGACTGTAAATCTGCCCTCTTACGAGTACGATGGTTCGAATCCATCCCTCTCCACCAGTGAAAGATTGACTGTTAGGTAGCCGTTGGGGCGCGTTCTCAAATGTGTGCGGGGAAGCTGAAGCGGTTGCATGCAAGGCAGGCCTGTGCGGGGTTCGTATAGTGGTAATACCTTAGCCTTCCAAGCTAAAGCGAGGAGTTCGATTCTCCTACCCCGCTCCAAAGTTGATGAGCATGGTCGATTACGAAAGTTTAGCCTGACCTGTTTTTGGACAGGTTCAGCAAGGCCCATTTGGCTCAGTGGCAGAGCACTCCCTTGGTAAGGGAGAGGTCCCGGGTCCGATTCCCGGAATGGGCACCAGTTTGGGGTGCATCAATTGCGTGTGCTGGCTGGAGCTTGGTACTGGTTGATGTGCATGATGATTATTGATTTGACAGTCCAGTTACTTTTCGGAGCCTGAAAATGGGAAAAGAAAAATTCACACGTAGCAAGCCGCACGTCAACGTCGGCACCATAGGCCACGTGGACCACGGCAAGACCACCTTGACGGCGGCCATCACCACCGTGCTGGCGGCCAAGTTTGGCGGCACCGCCAAGGCCTACGACCAGATTGACGCGGCACCGGAAGAAAAAGCGCGCGGCATCACCATCAACACC
>JANNUE010000365.1:0-4755 GCA_031394895.1 Betaproteobacteria bacterium
AGAGCCAATGTAATAGAGAGTAGCTTACCGACGCGGCTATCAAGTGCTTCATGGATCGCCACGGCCTGCGGCCTCGCGATGACGGGGCTTTCATTACTCGGGGTACTTGCGACTTGCTGCATGAAAGTTAACGTGAAATAGCTTGCAGCGCAGACTCTTCAAATCGAGCCGCTATAGCTTCTGTCATTGCGAGGAGCGCAGCGACGCGGCAATCTAGGGCTTCATGGATCGCCACGGACTGCGGCCTCGCGATGACGGGGTTTTCATGATTCGGGGTGGTTCCGACTTGTTGCATGAAAGTCAGTATCGATGACGATGTGTTTGTTGTGGGGTTCAAAGCGCCAGCGCGAGTTCGGTGCCCTGCTTGATGGCGCGCTTGGCGTCGAGTTCGGTCGCCACATCGGCGCCGCCGATCAGGTGCACGCTGCAACCGGCGGCGAGCAGCTCGGCCTGCAGCGCGCGTTGCGGCTCCTGGCCGGCGCACACGACCACGGTGTCGGCGGGAATCAACAGCTCGCGCTCGCCAACCGTGATGTGCAAACCCGCGTCGTCAACCTTGCGGTAGCTCACGCCGGCCAGCATTTCGACGCCCCGGTTCTTCAGCGATGTGCGGTGAATCCAGCCGGTGGTTTTGCCCAGGCCGTCGCCGACCTTTTTCGCCTTGCGCTGCAGCAGATAGACCTTGCGCGGGCTCTTCTCAATCTGCGCCGGGGCAAGCCCGCCGCGCGTGGCGTAGCTGGTATCGACGCCCCATTCGGCAAAGAACCTGGCCGCGTCCAGACTGGCGCTGCCACCTTCTTGCAGCAGGTATTCGGCAACGTCAAAACCGATGCCGCCGGCACCAATCACGGCAACCGTCTGGCCAACGGCGCATTTGTCGCGCAGCACGTCGAGGTAACCGACCACCTTGGGGTGGTTGATACCTTCGATCGCCGGCGTGCGCGCCGTCACACCGGTCGCCAGCACCACATGGGCATAGCCGCCGGCCAGCAGTTGCTGCGCCGTCACGCGCTGATTGACTTCGAGCCGGACGCCGGTGATGGCGAGCTGGCGGCCGAAATAGCGCAGCGTCTCGTAAAACTCTTCCTTGCCGGGCACCTGCTTGGCGATATTGAACTGGCCGCCGATCTCGCTCGCCGCATCGAACAGCGTCACGTCAAAGCCGCGCTCGGCCGCCGTCGTCGCAAAGCTCAGACCGGCCGGTCCGGCGCCGACCACTGCGATGCGCTGGCGCGTGGCGGCAGGCGTTGCCAGCAGCAAAGTTTCGTGACAGGCGCGCGGATTGACCAGGCACGATGTGATCTTGCCGCCAAACGTGTGGTCCAGACAGGCCTGGTTGCAGCCGATGCAGGTGTTGATCTGGTCGGCCTTGCCCTGCGCCGCTTTTTGCATGAACAGCGGGTCGGCCAGAAACGGACGCGCCATCGACACCATGTCGCAAAAGCCGTCGCGCAGCAGTTGCTCGGCCACCTCCGGCGTGTTGATGCGGTTGGTGGCGACCAGCGGAATGCCGACCTGGCCCATCAGCATTTTCGTGACCCAGGCATAGGCGGCGCGCGGCACCTTGGTCGCAATGGTCGGTATCCGCGCCTCGTGCCAGCCAATGCCGGTGTTGATGATGCTCGCGCCCGCTGCTTCAATGGCCTGCGCGAGTTGCACCACTTCGGCCAGCGTCGAGCCGCCTTCGACTAGGTCCAGCATCGAGAGCCGGTAGATGATGATGAAGTTTTGGCCGACGCGTTCGCGCGTGCGGCGCACGATCTCGACCGGGAAGCGAATCCGGTTGGCATAACTGCCGCCCCATTCGTCGTCGCGCTGATTGGTGCGCGCGGCGACAAATTCGTTGAGCAGATAGCCTTCCGAGCCCATGATCTCGACGCCGTCATAGCCGGCGCCCTGGGCCAGCGCCGCGCAACGCACAAAGTCGTCAATGGTTTGCTGCACCTCCTGCGTGCTCAAGGGGTTCGGGCGAAACGGGTTGATCGGTGCCTGCAGCGCGCTGGGTGCCACCAGCTCAGGGTGGTAGGCGTAGCGGCCAAAGTGCAGGATCTGCATCGCAATTTTGCCGCCGGCGGCGTGCACGGCCTGCGTCACCACCTGGTGTTTCGCTGCTTCCTCGGCCGTTGTCATGCGTGCGCCACCGGGCATGGGACGACCACGATCATTCGGCGCAATGCCGCCGGTCACGATCAGACCGACGCCGCCCGCCGCGCGCTCGGCGTAAAACGCGGCCATGCGCGCAAAGCCGTCCTTCGCCTCTTCCAGCCCGACGTGCATCGAGCCCATCAGGACCCGGTTCGGCAAGGAGGTAAAGCCCAGATCAAGGGGGTTGAGCATGTGCGGATAAGCGGTCATCGGGAGATCCTCAACAGAAGGTGAATGGCACCCAGCGATGCCGGCGCTGGCAGCAGTTTAGGGCAACTCCGGCAGGTAGTTGCGGCGCACACAGCGCGCAGCGTTGCGCGCCGATCAAAGGCTGAGCATGTGCCCGACGCGCGGGTCGCCCTGGCCAGCCAGCACCTGCGCGTAGGCCGCCTGCACGGCCGGTGCGCCCCGATGCTGCTGCACCGTCAGCCACGGCTGCGGCGACGACGCGACGGTCGCGATAAACGCCTGCCAAGCCGCCAGCAACCGCTGGCCCAGCACTTCGGGACCCCACTCCTGGCTGCGCTTCTTGATTTGCGCCGGGGCAAAAAACAGCGTGGCGCGCGGGCCGGGCAAATCCTTGGCGCCGCCCAGCTCAGCGACATGCGTGCCACCGACCGAGCAACTGTATTTGAGACCGGCGCAATGCGTGTGCAGCGCTTTGCGAAACGCCGCGTTGCCGGCAAAGTCGATGTACACACACGGCGCGCTGGCGTCGATCTGGCCCAACTGGTCATAGTTCAAAACCCGGTGATAGCAGCCCAGGCTCTGGCAAAAGGCCACATTGCCGGGCGAGGTGAAGCCCACCACCTCGACGCCGGCGCGCTGCGCCAGCTGGAACGCCGTGCCATACGCTGTCTTGCTGGAGGCGCTGGACAGCAGCAACACTGCGCGCTCGGCCGGGTTGGCGCTGGCGCCAAAGAATGCGTTGTCGGCCAGGAAGTCATCGACCAGCCACGACGTGATAAACAGTGGGCGCAGCAGCGCCTGCAGGTCTTCGGTGTCGGCGCTGTAAAACGGGTCGGTGGCGGTGCGCGTGTACTGGTTGTAAACCGGGTGCAGTGCGGCGCGGTGCGGTGCGCCGTCGCTGAACGACAAGCGCGAGACTTTGGCCGGCGTCAGGTCCACCCTATTCGACATCGGAAAGTAGCCGTACAGCCGCTCGCCAACGGCCAGCTCTGGATGGCGCGACTCGGCCACAGAGCCAAAGCCCCAGACCGGAATGCGGCCCCAGCCCGGGTCCGCCCCGCTGGCCGCGCCCGCTGGCACCGGCGGGAAGAATTGCCAATAGTTCATTGCGTCGCCGAACGCGGCGTAGGTAATGTTGTTGGCGGTCAGCGCAAAGCGCTCGATCGCCACGCGCACTTGACCATCGGGCAACGCGGGCGTCGGATAAATGCGCAGCGAGGTCGTCGCGAGCTGGTCTTTGCGTACCAGAAAGTCTGTGGTTTGATTCATGCCGCAACGATAGGGCAAACCGGCTGGGCGGACAAGCCGGAGCAGCCGCCATGGAGACAGCGCGCCGGCGTGCGGCGCTGCGCGGCAGGCGGTGCACGAATAGAATTGCGCCGACACTTTCGACCGCTGCCCGGTCGGCGCGGGGCCGACGGCAAAGCGGGCCATTCACCGTCACAGCACAGAGAGCCAACCGATGACAGACCAGTACGCCGTGATCGGCAACCCGATCAGCCACCGCAAGTCGCCGCTGATCCACATGACATTCGCCCGCCAGACCGGGCAGGATATCGACTACCGCACCATTGAAGGACCGCTGGGTGGATTCCGGGACAGTGCGCAGACGTTTCGCGCTGCCGGTGGCTGCGGCATGAATATCACGGCACCGTTCAAGCTCGACGCTTTTGCCTTTGCCACCGACCTGTCGGAGCAGGCGCGCCTGGCCGGCGCAGTCAATGCGCTCAAGTTCGCAGACAACAAAATTTATGCCGAGAATTTTGACGGCATCGGGCTGGTGCGCGACATCGTGCACAACCTCGGCTGCGCGATCGAGGGCCGGCGCATCCTTCTGCTCGGCGCCGGGGGTGCGGCACGTGGCGCGATTTTGCCGCTGCTGCGCCAGCGCCCCGAGCGGCTGGTCATTGTTAACCGCACCGTCAGCAAGGCTCAGGCGCTGTGCCAGCAGTTCGCTGCTCTGGCCAGCAGCGAACTGTCCTATTTCTCCTATGCGGCGCTGGCCGATGCTGCGGCGCAGTTCGATCTGGTCATCAATGCGACATCGACCGGTGTGCATGGCGAGTTGCCGCCGGTGCAGGCGCGCGTCTTTGCGCCCAATTGCCTGGCCTACGAGCTCGCCTATGGCAAGGGCCTGACGCCGTTCCTGCGCCTGGCGCGGGACGCAGGCGCCGCGCGCCTGGCCGACGGCGTCGGCATGCTGGTGGAACAGGCGGCCGAGGCGTTTGAGTGGTGGCGCGGCGTGCGACCGGAATCGGCTTCGGTGATTGCCATGCTGACCGTGCCACTGCGCTAACTTTCATGTAGCAAGTGGGCAGCACCCCGAATCATGAAAAACCCCGTCATCGCGAGGCCGCAGGCCGTGGCGATCCATGAAGTCCTGGATTGCCGCGTCGCTGCGCTCCTCGCAATGACAAAATC
>JANNUE010000394.1:0-3845 GCA_031394895.1 Betaproteobacteria bacterium
CCGCAAAGTTTCAGGATGATCGCTGGGCAGAAGTGTATACACTCATTTCACAACCATCCTTTTGCGTCGCTGCCCCTCCATGACCTACGACTCCACCGCCCCGTATCCGCGTGACCTGATTGGTTATGGACGCACCCCGCCGCACGCCCAATGGCCGGGCCAGGCGCGCATCGCGGTGCAGTTTGTGCTGAACTATGAAGAGGGCGGCGAGAACGCCGTGCTGCATGGCGACGCGGGCTCGGAGCAATTCCTGTCGGAGATGGCTAACCCGCCCAGTTTTGCCGACCGCCACCTCAGCATGGAGAGCATTTACGAATACGGTTCGCGTGCCGGAGTCTGGCGCATTCTGCGTGAATTTGAGAAGCGCGCTTTGCCGCTGACGGTGTTCGCTGTCGGCCTGGCGCTGCAGCGCCATCCGGAGCTGGTGCAGGCATTCAAACAACTCGGCCATGAAATTGCGTGCCACGGCTGGCGCTGGATCAACTACCAGAACGTCGATGAAGCGACCGAGCGAGCGCACATGGCGCGCGCGATGGAGGTCATTTCGCAGTTGAGCGGCGAGCGCCCGGTCGGTTGGTACACCGGGCGCGACAGCCCAAACACGCGCCGGCTGGTGGCCGACTACGGCGGCTTTGAATACGATAGCGACTACTACGGCGACGACCTGCCATTCTGGATGCGTGTGCGTAAAACCGATGGCGACGTGGTGCCGCAACTGATCGTGCCGTACACGCTGGACTGCAACGACATGCGCTTTGCGTTGCCGCAGGGCTACTCACACGCCGACGCGTTCTTTCAGTACCTCAAGGACAGTTTCGATGTGCTGTACGCCGAAGGGCTGGAGGCACCGCGCATGATGAGCGTTGGCATGCACTGCCGGTTGCTGGGGCGCCCCGGCCGTATCACGGCGTTGCAGCGCTTTCTGGACTACGTCGAACAGTTTGACCGGGTCTGGGTTTGCCGCCGCGTTGACATTGCGCGCCACTGGACTGCGACCCATCCCTATCCAAGCACATGCATCTGACACTGGAACAACTCAACGCCGCAACGCCGGAACAGGCGAGCCGATGGCTGGACGGCATCTACGAGCACTCGCCGTGGGTTGCCGAGCGCGCGATGAAGGCGCGCCCGTTTGCGTCGCTGGCGCAACTCAAATATGCGATGGCCTGCGTCGTGACTGAAGCAGGCCGCGAGGCGCAGTTGGCGCTGATCCGCGCGCACCCGGAACTCGCTGGCAAGGCGGCGGTTGACAACACGCTGACCGCAGAGTCGAGCAGCGAGCAAGGCAGCGCCGGGCTGACGCATTGCTCGCCCGAGCAGTTCAGCCGCCTGCAGCAGCTCAACGCCGAGTACTCGGCCAAATTCGGCTTCCCGTTCATTCTGGCAGTGCGCGGTCCGCGCGGCGCCGGCCTTGCGCGCCACGAAATCATCGACACCTTTGCGCGCCGCCTGAACAACCATCCCGACTACGAGTTGCAAGAGTGCTTGCGCAACATTCACCGCATCGCCGAACTCCGGCTGAACGACAAGTTCGGCGCTGCGCCGGCGCAGGGCAACGAGGTCTGGGACTGGCACCAGGCGCTGGCGCAGTACAGTGACGCAGGCTACCTGGAGAACGGTCAGTTGACCGTCACCTACCTGACCGAAGCGCACCGTGCCTGCGCCGCGCATATCCAGAATCTCATGCTGGAATGCGGCTTTGACGAGGTCGCAATCGACGCCGTAGGCAACGTGGTCGGACGCTACCTGAGCGACAACCGCGACGCCAAAACCCTGCTGACCGGCTCGCACTACGACACGGTGCGCAATGCCGGCAAATACGACGGCAGGCTCGGCATCTTTGTTCCCGTCGCCTGCGTCAAGCAACTGGCGCGCCAGCGCAAGCGCCTGCCGTTTCACATCGAGGTGGTGGCCTTTGCCGAAGAAGAAGGGCAGCGTTTCAAGGCGACGTTTCTGGGCAGCGGCGCGCTGATCGGCCAGTTCAACAATGCATGGCTGGAGCAACAGGATGCTGACGGCATCAGCATGCGCGAAGCAATGGCGACCGCCGGACTGAACCCGGCCGACATTGGCAAGCTGCAGCGCCGGCCAGCCGACTATCTGGCGTTTGTCGAAGTCCACATCGAACAGGGCCCGCTGCTGGGCGAGCTCAATCTCCCGCTGGGTGTCGTCACGTCGATCAACGGTGGCGTGCGTTACGCGGTTGAGATCACCGGCACCGCCTGCCATGCCGGCACAACGCCGATGGACCGGCGCAATGATGCGGCTGCGGCAGCTGCTGAAGTGATACTTGCGGCCGAACGGCGCGCGGCGCGCGACGCCAACTCGGTCGCCACGGTGGGCCAGTTGCTGGTGCCCAATGGCTCCATCAACGTGGTGCCGGGCTGCTGCCAGTTCAGCCTGGACATGCGCGCACCGAGTGATGCGCAGCGCGATGCGCTGACGCACGACGTGCTGGCGGCACTGGAAGAAATATGCCAACGTCGGCAACTGCGCTACCGCCTGGAGCAGACTCTGCGCGTGGCAGCGGCACCCAGTGTGCCGGAGTGGCAACAGCGCTGGGAGCGCGCGCTCGACAGCCTGGGCCTGCCGTTTCAGCGCATGAACAGTGGTGCTGGCCACGACGCCATGAAGATGCATGAAATGTTGCCGCAGGCGATGCTGTTTGTGCGTGGCGAAAACGCCGGCATCAGCCACAACCCGCTCGAATCGACGACCAGCGACGACATGCAACTGGCGATCGATGCGTTCGCTGGAGTGCTCAATCATTTGGCAGCGGACGATTGATTCTAAAATCTCATCCGCATGAATACCTACGAGCAGCTCGACGCCTGGATTGACGCGCACTTTGACGAGCAGGTCCGGTTTTTGCAGGAGCTGATCCGCGTGCCCACCGACACGCCGCCGGGCGACAACGCGCCGCACGCCGAGCGCAGTGCCGAACTGCTGCTGGGCATCGGGCTGGCGGCCGAACAATACCCGGTCCCGCAGACCGAAGTGCGTGCCGCCGGGCTGCAAAGCATTACCAATTTGCTGGTACGCCGGCGCTACGGTCCCGGCATCACAGTGCTGCTTAACGCGCACGGCGACGTGGTGCCACCGGGCGACGGCTGGAGTCACGACCCGTATGGCGGCGCGATCGAGGACGGCAACATCTACGGACGTGCCGCTGCGGTCAGCAAGTGCGATTTTTCGACCTACGCGTTTGCCATCCGGGCGATCGAAGCGGTGGCCCAACCGACGCGCGGCTGCGTCGAATTGCTGCTGACCTACGACGAGGAGTTCGGTGGCGAAGTCGGTCCGGCCTGGATGCTCCAGCACCAGATCATCAAACCCGACCTGGTAATTGCGGCCGGCTTTAGTTACCAGGTAATCACGGCGCACAACGGCTGCCTGCAGCTCGAAGTCATGGTGCATGGCCAGATGGCGCATGCGGCGATACCCGAGTCCGGCATCGATGCGCTGCAAGGCGCGGTGCAGATCCTCAACGCGCTTTACGCGCAAAACTCGCTGTACCGCAACATCCGCTCCGGGGTGGAAGGCATTACGCATCCCTACCTGAATGTCGGCCTGATCGAGGGCGGCACCAACACCAACGTGGTTCCGGGGCGCGTCACGTTCAAGCTCGACCGGCGCATGATTCCGGAAGAAGACCCGGCTGCAGTGGAGGCCGCATTGCGCCAACTGATTGCCGATGCGGCCCGGCAACTGAGCGGCATCACGGTCGATGTCAGGCGCATGCTGCTGGCCAGGGCGCTGCAGCCGTTACCGGGCAATGAGCCACTGGTCAATGCCATTCAGAAGCACGGCAAGGCCGTCTTTGGTGAAGACATTCCCGCACTGGG
>JANNUE010000087.1:0-2127 GCA_031394895.1 Betaproteobacteria bacterium
GAACAACCAGCGCGACGGCATCCATCGGCAAGCCGTGCACCGCGGGCGCGTGGCCTATGAGCCCAATTCGTTGGGCGGCGGGTGCCCGTTTCAGGCCGGCGCCAAGGGATTCGTGTCATTCCCGCAAGCCCTCAGCGGCGAGAAGCTGCGCGGCAAGCCGGAAAAGTTTGCCGACCACTACACACAGGCGACCCTGTTCTTCGACAGCCAGACTGCGGTCGAGCAGGCGCACATTGCCGGCGCTTTCCGCTTCGAACTGAGCAAGCTGACGGTGCCGGCGATTCGCGAACGCATGCTGGCCTCGCTCGTCAACGTGTCGCCGCAACTGGCCACCGCCGTGGCTGACGGACTGGGCATGCCGGTACCGTCCGCCTTGCCCCGCGCGCTGGAGAATCCGTCCGCGCCCGAGGTCACCGTTTCAACCCCGCTGTCGCTGACGGCCTTGCCGGGTGACGGTGGCATTCGCACCCGCAAGGTGGCGCTGCTGGCGGCGCATGGCGTCGATGGCGCGTCCTTGCTGGCGGCGCAGGCTGCGTTGCAGGCGGCGGGTGCCATCGTTGTGGTTGTTGCGCCCCGCCTGGGCTTCATCTCGACGGCCGATGACCAGGCGGTCGAGGCCACCGCCAGTTTCGAGAACTCGCCGCCGGTGCTGTTCGATGCCGTGCTGCTGCCCGACGGCGAGGCGGGCGTGAAGTTTCTGCTGCGCCATGCGCAGGCGGTCGATTTTGTCGCCCAGCAGTTTCGGCACGGCAAGACCTTGCTCGCGCTGGGCGCGGGCAAGGCCTTGCTCGACCGCGCCGGCGTGGAGTCCTTCCTCGCTTCGGGTGATGCCGACCCCGGTGTGCTGCTTGCCGAAGCCGATGAAGCCCAAGCGTCGTATGCCGCGTTCATCACGGCGATCGGCAAGCACCGCCATCCGGCACGCGAAACCGATCCTCCACAGGTCTGAGCCGGGGTTCGTGCGCTGGGGTGTAGCGCCAGGCGGGACCGACCAAGGTCGGCTGCCGCCGTCCCCAACTGATGAACTTCAGCGCGGCGCCGTGCCGGCGCGCTCCGGCGCGTATCGCTGCCATCGTCCTGGCGCTTGCGCCAGCCGATCGCCCACGATGTTCAATACCGCCCGGTTCCAGCCCAGGCCGACATGGCTGCCATGCACTTCGGGATCCTGCACACAGCGCGACTCGACCGCGTGCCTGCAGGTCTGCCAGGCCACCACGCCGTCCGACTTGCTGTAGATCGATGTGGTGGGGACCGTAGGGGCGATGCGCAGCCGCGCACTCATCGCTGCCGTGAAGGACGGGGCACTGCCGCTGAGCAGGCGAAAGATCCGCCCTACGTTGGTGTGATCGGCACTGGCGTTGAATGGCGTGCCGATGGTGATGACCTGGCGCACCCGCGGGCCCATGCTCTTGGCGAGCTCGCGTGCGTAGATGCCGCCCAGGCTCCAGCCGATGAAAGTGGCGCTTTGATTGAATCCACTGAGCATCTCGGTTACGTGCGCCTTCAAATCCGCCAACCAGGTGTCGACGTCACCCTGGGGCCCCCGATTGAAGCCGCGTCCCCAGTCGAGCGCTCGATACCGCAGGGATTTGCAGTGTTTGCGCATCGGCGCCACCACCGTTCCGTCCGTGCCCATGCCGGGAAGGATGATTACCGGGTGGCCATCACCATCGCCTGTGTTGCCCTGGGCGGGACGAATCCGGTGCGATGCAAATTCGTACGCGGCGCGCCAGGGCTCGACGCCGAAGAGGGCCAGTGAAGGGCGTTCGATGGGAAGTTCGAGTTGCATGTGTGCCGATCGGTCGATGAAACGAGCATCTTGAACCCGCTGCCGCAAGGTCGCGGCGCGCCAAAGGCTCGATCTGGCGTAGGACATGACTGTCGATTTATGTCAACAGCCCGACCTGGCGGAGCTTGACCTGCCGTTTGCCGGGCGCGACGGCAGTGTGGGGTTCCCGTCGCGCCGGGTCAGGGCGGGTGTGGCGTGTTGTCCCCGGCAGGTGTCAGGCTCATCAGGTACCGGTTCGCTGCGGGGTCCTTGCCGATGCTGGCAATGAGCACCTGCTGCGGCCCGCCCTTGGGGCACAGCTCGAGCAGGCATGACGATCGCTGATCCTTGGCGTCCAG
>JANNUE010000088.1:0-11948 GCA_031394895.1 Betaproteobacteria bacterium
AGCGTCCAGAGGAAGTAACTGAAATGAGCCGCTCCGTGCGCGGCGAAGTGGTCGCCTCGACCTTCGACGAACCGGCCACGCGCCATGTTCAGGTCGCCGAAATGGTGCTGGAAAAAGCCAAGCGTCTGGTCGAATTGAAGAAAGATGTGGTGATTCTGCTCGACTCGATCACGCGGCTGGCACGCGCCTACAACAACGTGGTTCCTTCCAGCGGCAAGGTGCTGACTGGCGGCGTCGATTCCAACGCACTGCAGCGCCCGAAGCGTTTTCTGGGTGCCGCGCGCAACGTCGAAGAAGGCGGCTCGCTGACCATCATCGCTACCGCGTTGATCGACACCGGCAGCCGCATGGACGAAGTGATCTTTGAGGAATTCAAGGGCACCGGCAACTCCGAAATCCACCTCGACCGCCGGTTGTACGAAAAGCGCGTGTTCCCGTCTATTCAGCTCAACCGCAGTGGCACGCGCCGCGAAGAACTATTGCTACAGCCGGAAATCCTGCAAAAAACCCGCATCCTGCGCCAGTTCCTGTACAACATGGACGAAGTCGAGTCGATGGAGATGGTGCTCAAGCAGATGAAGGCAACCAAGAACAACAGCGAGTTCTTCGACATGATGCGTCGCGGCGGATAAGCTCGCAGACCTTGCTGGGCTATAATCTCGGGTTCTACGCGACAAGTACGCCGGGCTTTGAATTGCGCAATGGTTTGCACAAGGGCCCGTCGCGGCTGACGCAACTGATGGAGAAGGTATGAAAGAAGGCATTCACCCCAATTACCGCGATATTTGTTTCATGGACACGTCCAATGGTTTCAAATTCGTCACCCGCTCTTGCGTCAACGCCAAAGAGAAGATCACCATGGAAGACGGCCGTGAGCTCCCGCTGTACAAGCTGGACACGTCGAGTGAGTCGCACCCGTTCTACACCGGCACGCAAAAATCGGTGGACAACATGGGTGGCCGCGTCGAGCGCTTCCGCAACCGTTTCGGCAAGACCGCAGCCAAATAGACTGACTGCGCTTCATGCAAACAGGCAGCCCGGTTTACCGCGCTGCCTTTTTTCTTTTCCAGCAACTCGTTGTTAACATGGCAACCAGCCCCCGCTCCTAACTGCCACATCCCAGCGTGAACCAGCCCAGCCCAGCCATCGTTGCCCAAGGCGCCGTGCGCCGCTTGCCGCGCGCGGCGTTGCTACTGCTATGCATCGCCTACGTGTTACCCGGTTTCTTCGGCCGCGCGCCGTGGAAGGGCGCCGACATCACCGGCTTTGCCTACATGGCGGAACTGGCTCGGGGTGGCACCAGTTGGCTGGCACCACAGTTGTTGGGACGCTCCCCGGAAGTTGACGCGCTGCTGCCCTACTGGCTTGGCGCCTGGGCCATGCAACTGGCGCCAAGCTGGGTGGCGGGCGACTTCGCGGCGCGCATTCCTTTTGGCCTGCTTTTGACCGTCACGCTATTTGCCACCTGGTACGGCACTTACTACCTGGCGCGCAGCCCACAGGCGCAACCGGTGGCTTTTGCGTTTGGTGGCGAGGCGCTGCCGCCAGACTATGCGCGCGCCGTCGCAGACGGCGGTGTGTTGGCTCTTGTCGCCTGCCTGGGGCTGGCCCAGCTGTCACATGAAACCACGCCCGCGCTGGCGCAACTGTGCTTTACGGCTCTGTCCTTTTATGCACTCGCCGCCCTGCCCTACCGCACCGTCATGCCCGCTGTGTGCGCAGTGCTCGGACTGGTCGGTCTGGCTTTGTCCGGCGCTCCGACGATGGCCGTGCTGACAGGAAGCGGTGGCGCCTTGATTCACTGGCTGGATCGCAACCCGGAGCGCAAGCCGGGGACGCACCAAGCGCTTTGGGTCGGTGCCCTTGCGCTGCTGACCGTGATGGTGGCACTACTGGCGAGCCAACTGGCTTTGTGGCGCTTGCGCATCGAGTTGCCGCAAGCGAATTGGACGCAGTGGCGCAATCTGGGGCGTTTGCTGCTGTGGTTTACCTGGCCGGCCTGGCCGCTCGCCATCTGGACGCTGTGGCGCTGGCGTCATCAGTTGGTCCAGCACGGCGTGCCCAGTCGGCACCTGGCGCTGCCGCTGTGGTTTGCGGCGATTGCCGTCGGCGCCACGCTGACCACGGCGTCGGCCGACCGGTCACTGTTGCTGGCGCTGCCGGCGCTGGCGGCGCTGGCAGCGTTTGCACTGCCAACACTCAAGCGCAGTGTTGCCGCGCTGATTGACTGGTTCACGCTGTTGTTTTTTTCCGGCTGCGTGTTGATCATCTGGATCTTCTGGATCGCGATTCAGACCGGCGTCCCGAGACAGCTGGCAGCGAATGTCGCACGTTTGGCTCCCGGCTTCGAACAGGGCTTTTCGTGGCTGCCGTTCGTGATTGCAATGGTTGCAACGCTGGCGTGGATCTGGCTGGTCAAATGGCGCGTCGGCCGGCACCGCGCAGCCATCTGGAAGAGCCTGGTGCTGCCAGCCGGCGGCGCCGCCTTGTGCTGGCTGCTACTGATGACGCTGTGGCTGCCGGTGCTGGATTTTGCCCGCAGCTATTCCCATCTGGTCAATAGAACCCTGCCGCTGCTGAGGCAAGCAACTTGCGTTGAGGTGGATGGTCTGAGTCCGGGCCAGATTGCGGCTTTTCAGTTCCACGGCCGGCTGGCGCTGAAACCGGCTGGTTCGCAAGCGGGCTGTCCCTGGATGCTGGTTGACAAGGGCCGCGCGGCAAGCCTGTCAGCACGCGTCAATCTGGCGCAATGGACCTTGCACGCCAGCGTGCGCCACCCGGTGGACCGGGTTGAATATGTGCAGGTTTATCAACGCAACACAGCAGTGTCAGATTGATCACTGCAGATCGTGTCGGATGGGCTTCGGACGCGATTGTTGGGAAAAGTGATGCTGAACACAGAGCCTTTGCCCGGTGTGCTTTCAATCTTCAACTCGGCACCGTGACGTTGGGCCACATGCTTGACGATGGCCAGGCCCAGACCGGTGCCGCCGGTGTCGCGAGAACGGCTGTGGTCAACCCGATAGAAACGTTCTGTCAAGCGGGGAATGTGCTCCGCAGCGATACCGGGGCCGCTGTCCGATACCGAAAACACGGCCCGGGCAGTGGGCAGCAGAGCAGCGCGCACGGTGATCTCGCCGCCGGCCGGGGTGTAGCGGATCGCGTTGCCAATCAGGTTTCCCATGGCGCTGAGAAGTTCATTGACCGAGCCGGCAATTTCGCCTTCCATGGCGCAGTCAAAAACCAGCTTGTGCTGACGATCCGATGCGGGTGACAGTACCGCGTTCAAGGCCACCGCCTCCTGCTCCAGCTGGCGCATCAACGTGGCCATCGGTATCCAGTCGGAGGTCGCCGGCAACGGGCTGCCCTCCAGCCGTGACAGCGTCAGCAAGTCGCTGACCAGCGTCTGCATCCGCGCGGCCTGCTGCGCCATCAGCGCCAGGTAGCGCGCGCGTTCGGACTCGTCCAACGGGCAACTCTGCAGGGTTTCAACAAAGCCGCTGAGCACCGTCAACGGCGTGCGGATCTCATGCGAAACATTGGCAATGAAATCGCGGCGCATGGCTTCGGCCTGCTCAACCGCAGTGATGTCACGCGACAACAACAGCAGCCGACCCTGACCGTAGGGGTGCAGGTAAACCGACAGATTGACCGGGCGCGATGGTGTCGTCTGACGTCCCGGCATGGTCAGCTCATGGACGTAATCATGGCTCGCAAAATGGCTCGCAAAACCGGGGTCGCGCACCAGATTGCCGATATGCTGCAGCATGTCGCGCGCGGCATCGAAGCCAAAATGCACGCCGGCCATCTGGTTGAACCACTCAATTCGACCTTGCGAATCCAGCAGCACGACCCCGTTCGGTGAGGCCTGAAACGCAGCCAGGAAGTCCTGCAGCCGACCTTGAATGTCGCTGGTTTCCTTCTCGCTGATGCGTATGCGGCGCCGGACACGATCCGACACTTCACCCCAGACGCCGGTCTTCATCGCCACCTGCGACAGATCGCCGTTGCGCAGCCAGCGCAGCAGACGCGCCGCGCGCGACAAATCTGCCACGAACCAGACCAGTCCGCCCAGCACCAAACCGGCCGCGAGGGCCTGCAGCTCGGTCGCCTCGGCCTTGAAAGGTGCGGCCAGCAACCAGCCGGCCAGTCCTCCCGTCAGCACCAACAGCACGAAGGAAGCTAGGCGCCAGAACATGGTTGACATCGGGCCCGTATCAGACGCGGTTGCAGACCTGGCATGTCAGCCGCCAGCGGGCACGGCCGGTGCCACTGGCACCTGTGCGCTCAAGCGGTAGCCGGCGCCCCGCACGGTCTCTATCATCCGGGCGGCGCTGGTGCCGAGCGCCTCACGCAAGCGCTTGACGTGAACATCGACGGTGCGCTCTTCAATGAAAACGTGATCGCCCCAAACCTGGTCCAGCAGTTGCGAGCGGCTGTGCACCCGCTCGGCATGGATCATCAGGTAATGCAGCAACTTGAACTCGGTCGGTCCGAGCTTGACCATCTGCTCATTGAACGTCACGCGATAGGTTGACGCATCGAGCTTGAGGGAGCCAACGCAGACCACGCCACCGAGTTGCTCCGGCGCGCGCCGGCGCAATACGGCACGAACCCTGGCGAGCAGTTCTTTGGTCGAAAACGGCTTGACGATGTAGTCATCAGCGCCGGCGTCCAGCCCTGCCACGCGATCAACTTCGTCGCCGCGCGCTGTCAGCATGATGATGGGAATATCTTTGCTGCGCGGGTGGGCGCGCCAGCGCCTGGCCAGCGACAAGCCGGTCTCGCCCGGCAGCATCCAGTCGAGCAGAATCACATCCGGCAGCACCGCATCGAGTTCGCGCTGCGCCGACGCACTGTCCATCGCCCAAGTCGGGCTGAACCCGTTGTGGCGCAGATTGACGGCGATGAGCTCGGCAATCGCCGGCTCATCCTCGACAATCAGAACCCGGGGCTGTTGCCTCACTTCACCACCGATTCGATTTGCTCCATCGAGGTATGCCGAACGTCGGCGCCCTTGACGACATAAATGATGAACTCGGCAATGTTCTTGGCATGGTCCCCAATGCGCTCGATCGCCTTGGCCAGGAACAGCAGGTCCAGGCACGGCGAAATCTTGCGCGGATCTTCCATCATGTAGGTGATGAGCTTGCGCACGAAGCCGTTGAATTCCTGATCGATCAAATCATCTTCCTTCAGGATCGACACGGCCGCCGCCGTATCCAGCCGCGCAAATGAATCGAGCGCCTTGCGCAGCAGGCCAGATGCCATGTCGGCCGCGACCCTGAGCTCGAGCGACGGCAAAGAGCGCGGTGACCCGCTGTCGATGATGGAGCGCACCATGCGCGCAATTTTCTCGGCTTCGTCGCCAACCCGCTCGAGATTGGCGGTGATCTTCAGGATCGCAATCAACAGGCGGAGATCACGCGCCGTCGGCTGGCGCCGCGCGATGATGCTGGAGAGCTCCCGATCAATATCGACCTCCATCGCATTCACCCTGGCCTCGGTGCTGATCACCTGATCGGCGACTTCGACGCTGAACTGGGACAACGCGTAAATCGCCTGCCGGATCTGCGACTCCACCAGGCCGCCCATCTCCATGACCCGGGTTGAGACGGCACTGAGTTCGCTGTCGAACTGCGTGGATAAATGTTTGTCAGGCATGGTGTGTTTCCTTAGCCGAATCGGCCGGTAATGTAATCTTCCGTTTCCCTTCGAGTCGGCTTGAAGAACATCTGCTCCGTCGAACCAAACTCCATCAGGTCACCCAGATACATGTAGGCGGTGTAATCACTGCAGCGCGCCGCCTGCTGCATATTGTGGGTCACGATGACCACCGTGTAGTCGCTCTTGAGCTCGGTGATCAGTTCCTCAATCTTCGCGGTGGAGATCGGGTCCAGCGCCGAGCAAGGCTCATCGAGCAGCAAAACTTCGGGCTTGATCGCAATGCCGCGCGCAATGCATAGTCGCTGCTGCTGCCCGCCCGACAGACTGGAGCCGCTCTGGCTCAGTTTGTCCTTGACTTCGCCCCACAAGGCCGCCTTGCGCAGCGCCCACTCGACCCGCTCTTCCATGTCGGTGCTGTTGAGTGACTCGAACAATTTGACGCCAAACGCAACGTTGTCAAAGATCGACATCGGAAACGGCGTCGGCTTCTGGAACACCATGCCAACCTTGGCGCGCAGCAGCGCCACATCGTTCTTGCTGGTCAAGATGTTTTCGCCATCGAGCACGATTTCACCCTCGGCGCGCTGCTCTGGATACAACTCGAACATGCGGTTGAAAACCCGCAGCAAGGTCGATTTGCCGCAGCCCGACGGACCAATGAAGGCTGTCACCTTGTTCTCCGGAATTTCCAGATTGATGTCTTTCAGCGCATGGAACTTGCCGTAGTAGAAGTTCAGATTGCTGACGGAAATCTTGGGGCGCTCGGGCGTTGCAGTGGCGGTGTTCATGGAAGATGTTGTCAGGTGATTTCAATGACGATCAGGTCAACTCTTGTTGCGCGTGAAAACTCTGGCCGCAATGTTGAGCGCCAGCACGGCAAGCGTGATCAGGAACACGCCAGCCCAGGCCAGTTTCTGCCAGTTTTCATACGGGCTCATGGCAAATTTGAAAATCGTGACCGGCAAACTGGCAATCGGCTCGCTCAGGCTGGAAGTCCAGAACTGGTTGCTCAGTGCCGTAAAGAGCAGCGGCGCTGTCTCGCCGGCGATGCGCGCCACCGCCAGCAGGATGCCGGTAATGACGCCGGCGCGGGCGCTGCGCAGGGTGATGCTCAGGACGACTTTCCACTTCGGCGCTCCCAGCGCATAGGCGGCCTCGCGCAAACCGGCTGGCACCAGCTGCAACATGTTCTCGGTGGTGCGAATCACCACCGGAATGACAATCAGCGCCAGCGCCATGACGCCGGCGTAGCCCGAGAATGTCTTGAACCGGGTGACGATCACCGCATAGACAAATAATCCGATCACGATCGACGGAGCCGACAGCAGGATGTCGTTGACAAACCGCGTTACCTGGGCCAGCCAGCCCTTGCTGTCGAACTCCGCCAGGTACACACCGGCCATGACACCAATCGGCGTGCCCACAAAAGTTGCTAGCAACACCATCAGAAACGAGCCATAAATGGCATTGGCCAGGCCGCCTGCGTCGTTCGGTGGTGGCGTCATCTGGGTCAGCGTGGCCAGCGTCAGACCGCCGATGCCAAGCGAAATGGTCTCCCACAAGATCCAGAACAACCAGAACAGGCCAAACGCCATGGCCGCAAGCGACAGCGTCAGCGCAACCCGATTGACAAACTTGCGTTGCGCGTAGCGCGTCTGACGCGTCTGTTGCACAGCGGCGGCCTGGCGCTGCAGTTCGAGCCCGTTCATGTCTGTGCCCCTTCGCCCTTCCTGAGCTGCGACAACAGCACTTTGGACAGCGTCAGCACGACAAAGGTAATGACAAAAAGCACCAGTCCCAGGTACATCAGGGACGCCTGATGCAAGCCGGCCCCGGCTTCGGCGAACTCATTGGCGAGTGCCGACGTGATGCTGTTGGCCGCTTGAAACAGGCTCATGGAATCGAGCTGGTTGAAGTTTCCGATGACGAAGGTGACGGCCATGGTCTCACCGATGGCACGCCCCAGGCCCAGCATGATGCCGCCGATCACTCCGGCCTTGGTGTAGGGTAAAACCACACTGGAGACCACCTCCCAGGTGGTGGCGCCCAAGCCGTAGGCTGACTCCCTGAGCAGGGTTGGGGTGACTTCAAAAACATCGCGCATGACCGCCGCGATGAACGGGATGATCATGATCGCCAGGATGATGCCGGCCGACAGGATGCCGATGCCGACCGGCGGCCCGGAGACAAATGCGCCCAGATAGGGAGTACCGGCAAACAGGGCCTGCAACGGCTGCTGCACATAAGTAGCCAGCAACGGGCCGAACACGAGCAGGCCCCACATGCCATAGACGATGGACGGAATGGCGGCCAGCAGTTCGATGGCCGTGCCCAGTGGGCGCTTGAGCCAGCTCGGTGACAGTTCGGTCAGAAACACTGCAATGCCAAAACTTACCGGCACCGCAATCAGCAATGCGATGAACGATGTCATCAAGGTGCCATAGATCATGACCAGCCCGCCGAACTCCTCCTTGACCGGGTCCCAGGTGGTGCTGAGCAAAAATCCGAACCCGTACTTGGCGATGGCCGGCCAGGCGCCGATGGCCAGTGAGGCCAGAATGGCTATCAGCAGGCCCAGCGTAAGGCACGCCGCACCTTTGGCGAGCCAGCCAAAGACGCGGTCGGCCACGGGCCCGGAACGGGCCGCCTGTTGGGCGGATGGATGGGGCATGACGCGTCCGAAAGGTGTTGCAGATGGGTCGATGGGCGTCTGGTTCGGCGCAAGTGTAGTTGACACGCTGTGGCTCGCGTTCAATGCACGCCCGGTTCAGTCCGCAGTTTACTTCAGCGACACCGGCTTGCCGGCGACATCGGTGACCTGACTCCATGCCTTTTCAATCGAGGTGATCACGTTTCCTGGCATCGGCACGTAGTCAAGTTCAGCCGCGCTCTTGCCGCCGTTCTTGTACGCCCAAGCAAAGAATTTGAAGGCTTCAGTGGCGTTAGCCGGTTTGTCCTGCTTGGTGTGCATCAAGATAAAGGTAGCGGTCGAAATGGGCCAGGCTTGCTTGCCAGGCTGATCGGTAATCAGTTGATAGAACGATTTATTCCAGTCGGCACCGGCGGCGGCGGCCTTGAATGTTTCGTCATCAGGTGCGACAAACACGCCATCCCTGTTTTTCATCAGGGTGTAGGTCATCTTGTTTTGCTTGACGTACGAATACTCGACATAGCCGATCGAGTTGGGCAGGCGGTTGACATAGGCTGCCACGCCTTCGTTGCCCTTACCGCCGAGCCCTGCCGGCCAGTTGACGGCGGCGCCCTCACCGACCTTGGTCTTCCACTCGGGATGCACGCGGCTCAGATAGTTGGTGAAATTAAAGGTCGTGCCGGAGCCGTCGGCACGGTGCACCAGCGCTATCGCCGCATCAGGCAGAGCCAGACCGGGGTTCAAGGCCATGATGGCGGCATCGTTCCACTTGGTGATCTTGCCCAGATAAATGTCGCCAAGCAGTCGTCCATCGAGCTTCATTTGTCCGGCGGCAATGCCTTTGATATTGACGACCGGCACGGTGCCGCCAATCACGGTGGGGAACTGAAACTGGCCCTTGGCCTTGAGCACCTCGTCGGTTTGCGGCATGTCGGAGGCGCCGAAATCAACCGTTTTGGAATCTATCTGCTTGATGCCGGCCCCCGATCCTACCGACTGGTAATTGACCTTGACACCGGTCGCCTTGTGATATTCAGCCGCCCATTTGGCGTACAGGGGAGCCGGAAAGCTGGCGCCGGCGCCGGTGAGTTCCTGGGCGCCGGCCAGGCTCATACAGGACATGGCGAGCGCGCCAGCCAGGCTGGTCGAAATAATTCTGAAACTGGTCTTCATCAGGATAGCCTCTTAAGTTGAATGAACGATGCTGAGCACCTGATGAATATATGAACTTTGTGTGACAGTGATATGACAGCGCGCGGTGTTACGGCTTGGGACCCAGCAGCGCGGCTCTGAGTTGCGGCAGCAGGGCCTGCATCGCCACCCGTCCTGCCTCTATCGCCTTGCGGCGGGCGCTGAAATCGGAACTCGCCACATTCACCAGTGATGGACGCACCACCACCTCGGCCTCGCGCAGCTCAAAGTTGTTGATGCTCTTGCCCATGATGGAAAAGGTTTGCAGCAGAATCTGCAGCGTATCGCTGGCCGCGTTGGCTTCTGGTGCGCTGGAAATGTCAACAGCAATAATCACTTCGGCGCCCATTTGACGCGCATATCGCACCGGTACCGGCGACACCAAACCGCCATCGACATACTCACGGCCGGCTATCTTGACCGGCTGGAACAGGGCCGGCACGGCGCTCGATGCGCGCACGGCCGTGGCAGTGTCGCCACGCTGGAACAGCACACCCTGCCCGCTGTTGAGGTCGGTCGCCACAATGCCCAGTGGCAACGGCATGCTCTCAATGAGCCGGCCGTTGACCTGTGCACTGACGTAGCGCGCCAAGGCTTCGCCGCGCAGCATGCCGCGACTGAAGATTGGCAGCGTCCAGTCGGTAAAAGTCGCCTCTTCCATGGTTTCGGCGATCTGCTGCAACTGAGCACCGGTCTTGCCGCTGGCATAGAACGCTGCGACGACGCTGCCGGCCGAGGTGCCGACCACCAGGGCAGGCCGAATGCCGGACTCTTCGAGCACCTGGATGACCCCAATATGGGCAAAACCGCGCGCTGCACCACCACCCAGAACCAGGCCGACCTTGAGCGGCTTCTTCGGTACCACTTGAACTGGTGGAGGTAATTCCGGCACGGTGACAGGCGGCGGCGCCGAGGCACAGCCGGCCAGCAGCAACGCTGCAACCAGCAACGACAAACCATGAACAGTGGTATTGGGAGAAATCATGTAACCAGTCTTGCCGCGTGACCGGCATAAGTATTGCCGACGCTGCCGTCACACGGTGGCCACGGAGCGCCCCTGGCGCTGACGCCGGCCACGGTGAAACGGGCCAGCGATCCGCAGCAACCCAACCCGGTCGCCTTCAACCCGTTCTAGCCGGCGGTTGCCTCGTGCACCTCGGGCTTGGCCCGGCCCTCTTTCTTGGGCAGGGGTTGGATATCGAGCAGAACATCGGTCTTGCTTTCGTCCTTGTCGTCGTGGTCCACCGTGAGCCGCCCGCCATCGGTCAGCCGTCCGAACAGCAACTCGTCTGCCAGCGCCCGACGAATCGTGTCCTGAATCAGGCGCTGCATCGGACGCGCGCCCATCAGCGGATCAAAACCCTTCTTGGCCAGGTGTTTGCGCAGTTTGTCAGTGAAGGTGACTTCCACCTTTTTCTCGGTCAACTGGGCCTCAAGTTGCAGCAGGAACTTGTCCACCACGCGCATGATGACGATCTCGTCGAGCGCCTTGAAACTGACCACGGCATCGAGACGGTTGCGGAATTCCGGCGTGAACAGGCGTTTGATATCGGCCATCTCGTCGCCCGCTTCGCGTGCGTTGGTGAAACCCATCACTGCCTTGTTCATGGTCTCGGCGCCGGCATTGGTCGTCATGATGATGATGACGTTGCGGAAATCGGCCTTGCGCCCATTGTTGTCGGTCAGGGTGCCGTGGTCCATCACCTGCAGCAGCACATTGAAAATGTCCGGATGCGCCTTTTCAATCTCATCGAGCAGCAAGACGCTGTGCGGCTTCTTGGTAATGGCCTCGGTCAACAAACCACCCTGGTCAAAACCGACGTAACCCGGTGGCGCGCCAATCAGACGGCTCACGGCGTGACGCTCCATGTACTCGCTCATGTCAAAGCGAAGTAGTTCAATGCCCATGATGTAGGCCAGTTGTTTGGCGGCCTCGGTCTTGCCAACGCCAGTCGGGCCGCTGAACAAAAAGGCACCAATCGGCCGGTCGTCTTTGCCCAGGCCGGAGCGCGCCATCTTCACCGCTGAGGCCAGCATGTCGATCGCCTTGTCCTGCCCAAACACGACGTTCTTGAGATCGCGCTCGAGCGTCCTGAGTTTGCCTCGGTCGTCATTCGACACATTGGCGGCCGGAATGCGGGCGATCTTGGCCACGATCTCCTCTACCTCGGTCTTGCTGATGATCTTCTTGCGTTTGGAAGGCGACAGGATGCGTTGCGCTGCGCCGGCCTCGTCAATGACATCGATGGCCTTGTCCGGCAGATGGCGGTCGTTGATGTATTTGGCACTGAGCTCGGCCGCCGCCTGCAGCGCAGCCACCGCGTACTAGACGTTGTGGTGCTCTTCAAAACGGGACTTGAGTCCCTTGAGGATCTCAACGGTCTGCTCGACAGTCGGCTCGACCACATCGATCTTCTGGAACCGGCGCGACAGCGCGGCG
>JANNUE010000423.1:0-4652 GCA_031394895.1 Betaproteobacteria bacterium
CAATGATCATTTACGCCTATGCCAAAGGGGTTTCCGACATCCATGTGGAAACCCAGCCGGGACGCGGCAAGGTGCGCATACGTTTTCGCAGGGACGGCATATTGGCGCCGTATATGGAGTTGCCGCATACCTACCGCAGCGCGATGGTGGCGCGGCTGAAAATCATGTGCGACCTGGACATCTCCGAGCGGCGCAGAGCGCAGGATGGAAAGATTGATTTCGCCAAGTACTCGCCGCAGCACAAACTCGAGTTGCGGGTAACCACCATTCCCACCAACCATGGCCTCGAAGACGTGGTGATGCGCCTGCTGACCTCCGCCAAACCGCTGCCGATGGAGAAGCTGGGATTAAGCGATCACATGCTTAAGGAATTGCAGCAAGTGGTCGAACGTCCGCACGGCATGGTGCTGTGCGTTGGGCCTACCGGGGCCGGCAAGACCACCACCTTGCACTCGCTGCTGGGTCACCTGACCACGCCGGAAAAGAAGATCTGGACGGCGGAAGACCCGATCGAAATTACCCAACCCAAGTTGCGCCAGGTGCAGGTCAACCCGAAGATCGGCTGGACCTTCGCGATGGCCTTGCGCAGCTTCTTGCGGGCCGACCCGGACGTGATCATGGTCGGTGAAATCCGCGACTTCGAGACGGCGCAGATCGCGATTGAGGCGTCGCTCACCGGCCACCTGGTGTTCTCCACCCTGCACACCAACTCGGCGCCGGAATCCATCACCCGCTTGCTGGACATGGGCATGGACCCATTCAACTTTGCCGACGCGTTGCTGGCGGTGCTCGGGCAACGCCTGGTGCGCAAGTTGTGCGCCAACTGCCGCACGGTCGCCGACGCCAGCGACGAGCAGGTGAAAGAGTTGCTGGACGACTACGCGCACGTCTTCCCGGCGCAACTGCGACCGACGCACGAAGCCTTGCTGGCCGACTGGCTGGCGCGGTTCGGAAAGAACGGCCGGCTGCGCCACTATCATGCGCCGGGCTGCGCGAAATGCGAAGGCTCCGGGCTGCGCGGACGCGTTGGCATCCACGAACTGCTGGTCGTCACTGCGCAGATCCGAAGGCTGATACAAACCAGGGCGCGCCCGGAGGAACTGCTGCATGCGGCAATGGAGTCGGGCGGTATGCGCAGCCTGCGCCAGGACGGCATCGAAAAAGTACTGGCCGGCCTGACCAGCATCGAGCAAGTTCGTGCCAACTCCTGAAGCCGTTTCTTTCGTCATTGACTGATGCATGAATCTGACCGGCACGACCATCGCCTGCTGGCGTGGCTGTCGCTGGCGCAGTTGATCAGTTGGGGCAGCATCTTCTATCTTTTCGCGCTGTTGATGGCGCCGATGGAGCGCGAGTTGGGGTTGAGCCGGGCCCAGTCGTCGCTGGCGTTCAGCATTGCGCTGCTGGTGGAAGGTTTGCTTGCCTATCCGCTTGGCCGCCTGATCGACCAGGGTCATGAACGCGCGGTCATGACTGGCGGCTCGCTGCTGGCCGGCGCCTGCCTGGCGCTGCATGCCGGCATACACAGCGTGACCGGGTTTTACCTGGCCTGGGTCGGCCTGGGCGCGGCGATGGCCGCCGTCTTGTACGCACCGGCGTTTGCCGTGGTGACGCGGCGCTTCCCAAATGATTTTCGCCGCGCCATCATCACCATGACCTTTCTGGGCGGGCTGGCCAGCACCGTGTTTATTCCGCTGATCGCCTGGTTGATGGCGAACTGGGGCTGGCGCCAGGCGCTGCTGGTCCTGGCCGCGCTGCATCTGCTGGCGTGCGCGCCGCTGCACGCGCTGGTGCTGCGCCATGCGCCCCTAGCGCTGGCGCCGGTTCGATCAACTCATGGCGCTGCACCGAACAGCCTGTCGCGCTATATTTTGACTGCGCCGTTCCTGCTGATCGCGCTGTTCGTTGTTTTGATGATGGCCGTCACAGTGGCGCTGCCGGCGCACATGGTGAACCTGCTGCGCGAAAACGGTCTGCAGGAAGCCTGGGTGATTGCCATCCCGGCCAGCATCGGTGTCATCCAGGTCATCGGTCGTTTGCTGCTGTATTTCTTCGAGCACCATTTCGACCTGCATCTGGCGAATCGGCTGATTCCCTGTTTGATTCCACTGGGCCTGATCGCCTTGCTGGCAGCGTCGGCATCGGTCGCCTGGCAATTCTGGGCGGTGCTGCTGTTCGTGCTGCTGTATGGCGTGGGCAACGGCATGCTGACCATTGTCAAAGGCACGGCCATCGCGCAGTACGTCAACCGCGACCACGTGGCTTCGCTCAACGGCGCGCTGGGTCTGCCGCTGGCGCTGGCGCGGGCTGGCGCGCCGCTGCTGCTGGGGCTGCTGTGGACTCCGCGCGTGGGCTACAGCGCCGGGCTGTGGTTGCTGCTGATTTTTAGCCTGGTCGGTGTCGCCGCGCTGATGCTTGCGCAGCGATATTCACTGGGGCGTGGCCAGTAGCACCATCGGCGCGACAGTGGCGGCGCTGGCGACGCTCCAGCAGGCGCCGATCAATTCGCTGGTCTGGCTTTCACCGAGCACGCTGTCCGACAGGCCATGAAACTTGGCCTCCAACTGGGCGTCGCTCATCGGGTTTTGCAGCGAGCCAATCGCCTGCGTGACAAGCACGTGCACGCGACTGCCGTCCTTGAGCAGCGCCGGTGCGGCGCGCAGCAGCGTGCGTCTTTTCATCTGGCGCAATAGTGCGTCAAATAAATGGCGGCGGTGCGCGTTGCTACTTGACAGCGCCGGTGGCGGCGTTCATCTCGAACACCGCCGATCCGGTGCCGTCGCGGTAGCGCACGCACTCAACCCGGTACACGTTGGCGGTGGCGGTGCGGGTGATGCTGGTCACTTTGGCGCACAGCTCGCCGTGCAGGTTGATCAGCAGCGCGGCAGTGTGTTTTGCGTCCTCGGAAACAGCGCGCGGCGCCGGGGTTGGCGCTGCGGCCGTGGCTGCGGATGGGGCTGCAGCCGGGGTTGGGGCCGACAAGGTGCGCCCGGCGCTTTGCAGCAGGTTAAAAACGATCACAGCGCCGACAAACCAGGCGAACACCGTAGCCCAGAGCGGCCAGCCGGTTTGAGTTGTGTTTTGCATACGCATCCCTTCAAGTGTTGTTTAAGCAAACTGCCGGTTTGAGCCAATTAGCGCCGGCTGGCAAGCCCAAGGCCCAAGGCCACAGCCCAAGGCCACGCGGCGCGCCATTAGTTGTTTCGTGCGATTTATCTGTTTCTGTTTCTGTCGTTGTCGTTGTCGTTGTCGTTCGTTGCCACAAAGTTAGCAGTTGCGATGTTTGTAGCAACCAACGACAATTGAGCAATGAATACATTTGACGAAATTGAAGTCCAGCGTCCTGCGCTTGCCCGAAGCTATTTGGCGCTGCTTGGCGCCCAGCCCGGGCGACCCCTGGCGCTGTTTGCCCCTCGGCGTGTCGGCAAAACGTTCTTCCTTGACCACGACCTTACCCCCGCAGCGAAGGAAGCGGGGCTGTTGCCGGTGTATGCCGATCTGTGGTTGCACAAGGCCGCTCCGCTGGATGCGATCAATCATGCCCTGGAAGAAGCATTGGACGATTTGATTGTCCCGGCCAGCAAGGTTGGCAAGATGGCAAAGACCCAGGTGAAGAAGATGGGTTTGCTCGGTGCCAGTGTCAGCCTTCGCGACGAGCCGCAGCGCAGAGCCTTGCCCGAGCAGTCCGCCCTGCGTCTGGATGCTGTGGTCGCTCGGCTAGCGCGGCAGCACAAGGGGCAAGTTCTAATGATGCTTGACGAGGTGCAAACCCTCGGCGATGCACCAGGTGGCGTGTCACTGATTTCAGCCTTGCGGGCGGTGCTTCACAAGCGACGCGAAGATGTCTGTGCCGTCTTTACCGGCTCGTCACAGGAAGGCCTGGCCCGGCTCATGAACACCGCCGGGGCACCGATGTATCAGTTTGCACAGATCATCGATTTCCCGTTTCTCGGCGATGATTTTTTGCGCTTGCTTGCGCAACATTTCAAAAAAGTTCATCCAGGCAAAAAGCTTGATCTGGATGAATTGCGAGAGGGGTTCAAGAAGACAGGCTGCAAGCCGGCGCTGATGCGAGATATGGTCAAGGCCATGTCGGCCGAGGGCATCCAGGACGTTGGGCGTGGGATTGAAAACTATATGGCTAGTGGCACTCAGGTAGCATTCTGGACGGCACTCATGAACTCGTTCGAGGCTTTTGACCAGGCCGTGCTGGTCGCACTCGCCAGCGGACAGCCGCCGTTGAGCCAGGCTACCTTGAAGTCTCTGGAGGCGCTCCCTGGCTCGAAGCCGACGATATCCAAGGTCAGATCGTCAATCGAGAAGTTGAAACGCGCCGGCGTTTTGTCGAAGACATCGGCGGGCACCATGATAGAGGACCCACTGTTTGCAGAGTTCTTGCTCAAGGGCAGAGCTGACAAGGCTCCACCCTGAAACGGCGCCATGAACAATAGCGGTCGGGCGGTGCGGGCGTCTTTCAAAGCAAGAGGAATCATAAGTTCGGCGCCAGCAGGCGCTGCAGATCGTGCGCTGGCAGAGCGCGCCGGCGCGCCATGTCCTGCAACTGGTCGTCACCGATTTTGCCAACGCTGAAGTAGCTGCTGTCCGGGTGGCCCAGATAGAAGCCGCTGAAGCTGGCAGCCGGCGTCATCGCC
>JANNUE010000424.1:0-16376 GCA_031394895.1 Betaproteobacteria bacterium
GCGAAATGCCAAGGATGCCTTCGTTGCCGACCACCGCAATTTCGGCCGATGCACCGCTCTCCAGCACGTACAGCAGCGACACGATCGACGTGGTCGGAAAATACACATGCTCGAGTTGCCCGCCCGACTCGTACAGCACGCTACCGAGCGGCATCTCAATGCCTTCGAGCTGGGTCCGCAGGCGCTCAAACTCGGCCGCCGGCAGGGCTGCCAGCAGGTGGTTTTGCAGCGGGTTGTGTTGTGCTTTCATGAACGAAGCACAAGTTAACACAGTGCAGCGCCCCTGTATGTCCGGTAACGCACATTTTTGTCGCTCATGTTGAGCCAGCACAGCGTCAATGCGGCCCTATATGTGGCGTTGCGTACAGACAGGCCCGCCAATTTGTTCTAGTCTGGCTCAACGCGCGACAGCGCCGCGCCAACCCGAGAACCCCATGCAACGAAGTCAAATGCCAGTCGCCAACAAACTCCTTACGGCCTTGAAGCGCGCTGAATGCGCGCCATTGAAAGCTCATCTGGAGCCGGTGACGCTGACTTTTGGCGAAGCCCTGTATCAGCCCGGCGACCTGATCAGGCAGGTCTATTTTCCACTCGACTGCATGGTCTCGCTGCTGACCGTGGTGGATCACCACGATGCGCTGGAGGTCGGCCTGGTCGGACGCGAGGGGATGGTCGGCATCGCCTACGCGCTGGGCGCCGCAGTGTCGCCGATACGCGCCATAGTGCAGGGGAGCGGCAGCGCGCTGCGCATGAAAGCAACGCTGTTTCGCAAGGAACTGCTGCGCAACCCGGCGCTGCAGCGCGAGGTGTACCTCTACACGCACGCGCTGATGTCGCAGATCTCGCAAACGGCGGCGTGCAATCGTTTTCATCGGGTCGAAGCGCGCCTGGCACGCTGGCTGCTACTCACGCGGGACCGGGTTTGCTCCGACCATTTCCGCCTGACGCATGAGTTCCTGGGCCACATGCTGGGGGTGCGCCGGGTTGGCGTCACCAACGCCGCGCTGGCGCTCAAGCAGCGTGCCTTGATTGACTACAGCCGCGGCAATATAGAGATTCTCGATGGCGCAGGCCTGGAAGCCGCCGCCTGCTCTTGTTATGCCAAGGGCAATGGCGGGCATGGTCACAGTTGAGACTGGTGTCGTTGCTCAGCGTGGCAGATAGTCGCGGCGCGTTGGCGGCCAGCCTGGTGGCGCAACGCGCGGCTGACGTTGGTACGCTTGCAGGAGCAATCCGGTGCGGCGCTCAGTGCAGCGTGGACTTGGGGCTTTGCCAAATCAGCGGAGCCCGAGGCGTGAATTCATGGATTGCCGCGCTGCGCTCGCAATGACGATACCTCTGCAGTCATTGCGAGGAGCGTAGTGACGCGGCAATCCAGGAAGTCCGGAAGTCATGGATTGCCGCGCTGCGCTCGCAATGACGATACTTCTGCCGTCATTGCGAGGAACGTAGTGATGCGGCGGAGTGCTCCGGGGTACAGCCGATCAGGCGCTGCGGCGCTGCGCCACGTCCGACAACAGGCGGCTGAATTCCTTTTTCACCACGCCATAACATTCGCACACCCGCTTCTCCAGCCCGCTGCGACCGAGCACCGTGATGTGGCCGCGCCGATAGCGGATATAGCCGTCGCTTTGCAGGCGCCCGGCCGCCTCGGTAATGCCTTCGCGGCGCACGCCGATCATGCTCGCTACCAGTTCTTGTGTCATGGTCAGCTCGCCATCCGGAATGCGGTCCAGCGTGACCAGCAGCCAGCGGCACAGTTGCTGCTCGACCGAGTGATGGCGGTTGCAGACGGCGGTCTGGCTCATCTGCGTCATCAGCGCCTGGGTGTAGCGCAGCAATAACGTCTGCAGCGCGCCGGCGCGCTCGAACTCCTGCTTGAGCAGACTGCGCTCTAGCCGGTAGCCGTGGCCGGCGGTTTGCACCACGGCGGCGCTGGGTGTTGTGTCTCCGCCCATGAACAGCGACACGCCGACCACGCCTTCGTGCCCGACGCCGGCAATCTCGGACGAGGCACCGGACTCGGTGACGTAGTGCAGCGAGGCAATCGCGCTGGTCGGGAACCAGGCAAACTGCAGTCGCTCGCCGGGCTCGTACAGCATCTCTCCCAGCGGCATCGGCATCAGTTGCAAGTGCGGCGTCAGCCGCTCCAGATCAGAAGCCGGCAAAGCGGCCAGCAACAAGTTTTGGCGCGGGCTGTGGTTGGTCAACATGGAGTGTGCCGGTAAGTTGCGGCTTATCTGACGACGATTTCCATACCAATACCGCGGTAACCAACAAAGCGACAAAACTGGTCAAACATGGGTTCCCCGCTGACATTGAATTTTTGTTGTGAGCCATCGCTATTGATACGGCTGAAGACGAAATCAAGAAATGGCTTGCGCGCCGCAATGGTGGCCTGCAGCAGTTCACGCTCGGCCTCATTCCAGCCCGCCACCTTGGCGTGATCAGAGTCACCGTTCAAGGCATCGACCCGAATGCCCAGCATGTCCAGCACCGGACCAGAAACCTTGGTGAAACTGCCCGTGTCGTCCTGCTCCCAATACCAGTCGCTGGCCAGTTCGGTGAGGCTGCGGTAGCGGGCTTCGCTTTCGCGCAGCTCGGCGGTGCGCTGCGCAACCTGGCGCTCGAGTTCCTGGTTGTAGTTGTGCAGCTTCTTGTACAGCAGCCGTACTTCGAGCATGTTGTGGATGCGCGTCTTGACTTCCACCAAGTCAAATGGCTTGCTGACAAAGTCCTTGGCACCAGCCTGTAGCGCACGTAGTTTGTGGGCCGGCTGCGCCGTGATCACCAGTACCGGCAGGTAGGCGTCAGCCATGTTGGTTTTGAGCGCTTCCATGACCTGGAAGCCGTCCATGCGCGGCATCTGCAGGTCCAGCAGAATCAGGTCGTAGCAGTGCTGGCGGTGCAGTGCACAAACTTCTTGCGGGTTCATGCATGAGCTGACACAGGTGTAGCCGGCGGTGGCCAGCAGTTCCTCCAGCAGACTGATGTTGCTGTCCTGGTCATCCACAATCAGGATGCTGGCGTTGAGAATGTCGGACTCGGCAATCATTCTTTTGTTTCCTGTTTTGTTTCCCGGCGGACGGCCGTTTGAGAAAAAATAAGCGCCATATCCAGTGCATCCATGAACTGACCGACCTTGATCGGCTTGGTGATGTAGTTGAAGAAGCCGGCCTCCATGCCCTTGACGATATCACGCGGCACCGCGTTGGCGCTGAGGGCGATGATCGGAATGTGCGCGGTGAGCGGGTCGGCATGCAGGATCTTCATGGCCTCGATGCCGCTGATGCCCGGCAGATTGATGTCCATCAGGATCACCTCGGGCAGGTAGCTGCGCGCGAACTCGATGCCCGAGTTGCCGTCAGCGGCGCTGATCAGGCGCAAATCAGTGCGCCGCGCAATCAGTTGCTCGACCAGTTCCAGATTCGCCGGGTTGTCTTCCACATACAGCAGCGTTTGCAGCGGCGTGCCGTCTGGCGCCGGCGCGCGCGCACAGGCCGCGTGTTCGGCGTCCAGCACCGTCAGCAACGGCGCCACGGTCAGACCCATTTCAATCCAGAACACGCTGCCGACACCGAATTCGCTGGTGGCGCCAATGCTGCCACCCATCAATTCGACCAGCCGCTTGGTAACCACCAGCCCAATGCCGGTACCCTCTTCGGCACAGGCCTCCTTGCCAAGCCGGTTAAACGGCTGAAACAGTTGGCCCAGTTGCTCGTCAGTCAGGCCGACACCGGTGTCGTGCACGCTGATTCGAATCGAGTGTAGCGGTGCGAGCGTGCATTCCAGTGCGACGGCGCCGCCCGGCTTGTTGTACTTGATGGCATTGAACAGCAAATTGATCAACACCTGCTTGACGCGCGTGCGGTCCGCCTTGACAAAGTACGGCGCATCAAGGCGTGGAAAGCTCAGGCTGATGCCGCGCTTTTGCGCCTGCGGCTCTATCATCGCCTGGCATTCGAGCATCACTTCGATCAGCGACACAGGCTCCTTGGACAGCGTCAGCCGGCCCGACTCGATCAGCGCCAGATCCAGAATCTCGTTGATCAGTTCCAGCAGATACCAGCCGGCCTTCATGATCTGGTCCACGCTGCGCTTTTGCGCCGGCGTTGGCGTTGGCGTGCCGGAGTCCAGCAGTTGCGCAAAGCCCAGAATCGCGTTCAGCGGCGTGCGCAGTTCATGGCTCATGCTGGAGAGAAAGTCAGACTTGGCGCGGTTCGCCTTCTCGGCCGCAAGCATGGCCTGGTTCAACTGCGCCTCAACGCGTTTGCGCACCGAGTTGTCGGTGCCAATCAGCAAGTAGCCAATGATGTCACCGTAGTCGTCGCGCAGCGCGGTGATCGACACCAGCGCCGGAAAGCAGCTTCCATCTTTGCAAATGTAGGTCAGCTCGTAGATGTCTTCCATGCCGCGCGAGGCCTTGTACACCAGCGCCTCGAAGCCGGGCGCAATGGCGGTGCCGAGCTCGGCGGTCAGTGCCTGCGCGCGCGCCATCACCTCCGCCGCATCGTGCATGTCGCTCGGACTGATGCGGTTGACCACTTCGGCTGCGGTGTAGCCCAGCATGCGCTCGGCCCCGACATTGAACAACTGGATAATGCCTTTCTCGTCGGTGGCAATGATCGAAAAATTGGCGCTGGTCAGGATCGCGGCCTGCAGCGCGCCGGCTTTGAGCAGGGCATTCTCGCGCTGCACCTCAGTCATGTCGGCGCTGTCCTGGGCGCTGCGCGCCAGCGTAATGTCGGTTCTTTGTTCGAGCATGGCCGGATAGGGGGGTCAGTTCACAAAGTGAGTCAAGGGAAAACCACGCCGCAGCGCAGCAATACCTGACCATAACCGGCCCGAATGCGGATGTATGTTCGATAGCGAACATATAAGGGCTCAATTCGGTGACTCTTACTTATTGACACTCATTTCGTTGGTCACCCCCTGCACGCCGGCCACCGTTTGGGCGACCGCGATGGCCCGGTCAATCTGTGCCCGGCTGTCCACAAAACCACTCAATTGCACCTCGCCCTTGCGCGTGATGACCGCAATCCGGCTGCTTTTGAGGTTGATCTCGTCGAGCAGTGCCGCTTTCACCCGGGTCGTGATAATGCTGTCGTCAAGCTTGTTGCCGACCGTTGTTTTGCCGCCCTTGAGCGTCATGCCGTTCTGGACTTCCGCGACCCCTTCGATTCCTTGCACCAGGGCGATGGCGCGCTCGACCTGGCCCTGGTTGTCCACAAAGCCGCTCAGCAGAACCACGCCTTTGCGGGTTTCCACCTTGATGTCATAACCTTTGATGTCCTGGTTGCCCAGCAGCGCCGCGCGAACCTTGGTACCGACCACCGCATCGTCAATCTCACTGCCTACCGTGGCCGGGCTGGCCGCCGCCACTGGCGCCAGGCGCTCGCAGCCAGTCAGTGACACGAGCGCGCCGCCGGTCAAAATGAGCGCCATCGCCAAAGAAGACAGGGAAGAGTTCATGCGGAGCCTTGAGAAAGTGGTTGACATGCCCACTATCGTTGCAATGGGCGCATCCGTCTGTTCGCTGGCAGACGGTCGGCCGACGCGATGCTGCGCAAAGGTGTAGCTACGTGCGCCGGCGAACGGACAGGCCTGCGCCGGCTCAGGACACTAGAACCTTTCCAGAACCGCACCCTTTGTCAGGCAGACCCAAAAAACTTTGCAACACTTCTGATTTTCGAGACAACGCCGGGCGGTTCAACGCTTGTCTCGCAAACAGCAGACACCAACAGGAAAGAAAGAAAATGAACAGATTCACCGGTTATTCCACCTACACGCGGTGGCCTGCGGCGTTCATGCTCGCAGCGCTGGTCGCGGCTTGCGGCGGGGGCAGCGGCGGGCGCGACCCCATTCTGGGCACTGGCGCAGGCGCCGTGCTCCTGCCGGCGGTGACAGTCGTGGCTCCAGCCAGCAACGCCACGGGTGTTCCAGTCAACATCAAGTTGCTCACAGCGGCATTTACCAAGCCGATGGATGGCGCTTCACTGACCCCGGCGAGCTTTCGGCTGGCGTGCCCGGCCGCAGTGCCGGTAACGGGAACCACGGTGAGCTACCAGACCACTGGGAGCATTGCCTCGCTGGCACTTCCCGCCGCGTCCAATCTCCCAATCAGCACCGTGTGTACCGCGACGGTGACCACGGCGGTCAAGGACAGTGCCGGGAATGCCCTGGCGAACGATTTTGTGTGGACCTTCAGGACCTCCGACACATCGGACACCACGGCACCCACCGTAAGTTCTACCGAGCCGGTCCCGAATGCCACTGGCGTTGCTACCAACCGGCCAGTCACTGCCATTTTTGGCGAGGCGATGGACCCGGCGACCATCAATGGCGCCAATTTCTCGCTGGCCTGCCCGGTTGGAACAGCCATCACCGGCAGCGTAACCTATGCGGTGAGCGGCAATGTGGCGACCCTTACGCCGGCCAGCGCGCTACCCGCCAGCACCGCCTGCACGGCCACCGTCACGACTGGCGTCAAGGATGCCGCCAGCAATGCCATGGCCAGCCCCTTTGTGTGGGTCTTTACCACCGGCGCCAGCACCGACACGACGCCACCCGCACTGAGTTCGACGAATCCGGTCAATCTGGCAACCAATGTGCCTCGCAACCAGGAAATTGCTGCGACCTTCAGTGAAGCGATGGACCCCCTGACCATCACGACCGCCAGCATGACCTTGAAACAGGGCGTGACGCCAGTTTCGGGCAGCGTGTCCTACCTGGGTAGCACGGCGACTTTCAGCCCGACTGCCACCCTTGGCGCGAACACTGTCTATACGGTGGCGATCGCCAACACGGTCAAAGATCTTGCCGGCAATACCCTGGCAGCCGGCGGTGCCCCCAATCCGTGGACCTTCACGACAGCGGCAGCGCTTCCGGCCGCAGGCCCGGCGCTGGTCAACCTTGACTGCGCCGCCAGTTTTGCGATTCTGGCCGGCTCCACCGTCACTAGCACCGGGCCCACCATCATCAACGGCGGCGACCTTGGCCTGAGTCCGGGTTCTGCGGTCACCGGTTTCCCGCCGGGCACGATCATCGGAGGCGTCCAGCATGTGACCGATCCGACCGCAGCCAATGCCAAACTGTGCCTGACCGCTGCCTACATTGATGCAGCCGGGCGCACGCTGGCCCCGATCACCGTGGCCGGCAATATCGGCGGTCAAACGCTGGCTCCCGGCCTGTACAAGTCAACGTCAACGCTGGCGATTTCGTCCGGTGACCTGACCCTTGCAGGTCCGGCCGATGCGGTCTGGATTTTCCAGATTGCGTCCACGCTCACCACCACGGCCGGTCGCCAGGTCATCCTGTCAGGCGGTGCATTGGCCAAGAACGTATTCTGGCAAGTCGGCACGTCGGCGACCCTGGGAACGACGTCAGTCTTCCAAGGCAACATTCTGGCTGATCAGTCGATCACGCTCAACACCGGTGCCACGCTCAATGGTCGCGCCCTGACCCGCATTGGTGCCGTCACGCTGGACGCCGCCATTGTGAACATTCCCGCGCCGTAACCAACGCGCCACAGGTCACAGCAGGATCAATTGTTTAACAGGGGCGGCTCTGCAACGGCGTCCCCCACCTTTTTTGGAGAAGAACATGAAATTACCAAGAGCTTCATTGACACTAGTTTCACTGGCTGTTGCGGCCATTGCCAGCCCGCTGGCATTCGCCGAAGAGCCAGGCTGGTATCTGGGCGGCAACATCGGTCAGACCAGGGCCACCATCGACGACGCCAGAATCAGCAGCAGTTTGCTGGGCGCCGGTTTTACCACGACGTCCATCGTTGATGATGACCGCGACCGGGCTTACAAACTTTTTGGCGGCTACCAGTTCAACCGAAACTTCGCGGTCGAAGGTGGCTACTACGACCTGGGTCGGGCCGGCTTCACTGCCACCACATTGCCGGCAGGCTCACTGACCGGCGAAATCCGGATGCGCGGCCTCAATCTTGACCTGGTCGGCACATTGCCCATCACCGAGCGGTTCTCGGTGTTTGGCCGGGTTGGCGCCAACTACACCGAGGCCCGTGACACGTTTACCGGAACCGGCCTGGTGCTGGTGACCAACCCCAATCCGAGCAAGCGCGACACCAACGTGAAATTTGGCGTCGGCATGGCCTATGCCTTTACGCCTGCGCTGTCGCTGCGCGCCGAAGTGGAGCGCTACCGAATTGATGACGCGGTGGGCAACAAGGGCGACATTGATCTTGCTTCGATTGGCCTGGTTTACCGCTTTGGCGTGAAGCCCCCGCCACCGGTGCAGCGTCCCGTGGCTCTGGCGCCCATCGTGCAACCGGCGGCAGTCGTAGCACCACCCCCGCCGCCACCGCCACCGCCACCGCCTCCGCCTCCGCCGCCGCCACAAATCCGCAAGGTAACGCTGTCAGCCGACGCGTTGTTCGATTTCGACAAGAAGGTTATCAAGGAACACGGCAAGATGGCGCTGGACAAACTGAGCGCCGAGCTGCGCGACGTCAACTACGACCGCATGACGGTGACCGGGCATACCGACCGGATCGGCAGGCACGCCTATAACGTGAAGCTGTCGAGCGCTCGCGCCGAAGCGGTCAAGGACTATCTCGTCAAGTCAAGCGGCATTGCCGCGAGCAAGATCGAGACCATTGGCGCCAATGGTGCCAACCCGGTCACCAAGCCTGGCCAATGCCCGGGCAAGAAAGCCACCAAGGCGTTGATCACCTGTCTGGAGCCCGATCGCCGCGTTGACATTGAAGTCACCGGCACCAAACGCTAGCCCACAGGCTGACTGCGACCGAAGGACCGTTAGCGGTCCTTTTTCTTTGGCCCGAGCGCCCGCTATTTGCCAATGCGCGCCGGCGCGCCAGTAGGTGCGTCAACGCACAGACGGCGGCGGCGGCGAATCCTATCCTTGGTACAGCGAGGCGCGCCAAAGAAACAGGCAGATCGCGGCAGCGGTATCGGACCGCTGCGTGTAGTGACCGGATTCAAGATAAGGACGATCACTGGTAGGGAGCTCGTGAAGAGCGGGCCGGACATTCAACTTTTTATTTGGAGAAACTAATCATGAAACACATCAAACGTCTTTCGGCTGTGATGGCCACTGTAGCCCTGGTCGCTTTGGCCGGTTGCGCTTCTACCGCAACCCGCGAAGGCACGGGGCAATACATTGACGACTCGGTGATCACCACCAAGACCAAGGCCGCCATCTTCAATGAGCCTTCATTGAAATCGGCGGAAATCAATGTCGAGACCTTCAAAGGCGCGGTCCAACTCAGTGGTTTCGTGAACAGCCAGGCCGACATCAATCGCGCCGTCGAGCTGGTGCGCGGAATCAACGGGGTCACCTCCGTCAAGAACGACATGCGGCTCAAATAAGGTTGCGTTGACCGGCTCGAAGAAATCATCCGGATGTGCCTTTGGCGCTACCAGCCCCCCGGGCTTGGACGACAAGGGTTCATCCATTCCTCAATTGAAACTGGAGTTAACACCATGAACAAGATTACCAAAATTGCAATGAATACCCTGGCCATCGGCATGCTGGTCGGCTTGGGCGCCTGCTCGAATATGACGCCTCAGCAGCAAAACACGGCTGTCGGTGCCGGCATCGGCGCAGTCGCCGGCTCGGTGTTGACCGGCGGCAGCGCCATCGGAACCGTCGGCGGTGCCGCCATTGGCGGCGTCATCGGCAACGAAGTCAAGAGATAACTGCAAGCCAACAGCAGTGCGGGACCCGGACCTGACGGTCCTGGTCGCTCGCGACTTGCCACACCGGCGTCCGGCCCGCGCTGGCGTGAGCTGAGCCTGTTGCCGGATTGCCTACTTGATCTGGGACTTGAAGTAACTCACCGAGTGGCTAAAGGCTGCGCCGATCTTGTCCATCTCAGCGATCATTTTCTCCCACGAGTCCTCCCCGGCGGCGACGATTTCGTCGAACTTGGCGCGCGCTGCTTTCGACTGCTGACGCAACGCGGTCACGTCGGCGTGGTACGTGTCAAGCGCCTGCCCCTTGATCTCCTTGGCCTTGGCGTCGAACTCACCGAGTTTGGCGTTGAGCTCGTCGAGTTGCAGTTTCATTTTTTTGATGTATTGGGTGCGTTTTAACATGGCAGTCATTCCTTCGGTTGGTGGTTGATAAATACAGTCGTCATAGCCGGCGTACAACGAAGTTGCCGGCAGTAGGTCTGTCAGATCGGCGGCGTGTGCCTGCTCGGCCTCCAGGATCGCCGCCAGTACGTCGCGCGTAGCGGGATAGGCGTCCTGCAACCGGGCCATGAACTGGCGGCACTCATCGATGGTGATTTTTCCGTCCAATAGGGCCTCGTTGAGCAGCGCTGCCCGACCGGGTTGGTCATTGGCGTGTTCGAGCCGGCGCGGCAACGTGGTGCATTGCTTTGATTGAAATCGGTTCTTCATCGGAAACTTTCTCTGAGAGGCCAATAACTGAACGCTCGTAGCTTGGGGCAGCGCACGGTGTCAGTCTGTGCGCGGAACCGCACAGCGTGATCGCGGTTCAGCCTCCACTAGCGGGCGTCCTTGCCGCGTTCTTCGCCATCCTTGTCGCGGCCCTTTTGCGGCATGGCCTTCTTGTCGTGGCCGCGCTTCTGCATCTGCTGGCGCGTGTCCGCGTCGCGCGGCTGGTAGCGATACTTGCCCGACTGGATTGATTGCTGTTGTTCTGGCGCCTGCGGATAGCGCTCGCCGGAGAACTGTCGCTGGTAAACCGGCAGCGGTGCCGGACGCACTCGCGCGCGGTGATCCCATCGGTCCCAGCCGCTGCGCCGCTGTTCCCATTCGCGCCCCCAATGCTCACCCCAACGCGGTGCCGCATCGCGCTGCCAGCCACCAAAGTAGCCTGGTGGCTGGCGGTAATAGCGCACCGGCACGCGCAACACGAACAGCGGCACCTGGTAGCGGTCCACCCGTTGCCAGGGGCCGTTGTACCAACTGCTTTCATACCAGCTGTCGTCCCGGTAAACCCAGTACAGGCCGTCATAAAAGAAGTAATTCGACGAGGCACGCGGGTCGTAATACACCGGATAGCCGGGCACCGGCACCAGTTGCGGATAGCTCGGCACATTGATGCCGATGCTGACACCCGGCAGGTTGACACCGACGCCGACGCTGATCTGCGCCTGTGCCGGTGTGGCCGTGTACAGCAGGATCGGCAGTGCCATAAGCAGGTAACGCATCTTCTGTTCTCCAGTGGGTTGCGCAGCCTTCCCCCTGAAGGCCGGTATGTCATCATGCGCGCGTGCTGGTGCGCCTGTCCGTGCGACAGCGAACAGACCAGACGGGCAGCGCCGCCTATGCTGGTACTTTCAATTTCGCGGCTCACCCCGACCTGAAAAATGATGACCACAACCAACTCCTTGCCCGCCTTGCGCGAGCGGCGTCACACGGCGCTCTCTGCGTCGGCCGGCCTGCCGCGCTGGATCCAGACGCTGGGACTGGCCAGCCTCGTGCTGCTCGGTACTGGCGCGACGGCCGCCACTCGATCCACCGGTGCGGACCAGGCGCGCTATCAGGCCGAGCGCGCCGCCTGCATGAACGCCAGTGCGCAGCAGGACCGGGCCAACTGTCTGCGCGACGCGGCAGCGGCTTATCAGGAAATCAGGAACGGGCGCATGAATCAGGCCGACGGCAAAGCGCTGGGCAGCAACCGTTCGCTGCGCTGCGATCCGCTGCCTGCGGCTGACCGTCAGGACTGCCTGCGCCGCATGCAGGGTGAAGGCAGCGTGAGTGGCAGCGTCGAAGGCGGTGGCCTGTATCGCGAACTCGTCAGCCCGGTGACCACGGCGCCGGCCAATTGAGGCCTGAATGCGCTGGCGCACCGGTCAATGTGGAGCGCCGCCGTGTCCTACCGCTGGTTGAAGTGGCTGGCTGCGCTGGTGCTGGCGCTGCCGTTGCTGGCCGCCCTGTGGATCGCCCTTAACGGCTGGAACTGGGCGCGTGCGCCGCTGCAGCGTACCGTGCAGGACAGAACCGGCCGCGCGCTCGTCATTGGCGGCGATTTGACGGTCAAGCTTGGCTGGCCGACGCCCACCATACGGGCGCGGGCCGTCACTTTTGCCAATCCGTCGTGGGCGACCGAACAGCAGATGATCGCCGTTGACGACGTTGAGTTCACACTCGATCTGCCGGCGCTATTGCGGCGCGAGCTGGTTTTTCCGCAAGTGCATCTGAAACACCCGCTGGTCTTCCTGGAGCGCGCGCCTGACGGGCGCAAAACCTGGCTGCTCGACCACAGCCAGACCGATGAGAACGCACGCGTGCCGATCGGTCGTCTCACGCTCGACGACGGTCAACTCGGCTATGACGACGCGCAACAGCGGACCCGCATCCGTGTCAACCTTTCAACCCAGCAATCACCGGACGGCGCCGCGCCCAGCAACGACGTGCTGTTTGCCGCTAGCGGCCACTACAAGGGGCTGGCGCTGGCGGCGCGCGGGCGTGGTGGCTCGGTGCTGGCGCTGCACGACGAGAGCGCGCCCTATCCTTTGAGCGTGGACGCAGCGATTGCGCGCACCAGCATCAAGGCCGAGGGCAGCGTGACCAGCCCGCTCAAACTCAGCGCCGCCGACCTGAAGCTGACACTGCGCGGCGACAGCCTGGCGCAACTGTTCCCGCTGCTGGGCATCGCGTTACCGCAAACCCATCCTTACGCCACGACTGGCCACCTGGTACACGCCGGCCAGAGCTGGCGCTACGAGAAATTTTCCGGCCACTTTGGCAACAGCGACATCGCCGGCACGCTGGCGCTCGATCTCGCCGGCAAACGCCCGCAACTGCGCGGCGAACTGCTGTCGCGCCGGCTCGCGCTCGACGATCTGGGCCCTGTGGTGGGCGCCAAAGAGCATAAGGGGCCGGCAGCGTCCGCTCCGGCGGCAAGCGCCAAAGTGCTACCCGACATCGCGTTCAAAACCGAGCGCTGGGATACGGTCGATGCCGACGTGACGCTGCGCGCCGCGACGCTGGAGCGCTCGCGCGAATTGCCGCTGGAAAACCTGCTGGTCCACCTGACGCTACAGGACGCCGTGCTCAAGCTCGACCCGCTTGACTTCGGTCTGGCCGGCGGGCACCTCAAGAGCAAAGTCCTGCTCGATGGCCGCGCCCAGCCGATTCAGGCACATGCCAGCGTGGCGGTGCAACAGGTCCGGCTGGCCAAGCTGTTTCCGACCATTGCGCTTGCGCAATCAAGCGCCGGCGAGATCAACGGCAAGTTTGAACTCGGCGGCCGCGGCAACTCAGTCGGCGCCATGCTGGGCAGTGCGGACGGCCGCGTTGCGCTGCTGCTGGCCAACGGTGAAATCAGCAAGCTGCTGATGGAGAAAACCGGCCTGCACCTGCTGGAGATCCTGCAGCTCAAGCTGTTTGGCGACAAGACCGTCAAGCTGCGCTGTGTGGTGGCCGACTTCGATGTGAAGGCCGGCGTGATGCGCACCAGCGCGCTGGTGCTCGATACCGAGATCAACACCATCATCGGCAGCGGCAGCATTGATCTGGCGCGCGAGCAGCTCGATCTGACCTTCCTGCCGAAAACCCGCACCACCAGCCCGATTGCGCTGCGCAGCCCGATTCATGTCAGCGGCTCGTTCGGCGCACCGGTCGTTCAACTCGACACCGCCCGGGTGGCGGCGCGCGGCCTCGGCGCCGTGGCACTGGCGCTGCTCAACCCGGTGCTGGCGGTGGCGGCGCTGGTAGAGCTCGGCCCAGGCCTCGAAAGCCCTTGCCAACAACTGATACAGGACGCAAAAACGCCCGGCAACAAGGCGCCCCGGGCGTCGGCCCCGGCTACCGCAAAGTAGCGCGGGAGCAGCAGGATTTAGCGCGTCGGCGCGGGAACAATCACCAGAGTGTCGCCGGTCTTGCCGCGTTGGCCGGTGGCACCGGTGTCTCCGGTGGCGCCGGTGTCTCCGGTACTGCCCGTGCTACCTGTGTTGCCGGTATTGCCGGTGCTACCGGTGGCGCCGGTGTAGCCAGTCGCACCGGTGGCACCAGTGGCGCCAGCCGGGCCGGGCACCGGAACGGTGACCACGGCCGGGGTTGTCACCACCGTCGGCCGGTCACAGGCGCTCAAGGCAACCGACATCAACACTGCTGAAAAGATAAGTGTGTATTTCATGATATTCCTCTGAATGAATGGAAAAAACTACTGGTCTGCGCCAACGCACAGATCAGGCGTAACCGCACTGCCCAAGTTACGTCAAAGCGCCATTTATTTCCGTGCGCTGGAGTACACAACTGGCACATTGTTTGAAAATGGCAGCGCCGACCCCGGCCTGTGTGAGCCAGCGCACAGACCACCAGATGGGGCGCCGGACAATCGCAAGAGACGGTGCCATGCGCGCCGGGTCAATGCCGGCCCGCCGTGTCTGACTGCGCCACACCAGCCACCACAAGGAACCTCGTGATTTGCTCAAGCAGGACGGCCATTAGCGTATGCCTCGCGCTGGTAACAGTCGGGTGCGCATCGCTGCCGGACACCGAATTTCTGAGCCAGCGCTACCTCGCGCAGGCGGCCCGCTTCGAGACCGCGCGCGGGCCGCTGTCAGAGAAGAAGAGCGCGGCCATCATTGCCGAGCTCAAGCGCAAGTCGGGCAACCTTGACATTCTGGATCGGCAGACTGCGCTCGAGCAGCAAATTGTCGGCAGCGCGCTGGTGCTGGGCAACCGGGTGACGCTGCTCGAAGACGGCGCTGCCACCTATGCGGCGATGTTCGCCGCCATCGGCAAGGCCAAAAACCATATCAATCTTGAGTCCTACATCATCGACGACGATGAGGTCGGGCACCAGTTTGCCGATCTGTTGATCGAGCGCCAGCAGCACGGCGTGCAAGTCAACCTGATTTACGACAGCGTCGGCGCCTGGGGCACCGACAAAGCCTATTTTGAGCGTCTGCGCCAGGCCGGCATCGCGGTGCTCGAATTCAATCCACTCAATCCGCTGAGCGTCAAAAAGTCGTGGGTGCCGAACCACCGGGATCACCGCAAGCTGCTGGTGGTTGACGGCCACACGGCGTTCCTGGGCGGCATCAACATTAGCAGCGTGTATTCGACCGGCTCCTCCATCCGGGGCAGTCGAGCGCCAGCGGACCCGGCCAGCGACTGGCGCGACACCGATGTCCAGATCGAGGGGCCGGTGGTGGCCGAATTCCAGAAACTTTTCATGGACACCTGGACCAAGCAGCGCGGCACGCCGTTGGCGGCCAAGGATTATTTCCCGGTGCTCGCGGAGCGCGGCAAGGACTTGGTGCGCGCCATTGGCAGCACACCGGACGACCCGTTCAGCCTGATCTATCTGACGTTGATTTCGGCCATTGCGAATGCCGAAAAGCAGGTCTATATCACCAACGCCTACTTCGTGCCGGACCCGCAACTGGTCAAGGCCTTGCTCGATGCCGTGGCGCGCGGCGTCGATGTCCGGCTGATTCTGCCAAGCCGCTCGGACTCGGCGACCGTGTACTTTGCCGGGCGCTCGCATTACGCCCCACTGCTCGACGGCGGCGTCAAGATCTACGAGCGCCACGGCGCGCTGCTGCACGCGAAGACGGCGCTGGTCGATGGCGTCTGGTCCTGCGTCGGCTCGAGCAATCTGGACTGGCGCAGCGCGCTCAACAATGACGAAATCAATGCCGTGATCTTGGGCCGCGAATTCGCCCAGCAGATGCAGGCGGCGTTCGCGCGCGATATGGCGGCGTCCGAACAGATCGACGCGCAAAGCTGGGCCCGCCGGTCGCTGCTGCTGCGGCTCAAGGAATGGTCGGCCGGCCTTTGGGCGCGCTTGCTGTAACGATGACTTCAACCTGGTGCTCGCGCTGGTCGTCGATCAGATTGAGCACCGGCGTCGGCTGGCGCACGCCGTCGAGCGTGACGCTGATATCCTGGGCGCTGCCGCCGACCTGCTGCACGGCAATGGCGTACGTGGTTTCGCGGTAGCGATAGCTGATCTTGTAGCCCGGCCAGTCGGCTGGCAGGCACGGCGCAAAGCGCAGTTGACCGGCTTGCAGGTGCACGCCCAACAGCGACTCCAGGATCAGGCGGTACATCCAGCCAGCGGCTCCGGTGTACCAGGTCCAGCCGCCACGCCCCACATGCGGCGCCACGGCGTACACATCGGCCGCCACCACGTACGGCTCGACCTTGTAGATCGCCGCCGCCGCGCCCGAGTCGCTGTGATGCACCGGGTTGATCAGGTTGAAGCAGTCCCAGGCGCGCGCCGCGTCGCCGATGGCAGCAAAGGCCATCGCCGCCCAGATCGCGGCGTGCGTGTACTGCCCGCCGTTTTCCCGCACGCCCGGCAGGTAGCCCTTGATGTAGCCAGGGTTGAGCACCGAGGTGTCGAACGGCGGGGCCAGCAACTGGATCAGACCGTCCTCGCGGCGCACCAGACGG
>JANNUE010000433.1:0-4180 GCA_031394895.1 Betaproteobacteria bacterium
GCAGAGGGTCCTGGCGGCTGCGTAGGTCGAGCCCTTGACATCGAACGTCGCCTTTCCGGCGTGCTGATCGGGGGTGTTGCCAGCGTCCGACGATCCATGGCAGCAGACCTTCAGCTCGGCGAATGGGCCATCGTATTGGGGGCCTGTAGCGCCTGACACTGACAATGGCGGTCGTGTCCAAGCCGCAGGACCAACATGCAAACAGCTGCCCCGCCTGTCCTCTACAAGTACCGCCACTTCAGCGCACGCACTGTCGAGCTGCTCTGTAGGGACCAGGTCTTCTACGCAGACCCGAGCACTTTCAACGACCCGCTCGACAGCAAGCCGTGCGTTGAAGCCGACTGCGGCGTTCCGACCCTGGAACGGGCCGTCTTCGAATTGGTGCGCCGTCGCGTCAAGGCGCAGATGATGGCTGGCGCGCGTGCGATTAGGTACCGAGGCCCCAAGACCATCAGCCACATCGAAAAGCACAGCAGAGCTGCTGCACAACGAACGCTTGACACACTGGCGTATGACGCGACCAACCCAGAGTTCACGGCCGCCCCACCCGGGCCGTACATCGCGGGGCTTTCGTATGAAATTGAACGCGAATTGCTGCTGCAGTACGACAAGGGCGTCCTCTCGCTGGCGAAGCGGTTCGACTGCCCTCTGATGTGGAGCCACTACGCAGACAGGCACAAAGGAATATGTCTTGGGTTTGATGTTTCGAAAGGCTTGGCCCTGCGCGTCGCAGCCCACCGTGTACGTCATGGTCATCGGGTGGCGCTTGGCGTGCATGCGGATCGACTCTTCGCGGTTGAGCTCGATACGCACCGGCCTGGCGGTCAGACGCGCCAGCAGCGCCGTCTGGGCCTGCACCGTCATGTCCTCCTTGCCGCCGAAGGCGCCGCCATTGGGCACCAGTTCCACGTGGATGCGGTCCTCGGGCTCACCCAGCACCGCAGCCACCTGACGCCGGTCGTCGAAGATGCCCTGGCCCTGGCTATACAGATGCAGGCGGCCGTCTGGCAGCGGCACCGCCAGCGCCGCTTCCGGCTCGAGGAACAGGTGTTCGATGCGTTGCGTGCGCCAGGTGCCCGTCACCACGTGCGCCGAGGTCTGCAGCGCGGCGTCCACATCGCCCCGATTGACGTGAGTCACCGAGAGCAGGTTGTCGTGTTTCGGATTGACCTGGCGCGCGCCCGGCGCCATGGCCTGCACCGGGTCAAGCAGCGCCGGCAACACCTCGTACTGCACCTCCACTAGCGCGGCGGCCGCGCGCGCAATGCGCGGCGTGTCTGCCGCCACGACGGCCAGCACGTCGCCAACAAACCGCACTTCCTCGCCCTCGGCCACAAAGCACGGCCAGTCCTGGTCTATCTGTCCGACCCAGCGCACGCCGGGCACGTCGCTGGCAGTGGCCACGCGCACCACGCCGGGCAAGGCCAGCGCTGCCGCAGTATCGATCTTGAGCACGCGGGCGCGGGCGTGCGGCGACAGCACCACGACGCCGTGCAGCAAGCCGGGCACGTCCATGTCGGCAATAAAGGGCCTCTCGCCCAAAGCCAGTTGCTCGCCCTGGTAGCGCTGCAGCCGATCTCCCACACCGCCGTTGACGACCGGCACCGGCAGCTTGCCGTCGCGCCTGGCGGCGTGGATCAGTTCCACCGCATCAATGATCTTCACATAGCCGGTGCAGCGACACAGATGAACGTCCAGCGCCTTGGCGATATCGGCGCGCGACATCAAGCGGTTTCTGTCAGTCAGCCATTTGATGCGCAGCACCATGCCGGGCGTGCAAAAACCGCACTGCAGTCCGGCAGCTGCCTGGAACGCGTCGGCGTAGAGCTTGCGTTCTTCGGCCGACACGCCTTCGAGCGTCAGCACCTTCTTGCCCTCGACCTGTTTCATCGTGACGATGCACGAGGCCTTGGGACCGCCGTCCACAATGGCCAGGCAGCAACCGCATTGGCCCTGCGGCGCGCAGCCGTTCTTCACCGAGGTGATCTTGAACTTCTCGCGCAACACCTCCATCAGCGATTGACCCGGTTCGGCTTCAACCTGGCGCGGCGTTCCGTTCAGCACAAAAGAGAATAACTGCATGGTCAGTGCCTCATGCGGTGGTGTCGGATGCCAGTTGCAGGCCGGTGCTGACGAAGTTGACCGCGTCGGCACCGGTCACGCCGACGCGAATCAGTTCCATCATGTGCAGCCACTTCAGTTCCACCGGGGCGCTCGCTTCGCCCTCGACGGTTGCCAGCGGGTCCGCCAGATCGAGCCGGATATCGAAGCCATCACCGCAATATCGCAACTTGCCGGTGTTGCTCTGCTGCACCACTACCTCAAACCCGTCAAACCGCCCATGCATGCGCAGGGCGCCAGCGGTCTTGTCAAACGCAAAGCCGTCACGCTGCGGCGTCGCGGCCCAACTGGCGACGCTGGAAAAAAAGCGCGGCTTGGCCAGATGCGGCCCGCCGTCTTCCGGGCAAAACACATCGCAGTTGCCGCACTCGTTGCAGGCATCGGCAAAATTGCCAATCTGCCACGGCCTGTCGATGCTCAGAACGCCGGCCGGTTCGCTGCGCCAGCCGGTCGCGCCTGGCATCAGCCGCTCCAGCGGCAGTTGCTGCTTGGCAATGACAAAGGTGAAATTGGCGTCGTTCGGACAGACCGGAATGCACTTGTTGCAGCTCAGGCAATCGAACAAGACCAGCGCGCTGCCAACCTTTTCTGGTGGCATGGCGTTCTGTGCGCGGGCGTAGCGCGCATTGGCCGGCAGGCCTGCGACATAGGTTTGCGTGTTGAACAGTAGCGCGGCCGATACCCAGGTGGCAAAGGCCGGGCCGGCGGCAGCGCGCAGGTCGCCGCCTTCCATCAGCGCCTGGCGGCACGCTTGTGCGCGCTGCGGCTCAAGGTCGAGCCCGGTCAGAGCCGACGCGCCGTGCCCGAACGCCTTGATGATGAAGCTGTCGATGTCGTGCGCACCCACCAGATCCATGCGCTTGGTCAACGCATTCAGGTAAGGCAGGCTGCGTCCATAGCCGCTGATCTTGAGCAGGTCTGAGCAGACCGTGACCGGCTTCAGGCCCAGCGCCACCGCATCGGCAAAATTCTTGCGGTCAATGCCGGCCGAAAACGACACCGGGAAGCGGTCGCCAAAGGTAGCGCGAAAGCGCTCGACGAGGGTCATCGCCAGCACATGCAGCGGCGCCCCGGAGAGGTACATTTCTTTCTCGCTGGCCGGGAAGAACGTCTTGTGATTGCGCACCAGCAGTGTGTTGGAGAACTTGACGCCAAAGCCCTGCCCCAAGTCGTCTGCCAGATCACCCAGTGTTTCAACCATGCCGGTCATCTGTTCCCACTTGGCGTCTTTGTCGAAAGCAGCGTCGGGCACGCAGAGCTCCGCATAACCCAGGCGGTCATGCAAAATTTCGGCAACGCGCTCGCGCCCGAGCAGCGTTGGGTTGAGCTTGACCACAACGTTCAGGCCCACCTCTTGCAGCAGGAATTTGCCAATGGCCTCGATCTCTTCGGGCGGACAGCCATGAAAGGTCGATAGCGTCAACGTGTTGGAGATGCGGGTGGCAAACGGCAGGTCGCGAAAACGCGCCAGCGACGCCGGAATCTGCTGGCGCAGGCGTTCGACGATGGCGCTGGCGTCCATCAACTGGTCCAGAAAGGCGCGCACTGGCGTTGAACTGATGCCGGCCAGGTTGTAGCCGACACTCATGTCAAACACAGTGTCGCCAGCCCCTGGCGCCAGGCCGCTGGCTTTGAGCATGTCGATCAGCATCGAGGCCTTGACGTATTCCTCCAGCGACTGCGCGAGTTTGAGCTCCTGCGACCATTCGACGTTAAAGCCGACCGTCTGCATGTCGATGCAGGGCCGGGGAATGACCAGCTCGTCCATGATCTGGACCGTCTTCAATTCCATGAATCGGCCGCCGCCCAACCAGGCCAGCACGATGTTCTGAGCGAGCTGGGTGTGCGGTCCGGCGGCCGGTCCGAACGGCGTTGCGGCGCGCCGTCCATGGATAGCCAGCGACAGGTCATGCCTGGCATCGCCGATAAAAAACCGGTGCATCGGCAGGTCAAAGGCGGCCTTCTTCTGCTCCAGTTCGTGAAACAACCGGGTCGCCAAAATGTTCAGGGGAATGGGAGCAAGTTCAGCCATCAGGTGTTTGCGGTTAGGAAATGCAGG
>JANNUE010000445.1:0-6376 GCA_031394895.1 Betaproteobacteria bacterium
GGGCAGCGTCTTGCCCGGCTCCGGGCGCCAGGTGCCGTTGTAACGCGGCTTTTCCTTGGCCGCCATCTGGCGCTCGCGCAGCGCATCGAGCTCGGCCACGCTCATATAGCACGGATAGACATTGCCGCCGGCCTGCAACTCGGTCAGCACCTTTTTGTAGCGGTCCATGCGCTGCATCTGGTAGTACGGCCCTTCGTCATAGTTCAGACCGAGCCAGGACATGCTCTCGATGATCACATCGACCGACGCCTGCGTCGAGCGTTCCAGATCGGTGTCTTCAATGCGCAGTATGAAGTCACCTCCTGTGGCGCGGGCAAAAGCCCATGGGTACAAAGCCGAGCGGATATTGCCGAGGTGAATGAAGCCGGTGGGCGAAGGGGCGAATCGGGTGCGGGTTTTTTGTGTCATGGAAGTAGGTCGAGACCGCGAGCCAGGTCTGTTGTCAAATCATCAATGTGGTCCAGGCCGACGGCGAGGCGGATCAGGCCCTGACCGATGCCGGCCGCCTGGCGCTGTTCCGGCGTGAGTCGGCCATGCGAGGTGCTGGCCGGGTGGCTGATGGTGGTCTTGGTGTCGCCCAGGTTGGTGGTGATCGAGCTGACCCGCGCCGCGTTGATCACCGCAAACGCGTTGGCACGCAAGCTCTGGGCGTCCTGGCCCTGGATGTCGAACGCCAGCACCGCGCCGCCCAGACCGGTGCCGCTGGCCGACTGCTGGCGCATCGCCAGCGCGTGTTGCGCATGCGTCGCCAGGCCGGGGTAATAAACCCGCGCCACCTTGGGGTGCGCTTGCAGCCAGAGCGCGAGCGCCAGCGCCGTCCGCGACTGCGCCTGCATCCGAATGCCCAGCGTCTCCATGCCCTTAAGCACGACCCATGCATTGAACGGCGCCAGCACCATGCCGGCGGTGCGCGTGATCGGCAGGAACACGTCAGTCACATAGTGCTGGTCGCAGCAGATCGCGCCGGCCATCACACGGCCCTGACCGTCCAGGTACTTGGTGCCGGAATGAATGATGAAGTCGGCGCCAAAACGTTTTGGTTGTTGCAGCGCAGGGCTGCAAAAACAGTTGTCAACTGCCAGCAGCGCGCCAGCATTGTGCGCCACGTCGGCCAGCGCCTGAATGTCGCAGACATCGGTTAGCGGATTGGTCGGCGTCTCGGCAAACAGCAGCTTGGTGTTGGGGCGAATGGCGGCGCGCCAGGCCGCCACATCGGTCTGCGACACATAGCTGGTCTCGACGCCAAATTTACCAAACTCGCCACTGAACAAGCGGATGGTGGAGCCAAACACCGACTGCGAACACACCACATGGTCGCCGGCACGCAGCAGCCCCATGCCCAGCAGCAAAATTGCCGCCATGCCGGTGGAAGTGGCAATCGCCGCCTCGGTGCCTTCGAGCGCCGCCAGGCGCAACTCCATGCTGGTCACCGTCGGGTTGCCGACGCGGGTATAGGTGTAGCCATCTTCCTCACCGGCAAAGCGCAGCGCAGCGGTTTCAGCGTCGGGCTGGCAGAAGCTGCTGGTCAGATACAGCGCCTCGGAGTTTTCACCGTACTGGCTCTTGTCCACGGCGGTGCGCAGCGCCAGCGTTTCTGGATGCAAATTGTCGGGTAGCTTCCTTTCTGTCATGGTCACTCTTCGTGATTGGGCAAGGCCAGCCGGGAGTTGTCGTCGGCGCCTTCGTCGGTGCCGACGCGGTTCGAATTCAATCGCGCGATATCGTCGGCTGTGATGTCGCCTGTGACGTAAACACCGTCAAAACACGATGCATCAAAGCCGCTGATGTTGCGGTTGAGGGCACCGATCGCCTTCTTCATGCCATCGACCTCCTGGTAGATCAGCGCGTCGCAGCCTATCAGTGCGCGAATCTGCTCGACCGTTCGCCCGTGCGCCACCAGTTCATCGGGGGTTGGCATGTCGATGCCATATACGTTGGGATAGCGTACCGGCGGCGCGGCGCTGGCCAGATAGACCTTGCGCGCGCCGGCCTCACGCGCCATCTGGACAATCTCGCGGCTGGTGGTGCCGCGCACGATGGAGTCGTCCACCAGCAGCACATTGCGCCCCTTGAATTCGCTGGCGATCACGTTGAGTTTTTGCCGCACCGACTTCTTGCGTACCGACTGCCCCGGCATGATGAAGGTGCGCCCGACATAGCGGTTTTTGACAAACCCCTCGCGGTACGGCAAGCCGAGCAACTGGGCCAACTGGGCGGCGCTCGGGCGGCTCGACTCAGGAATTGGAATGACCACATCAATCTCGTTCGGCGGCACCGTCGAGATGACCCGTTTGGCCAGCGTCTCGCCCAGGTTGAGCCGCGCCTGATAGACCGAGATACCGTCCATCACCGAGTCAGGACGTGCCAGATAGACATATTCGAAGATGCACGGATTGAGCACCGGATGCTCGGCACATTGCTGCGCATGCAGCTGCCCCTGCAGATCGATAAAGACCGCTTCGCCTGGCGCGATATCGCGTTCGAACTTGTGCGAAGTGCCTTCCAGCGCGACCGATTCGCTGGCCACCAGCACTGTGCCGTCGCCGCGCCCCAGACACAGCGGGCGAATGCCAAACGGGTCGCGAAACGCCAGCACGCCGTGGCCGGCAATCATTGCAATCACGGCATAGGAGCCGCGAATGCGCAGATGCACATTGCGCACCGCTTCGAACACATCGTGCGGCTGCATTGGAAAACCACGCGTGGTTTTTTCAATCTCGTGCGCCAGCACGTTGAGCAGCACCTCGGAGTCGCTGTCGGTGTTGATGTGGCGGTGGTCGGTGCTGAACAGCTCCGCCTTCAGCGCATGCGCGTTGGTCAGATTGCCGTTGTGTACCAGCACAATGCCGAATGGCGCATTGACGTAAAACGGCTGCGCCTCTTCTTCGCTGTAGGCGTTGCCGGCGGTTGGATAGCGCACCTGGCCGAGCCCGCTATTACCCGGCAACGAGCGCATGTTTCGGGTGCGAAAGACGTCGCGCACCATGCCTTTGGCCTTGTGCATGAAGAACTTGCGCTCCCGCTGGGTCACAATGCCGGCCGCATCCTGCCCGCGGTGCTGCAATAGCAACAGCGCGTCATACAGGAGCTGATTGACAGGTGCGTTGCTGACAACGCCTACGATTCCGCACATTATGGTAAGTACTTTCCAAACTTTTCAGGTAACACCGGCTTCAAGCTCTGCAGCGCCGCGGTGGCCATCGCCACACCGGCGGACTGGCGCCACCACAGGTCTGACTTCAAGGGCGTCATGCCCAGCACCAGCGTCAGTCCGAGTAACACAAGCACGCCGCGCAGCAAGCCAAACAGCGCCCCCAGGGTCCGGTCGGCCGGGTTTAAACCGACACTGGAAAAAAGTCCCTTGCCCAGCCGGGCAAGCAAGCCGCCGGCAAACACCGACAGCACAAACACCAGCGTGAAAGCCGCTGCATAGCGAATCGGCTCGCTGGCACCCGCCATCGGCAGCTTCAGCGCCACATCGGGCGCAAACCATTGAGCCAGCACGAAGGCGGCAATCCAGCTCAGCAGCGAAATGACTTCAAACACCAGACCGCGCCAGGCGCCGATCAGCAGTGACGCCAGTAAAACTGCAACAAAGAACCAGTCCAGCGTGGGCATCGCAATGCAGGCGTTGCTACAGGTTCAGTATGCCTGCCGGCAAGCCCAGCTTCTTGATCTTGTCTGCCGCCTTGTCCGCCTCGGCCTTGTCGGCAAAAGGGCCGACCCGCACACGGATGCGGTGTCCGTCCTTGGTCTCGACCGCCTGGGTATAGGTCTTGAGCCCGGCGTGTTCGACTTTCAGACGAACCTCGCGCGCCCGAGTGGCATCGGCGTAGGCCCCGACCTGGACCACAAACCGGCCGGCGCCGGCGTCGGCAGCTTTTGCCGGTGCCTTGCCTTCCAACAGCGCCTGCGCCTTGTCACCGTCATCGACCGCCGGCTTGGCCGCGACCGGCTTGTCGGCGACATTTTCAACCGGCTTCTCAATTGCCTTGGCGGTCTCTGCGGGCTTGACTTTGTCGGTCGGCGGCGGCGCTTCGGCAGCCGGTGTCGCCGGGCTGACGCTGGTTGCCGCTGGCGTGATAGGCGTTGCGGCGGGCTGCGGCACAGGCACGGTGAGCGGCTTGGCCTTGCTCTTGTCCGGGATCTCGATCGGAGTATCGACGGAGATAGGGCGTGGCTGCTTGTCAAACAACAGCGGAAAACCGACCACCCCGATCAGCACCAGGACTGCTGCGCCAATCAGGCGATGTTTGGCCCGCGTGCGCATCGCCTCGATGCTCACTGGCGGAGTTGACGTGGCCGACGCTTCGTCGCCACTTTTTCGGAACTTGAAAAATGCCATGTTGTGGGGCTCAGGAGTTCAATTGTTTGGCCTGTGGCTGGCATCAGGAACGGGCATGCCGTGCCTTAAGACGCCACCCACCGTATAGAACGACCCAAAGACTAGAATTCTATCAGTGGGGCCCGCCACCCGAATGGCTGCCTGCAGCGCCTGTTGCGGGCTTGCATAGGCCGTTGCGGTAACGTCGGCGCGACTGTTTTGAGCCTGCCATCTGGCCATCAACCGAATCCCTGATTCGGCCCGTGGCGTCGGCAAATCAGTGAAATACCAGCGGTCAACGAGAGCCCCGAGCTGGCCCAGCATGGCCGCGAGGTCTTTGTCGGCCATGCCGCCAAAGACCGCGTGCGTCTGTGCGAAGTCCCCCATGGCCACAAGGTTGGCGGCCAGCGCCGCCACCGCGTGCGGATTGTGCGCGACATCGAGCACCAGCGTCGGCTGCCCCGCAATGACCTGAAAACGCCCCGCCAGTTCGACCTGAGCCAAACCGTCGCGCACCGCCTGGACGCTGATCGGCAACCGCTTGCGCAACACGGTCAGCGCCGCCAGCACGCCGGCTGCGTTGACCAACTGGTTGGCGCCGCGCAGAGCGGGAACCGGCAAGTTGCCAAATCGGTGGTCACGCCCATTCCAGCTCCAGCGCTGCTGATCAGCCGACACAGTGAAGTCAACGCCGAAACGCCAGACCTCGGCATCAATCTCGGTTGCGTGGTCAAGCACGCTTTGCGGCGGCGCCGGATCGCCCACCACCACCGTTCGCCCGGTGCGCATGATGCCGGCTTTCTCGCGGCCGATCGACTCGCGGTCCGGCCCCAGCAACTCCATGTGATCCAGGCCAATGCAGGTGATCACGGCGCAGTCGGGGTCGATGATATTGACGGCGTCGAGCCGCCCGCCCAGACCCACCTCCAGAACCGCCACATCGAGCCCGGCGCGCGTCATTACGTCCAAAATGGCGAGCGTGGAAAACTCGAAGTAGGTCAACGACACCTCTGCGCCGCCTTCGCAACGGGCACTCTCAACACGGGCAAAAGCCGCTGTCAAATCAGCCGCTGCAACGTTGTCGCCGTCCAGCCGCAGACGCTCTTCAAAATGCACCAGATGCGGCGACGTATAAACCCCGGTGCGGTAGCCAGCCTGGCGCAGAATGGCGTCCAGCATGGCGCACGTGGAGCCCTTGCCATTCGTGCCAGCCACCGTAATCACCGGGCAGGTAAAGCGTACCGCCATGCGCTCGGCAACCTGCCTGACGCGCTCCAGCCCCAGATCAATCGTGTTGGGGTGGAGCTGCTCGCAATGCGTCAGCCATTGTTCAAGGGTTTGGGGCTGTGTTTTCATACGGTTCCCGATTGTCGCCGAGTGCGGCATGATGACGCCCATGCAAACACAAACCATCACGCTGTACGGCCTCGCCAACTGCGACACCGTCAAACGCGCCCGCGCCTGGCTCACCAGCCAGGGGCTGAGCTATCAATTTCACGACTTCAAAAAGCAGGGCGTGCCCGGGGAGCAACTCGACGCCTGGATCGTGTCACTCGGGTGGGATCCGCTGCTCAACCGCAAAGGCACGATGTGGCGCCGGCTCGACGAGAGCACGCGCGCCAGCGTGAGCGACGCAGCCAGTGCGCGCGCCGTGATGCTGGCGCAGCCAAGCGTGATCAAGCGACCGGTGGTGCAGTGGGCCAGTGGCGAATATTCGGTTGGCTTCAACGAGGCGGCGTGGCGCGTGCGGACCCACTGAAACCAAGTCGCCTTCGAAAGACAAGAATTGCTGTAACAGCTTTGGCATGCCAGCGAGCTGGGGTGAGCGACTTCGCTCGTGCCTGCGCAACGCTGACGTTGGCACGCCAGCAAGTTTGTGTGGGCAACTCCGCGCGTGCCTGTTGCAACGCTGACGTTGGTGCGCCAGTGAGCTTAGGTAGGCGCCGCCGCTCATGTCCCCCTGACCGGGCTACGCCCGTCATTCCTCCCTTACTTGGCAAAACCCCAAGTCCACGCTGCGCCCCTCGTCCAAACTCCCAGGCGGCGAGCATC
>JANNUE010000025.1:0-13120 GCA_031394895.1 Betaproteobacteria bacterium
TCTGGGCGATCGTGTTCACCTATATGTGGGCCGGCCCGCACCACCTGCATTACACGGCGCTGCCGGACTGGACGCAATCGGTTGGCATGGTGTTCTCGCTAATTCTGCTGGCACCGAGCTGGGGCGGCATGATCAACGGCATGATGACCTTGTCGGGCGCCTGGCACAAGCTGCGCGACGACCCGATTCTGCGCTTCATGATCGTCTCGCTGTCGTTCTACGGCATGTCCACCTTTGAAGGCCCGATGATGTCGATCAAGACCGTCAATGCCTTGTCGCATTACACCGACTGGACCATTGGCCATGTGCACTCGGGTGCGCTGGGCTGGGTCGGGCTGATCACCATGGGTGCCATGTATTACCTGATTCCGCGCGTGTTTGGCCAGCAGAAGATGTACAGCGTCAAAGCCATTGAAGTGCATTTCTGGACCGCCACGATTGGTATCGTGATCTACATCGCAGCCATGTGGATTGCCGGCGTGATGCAGGGCTTAATGTGGCGTGCCATCAATACCGACGGCACCCTGACCTACACCTTTGTCGAATCGGTGAAAGCCACTTTCCCGTTCTATGTGTTGCGTTTGCTCGGCGGGCTGCTGTATCTGGCGGGCATGCTGATCATGCTCTGGAACGTGCTCAAGACGGCGACCCGAGGTCGATCGGTGACCGTTGCCATCGTGCCCCCCGTTGCCCACGCTGCTTGAGGAAACTATCATGGCAAACAACAATGCAAGCGGCGGAGTGTCGCACGAGAAAATTGAGACCAGCAACTTCCTGATGATCGTGCTGATCCTGGTAGTGCTGCTGTTCGGCGGCCTGGTGGAAATCATCCCGCTGTTCTTCCAGAAGTCCACCACCGAGCCGGTCACCGGCTTGCAGCCCTACACCGCGCTGCAACTGGCCGGGCGCGACATCTACACGCGCGAAGGCTGCTACAACTGCCACTCGCAGATGATCCGTCCGTTCCGCTCCGAGACGCTGCGCTACGGGCACTACTCGGTGGCCGGTGAATTTGTCTATGACCATCCGTTTCAATGGGGCAGCAAACGCACCGGGCCGGACCTGCACCGGGTCGGCGGCAAATACAGCGACCAGTGGCATCGCGACCATCTGAACAATCCGCGTGACGTGGTGCCGGAGTCGAATATGCCGGCCTATCCGTGGCTGCTCACCGACATGGTCGATGCCGCGGCGCTGCCGGCGCACATGAAGGCATTGCGCATGGTTGGCGTGCCGTACAGCGACGAGCAGATCGCCAAGTCAGTCGAAGAGGTCAAGGGCAAGACAGAGGTGGAAGCGGTGATTGCCTACTTGCAGGTTTTGGGAACACTGGTCAAGTAGGAGCACGACGATGGAATTCGACATCAACACCCTGCGCTCCGCCGCCACCGTGGTCAGCCTGATCGTGTTCGTGGGCATCATCGCGTGGGCTTATTCAAGCCGCAACGCGGCCGATTTCGAACAGGCCGCCAGGCTGCCGTTCGAGCAAGACTGACGAACCGCATTTCAAGGAATTCAAATGAGTGACTTCACAAGCAACTTCTGGTCGATCTACGTCGCCGCGCTCACCGGCGTCAGCATCCTGGCTTGCCTGCTGCTGCTGTGGTTCAGCGGCAAGGCCAAGGCCATGACGGCCAACGACAACACCACCGGTCACGTGTGGGATGGCGACTTGCGCGAGATGAACAACCCGCTGCCACGCTGGTGGGTCTGGCTGTTCATCATCACCATCGTGTTCTCGGTCATCTATCTGGTGCTTTATCCGGGCATGGGCAGCTACCCGGGCAAACTGGGCTGGACCTCGACCGGCCAGCACCAGAGCGAGGTTGACCAAGGCAATGCCGAGGTGGCGCCGCTGTATGCCAAATATGCTGCAATGAAACCGGAAGACGTGGCCAAAGATGCCAAGGCGATGGCGATGGGCGAGCGGCTGTTTCTGAACAACTGCGCCCAGTGTCATGGCTCGGATGCGCGCGGCACCAAGGGCATTCCGAACCTGACCGACAACGACTGGCTTGGCGGCGGCACGCCTGACATTATCAAGGCCAACATCGTCAAGGGGCGTAGCGCCAACATGCCGCCGCTGGGGGCGGCAATCGGCACGGCGGATGACGTCAAGAACGCTGCCCAGTACGTGCTGAGCCTGTCCGGCAGTGCGCACGACTCGGTGCGCGCGGCACTCGGCAAGGAGAAATTCATTGTTTGCGCCGCCTGCCATGGCGCCGATGGCAAGGGCAACCAGGCGTTGGGCGCAGCCAACCTGACCGACAACATCTGGCTGCACGGCTTCGGCGAGGCGGCGATTGTGGCGATGATCAACAACGGCAAGGTGAACGTGATGCCGGCGCAGGGCGACAAGTTCACCGAGGCCCAGATTCACGTGCTGGCGTCATATGTCTGGGGCCTGTCCAACAATGCCTCGCCGGCTGCCAAGTGAGGCAGGGATAAGCAATGACAGGAAAGTGGTGTCGTCACTGCGAGCGCAGCGCGGCAGTCCATGACTTCCGGGGGCCCTGGATTGCCACGGCCTGGCGGCCTCGCAATGACGCCATGTTAGGTTCATGTTCCGTGTGCAGTTCCGACCGCGACTGCAAGCTCGCAATGACGGCCATCGGTACATTCGCATATTCCACTTCCCTCATTACCTGACAGAACACGCTTGAACGACAAGACACCCGCTGCGCGCAAGGTGATCCCCATCGTTGCTGAAGAGGGCGTTGGGGAACTGGTATCGCTGTACGCTGCGCAGCCCAAGATCTATCCGCGCAGCGTCTCGGGGTTCTTCTCCAACTGGCGCTGGGGCATGGTCTGGCTGACCCAGATCGTGTTCTATGGCCTGCCCTGGCTTGAGTGGGGACAGCGCCAGGCGGTGCTGTTTGACCTCGGCGCCCGACGCTTCTACATCTTCGGCCTGGTGCTGTATCCGCAGGACTTCATCTACCTGACCGGCTTGCTGGTCATCAGCGCACTCACGTTGTTTGTGTTTACCGCAGTGGCGGGGCGCCTGTGGTGTGGTTTTGCCTGCCCGCAGACGGTCTATACCGAGATCTTCCTGTGGATCGAGAAACAGGTCGAGGGCGACCGGTCGGCCCGCATGCGCCGCGACGCCAAACCCTGGTCGGCCGACAAACTGGCGCGCAAGGCGACCAAGCATTTCTTGTGGCTGGCTCTGGCGTTCTGGACCGGCTTCAGCTTTGTCGGCTACTTCACGCCGATCAAGGAACTCGGCGCCGAGTTCCTGACATTCGGTCTGGGGCCATGGGAAATTTTCTGGACATTCTTCTATGGCTTTGCCACCTACGGCAACGCCGGCTTCATGCGTGAGCAGGTCTGCAAATACATGTGCCCTTACGCGCGCTTTCAAAGCGCCATGTTCGACAAGGACACGCTGATCGTGACCTACGACGGCGAGCGTGGCGAGCCGCGTGGTGCACGCTCGCGCAAGGCCGACCCACAAGCGCTCAAGCTCGGCGCCTGCGTCGACTGCAGCCTGTGCGTGCAGGTCTGTCCGACCGGCATCGATATCCGCAACGGCCTGCAGAACGAGTGTATTGGCTGCGGCGCCTGCGTGGACGTCTGCGACACCGTGATGGACAAGATGGGCTACCCACGCGGACTGATCAAGTACTCCACCGACAACGCCATGAAGCAGCACTGGAGCCAGCAGCAGACACTGCGCCATGTGCTGCGCCCGCGGGTACTGGTGTACAGCGCGATCCTGCTGGCCGTCGTCGTGGCGATGCTGGCCAGCCTGAGCCTGCGCAGCCCGTTTCGGGTCGATGTGATGCGCGACCGCGGCGTGACAGCCCGGATTGTGGACGGCGGCAACGTTGAGAATGTTTATCGACTACAGTTGATGAACGCCGCCGAGTCGCTGCAACATTTCACCATCACGGTCAGGGGCTTGCCGGGCCTGCAAATCAGCTCGGCCAGCCAGGTGGCGGTCGAGGCTGCCCAGTCACGCTGGGTGGTGCTGCGGGTGCAGGCGCCGTTTGATGCGGCGACACCCGGCTCGCATGCTATCGAGTTTGATATCGAGGCAGTGGACGTGGGAGCGCATTTGTCGGAGAAGTCGGTTTTCCTGGTGCCACGATAAGGATTGATGATGCTCAAAAACTCGCCGGAACACGGCAGCGCCTGGTGGAAGTATGGTTATGTCTGGTTCATCCTGGCCGGTCCGGCTGTCGTGGTCGTGGCCAGCTTTGTCACACTGTATCTTGCGGTGACCCGGCCCGACCCGGTGATCAGCGAAGACTATTACCGCCAGGGCATTGACATCAACAAGACGCTGGCTCATGAGGCCGCCAGCCTGGCACCGGCAGTGCAGGCACGCAACCATGCCGCCACGGGCGTGCCGCTGCAGGGTGCTGTCGGCGCCAAACCTTGAGATCGCAAACCGCAGTTGAACGCGCAATTAAAGAAGGAAACCAGCACTATGTTGTCGCAGCGAATCATGTGGATTGCGTGGCCGGCTTTTCTGGTTGCCGGCATTCTGGAGGTGCTGGTGTTTGGTATGGTCGATCCGCACGACATGCTGTGGTTCGGCCACCCGCTCGAGATGTCACGAATGGGTGTCTATACGCTGGCGTTCTTTGTTTTCTGGTGCATCACCATGCTCTCCAGCGCTTTGACCAGCCTGCTCGCGATGTCGCCGTTTGAGGTCAACCGCTGCCCGTTGCCCGTGGATGAACGACCGCAAGAGTGTGCGAAACAGGGGCCTGGCTAGCGTCCGGTTTGCAGCCGCACTCAGCCGCCGCTCTTGGGGTTGACGATGTCGCGCAGCCCGTCCGGGTTGAGAATGCGCACGTGGCGCTGTTTGACTTCCACGATGCCTTCGTCAACAAATCTTGAAAATGTGCGACTGACGGTTTCAAGTTTCAGGCCCAGAAAGCTGCCGATTTCTTCGCGCGTCATGCGCAGAATCAACTCCGATTGGGAAAAACCCCGGGCGTGCAGGCGCTGCACCAGGTTCAGCAAGAAGGTCGCCAGACGCTCCTCGGCGCGCATGCTACCCAGCAGCAGCATCACACCATGCTCACGCACAATCTCGCGGCTCATGATTTTGTGCACGTGGCGCTGCAGCGCGTTGACCTCACGTGACAGCTCTTCCAGCCGGTCGAACGGCATCACGCAGACCTCGGCGTCTTCCAGCGCCACCGCGTCACAGGTGTGGTGGTCGTTCACAATGCCGTCCAGCCCGACGATTTCGCCGGCCATTTGAAACCCGGTAACCTGATCGCGCCCGTCCTCGGACGCCACACAGGTCTTGAAAAAACCGGTACGAATGGCATACAGACCGGTAAATTTTTCGCCATTACGAAACAGGGTGGTGCCACGCTTGATTTTTCGCCTGACCGCAACCAGATCGTCAATCCGATCGAGTTCTTCCGTAGTCAGACCCAATGGCATGCACAGTTCCCGCAGATTGCAGTTGGAGCAGGCTACTTTGATGGATTGAGGGTTCATCCCCTGATTTTGTCACTAAATTAAGACCAGTCCTGATGTCGGTCAATTATGGGTAAATCCGTCGTCGGTGCCGTTTGATTGCCATCAAGAATAAAATGATGCTTTTCAAGCACATTTGGCAGTATTGCCTAGGAGTATTCATGAATGTAGTTGCCGCCGAGCCGATTTCCGAAGACCTGTTACGCCGGTTCGATGTGTCCGGGCCGCGCTACACCTCGTATCCGACTGCCGACCGCTTTGTCGAGGCCTTTACTGCGGATGATTACGCACAGGCACTGACGCTGCGCCGCGTCGGCGCAGCGGCGACCTCGTTGCCACTGTCGCTGTACGTCCATATTCCGTTTTGCGAGTCGCTGTGTTACTACTGCGCCTGCAACAAGATCATCACCAAGCACCATGACCGGGCGGCACCGTATCTGCGCTACCTGAGTCGCGAGGTGGAGCTGCACACGGCGCAACTGGGTGTCGGCCAGACCGTGACGCAACTGCACCTTGGGGGCGGCACGCCAACCTTTTTAACGGACGATGAACTGCGCGAGTTGATGGGCATGCTGCGGCGCAATTTCACGCTGGCGCCAGGTGGCGAATACTCCATCGAAGTGGATCCGCGCACGATTGACGCGTCGCGTCTGGACACATTGGCCGAACTGGGCTTTAACCGGCTGAGCTTTGGCGTGCAGGACTTTGACCCCGAGGTGCAAAAAGCAGTGCACCGGGTGCAGCCGGCGGAGCAGGTTTTTGCCTTGGTGGCGGCGGCGCGCGAACGCAACTTTGATTCGATCAACGTCGATCTGATCTATGGTTTGCCGCAGCAAAACCCGGCGTCATTCGACCGCACGCTGGCGCAGGTGGTGGAGCTGCGCCCGGAGCGCATTGCGCTGTACGCCTATGCCCATTTGCCGGAACGCTTCAAGCCGCAGCGCCGCATTGCGACGGTGGATATCCCCAGCGGCGGCGCCAAAGTCGCCATGCTGGCGCGCTCGATGGCCGCTTTCATAGGCGCGGGCTATGTGTACGTCGGCATGGATCACTTCTCGTTGCCGACCGACTCGCTGGCAATTGCCAAGCGCCAGGGCCGCTTGCACCGCAATTTCCAGGGCTACAGCACGCAGCCTGACTGCGACCTGATTGGCCTGGGCGTGTCATCGATCGGCCGCATTGGCGCCACCTACAGCCAAAACGCCAAGACCATGGAAGAGTATTGCGACCGGCTCGACCAGGGGCGTTTCCCGATCGTGCGTGGCCTGGCCCTGACGCGCGACGACGTGCTGCGCCGCGCCGTAATCATGGGGGTGATGTGCCAGGGTGAAGTTCTGTTCGAGTCGATCGAGCTGGCGCATCTGATCGATTTCCGCAGCTACTTTGCGCCCGAGATCGAGGCTTTGCGCAAGTTGGAAGAGCAGGGCCTGGTGACGGTCAGCGACACCGGCATTCAAGTCACGCCCATGGGCTGGTTCTTTGTGCGGGCCGTGGCCATGGTGTTCGACAAATATCTGCAGTCCGACAAGACCCGCGCCCGTTTTTCCAAGATCATCTGAGTGCAAGCGTCTCTCGCCGTCACTGCCTTGCTGATGGGCGTGGCCGGCGGGCCGCACTGCATAGCCATGTGCGGCGCCGCCTGCGCCGGCATAGCGCACGCGGCAGGTGAGCGCAAGACTGCGGCGCTGTGGAGCTTCCAGGCGGGACGGCTCGTCGGCTACTCTGCAATGGGTGCGCTGGCGGCCGCCTCAATGCAGGGCCTGGGCTGGCTGACGGTGCAATCGGCCGCGCTGCGCCCGCTCTGGACGCTGTTTCATGCCGCTGTTTTTGTACTCGGACTGTTTCTTCTGTGGAAAGCCCAGCAGCCGGTCTGGCTTGAGCGCGCCGGCAAAAACATTTGGTTGCGCGCGCGCGCACTGGCGGCCGGGCGCGGCCAGGGTGCTCCCTTCATCATCGGTGCCTTGTGGACTTTTCTGCCTTGCGGGCTGCTCTATTCGGCGCTGTTGGTGGCCGGCATGAGCGGACGCGCTGTGGATGGCGCCGTGGTGATGGCGCTGTTCGCGCTGGGCACCAGCGTTTCAATGATGGCCGGCCCGTGGCTGCTGCTGCGTCTGGGTGGAACAGGCGCCGGTGACTGGGGTGTGCGCCTCGCCGGTCTGGCGCTGGCGGCCAGCGCGCTGGTGGCCTTGTGGATGGGCTTGGCCCACAACGCGGCGCCGTGGTCGCACGCGCGCTGATACGGTTTGGCATTCAAAGATTCAAAGTACGGGCACTGTGTGGGCGGCGGGAGCGCTCCGGCTGTAACCCGGAGCACTCTGGCTGTAAGCTGGCGCACTCTGGCTGTAACCCGGCGCGCTCCGGTTGTAACCTGCAGCAATGTGGTCGTGCTCCGGAGCAATCCGCCACGGCACTCAGTTCCGCGAATGTCCTCCGGCCTGCGGCCTCCCCCTTTATTTCGCTGCACTGAGCGCCGTACCGGCTTGCTCCTGCAGTGGTGGTTTGCGTGTTGCCGAGGTCGTCTGCTCTGCGCGCACCAACGTCGCCGCTTGCCGGAGAGTCTGGGTGGGCGACGCAGCGAAATAAAGGGGGAGCAAGGGCGCAGCCCGCAGCGGAGGACATTCGCGGAGTTGCCCGCCCAGGCTCTCTGGCGTACCAACGTCAGCGTGGCGGCGAGGCAAGAGCGCAGCCGCCTACCCGCGCTCGCCGGCCTGCCAATGCCGTCACCGCAATTCTTGTCTTTCGACGGCGAGTTGGTATGAACCGGGTTGTGCCGGGGATAATCGACCGCATGCCGAGTCCAACCCCCGTTTCGCCCGATCGCTGGAAGCTGTCGGTGGCACCCATGCTGGACTGGAGCGATCGGCATTGCCGCTATTTTCATCGCCTGCTATCGCGTCATGCGCTGCTGTACACCGAGATGGTCAGCACTGGTGCGCTGCTGCATGGCGACGTGGCGCGGCATCTGCGCTACAACCCGGAAGAACACCCGGTTGCGCTGCAGCTCGGCGGCAGCGACCCGGCTGAGCTGGCGCAATGCGCCGTGCTCGCGCAGCAGTGGGGCTATGACGAAATCAATCTGAACTGCGGCTGCCCGAGCGAGCGGGTGCAGCGTGGCTCGTTCGGCGCCTGCTTGATGAGCGAGCCGGTGCTGGTGGCTGACTGTGTCAAGGCGATGCTTGATGCGGTGGCGCTGCCGGTGACGGTCAAGCACCGGCTCGGCATCGACCGGGTCGAGCGCTACGAGTTTGTGCGCGACTTTGTCGGCACTGTCAGCCAGGCCGGTTGCCAGACCTTCATCGTGCACGCCCGCAACGCCTGGCTCAGCGGCTTGTCGCCAAAGGCGAACCGGGAAGTGCCACCGCTGCGTTACGAATGGGCCTATCGACTTAAAAGCGACTTTCCCCAACTCACCATCGTCGTCAATGGCGGCATCACCAGCAACGAACAAATTGCCACCCATCTGCAGCAGCTCGACGGCGTGATGCTCGGGCGCGAGGCCTATCACAACCCATGGTGGCTGGCGTCCTGGGACGCCGCGTTCTACGGCGCTGACGCGTCGGACATCAGCCGCGAGCAGATTGAGGCACAGATGGTGCAGTACATGGCGCGCGAAGCGCTGGCGCACGGCACGCCGTGGCCCGGCATTGCGCGCCATATGCTCGGCTTGCGTCACGGGCTGCCCGGCGCGCGTCACTGGCGCCAGGTCTGGAGCGACCACCAGCGCCGGGACATGGCGCCGCAGCAGGTGATGGCGCTGGCACACGCCGCACCGGTAGGTCGGGTTAACGTGAAATAGCTTGAAGCGCAGAGTCTGCAGATTTTGTCGTTGCGAGGAGCGCAGCGACGCGGCAATCCAGGACTTCATGGATCGCCACGGCCTGCGGCCTCGCGATGACGGGGTTTTTCATAATTCAGGGTGCTGCCCACTTGCTGCATGAAAGTTAGCGCAGCGTAAAGCGACATCAGGCAAGTTATCATGACGGCATGTCTTACGGGCTGTCAAACGGCCCCTAACCCCTCCCATCAACAGAACAGTTAGCTTCAGCAATCCGTGCGTCTCAATTCAATCAAGCTATCCGGTTTCAAGTCGTTCGTAGAGCCGACCAATTTCATGCTGCCGGGGCAGTTGGTCGGTGTCGTCGGGCCGAACGGTTGCGGCAAATCGAACATCATGGATGCGGTGCGCTGGGTGCTGGGCGAGTCGAAGGCGTCCGAGCTGCGCGGCGAGTCGATGCAGGATGTGATTTTCAACGGCACCAACACGCGCAAGCCGTCGAGCCGGGCCAGCGTCGAGCTGGTCTTTGACAATGCCAGCCATCGCGCCGGCGGCCAGTGGAACCAGTTCGGCGAGATCGCGGTCAAGCGCGTGCTCACGCGCGACGGCACCAGCAGTTATTACATCAACAACCAGCCGGTGCGCCGGCGTGATGTGCAGGACGTTTTTCTGGGCACCGGCCTGGGGCCGCGCGCTTACGCGATCATTGGCCAGGGCACGATCACCCGCATCATCGAGAGCAGGCCGGAAGAGTTGCGCCTGTTTCTGGAAGAGGCGGCCGGTGTTTCCAAATACAAGGAACGTCGGCGCGAGACCGAGAACAGGCTGTCGGACACGCGTGAAAACCTGACCCGCGTTGAAGACATTCTGCGCGAGCTCGGTGCCAATCTGGACAAGCTCGAACAGCAGGCCGAAGTCGCCAAGCGCTTTAATGCGCTGCACGCCGACGTCACGCTGCGCCAGCAGCAGTTGTGGTTTCTCAAGCGCGCCGAGTCCGAGGCCGAGCAGCTCAAGGTCAAGGCAGAAGCGCAGGGCGCCGTCAATTCGCTGGAGGCACAGATCGCCGACCTGCGCCACATCGAGACCGAACTGGAGAGCGTGCGCCAGGCCCATTACGCGGCCGGTGATCACGTCAACAAGGCGCAGGGACTGTTGTACGAGGCCAGCGCCGAAGTCGCCCGGCTGGAGGCCGAGATCCGTTTTGTGGTCGAGGGACGCCAGCGCGTCGAACAGCGCCTGGCCACACTGAAGGAACAGGCAGCGCAGTGGCTCAGCCGCAGGGACGAAGCGCAGGCCGAGATCGCGAAGCTGGCCGAACTGGTTGCGACCGGTGAAGAACAGACCGAGCTGCTCAGCGCCCAGGTGGAAGATCAAGCCCAGCAATTGCCCGATCTGGAAGAGGCTTTGCGGCTGGCACAAAAGCTTGCGAGCGAGCAGCGCGCCAGCGTGTCGCAGGTGCAGCAGCAGATTGGGGTGCTGGCGGCCGAGCAGCGCAATGTTGAAGAGCAATCGCGCCAGGCCAGCGCTCGGCACGAACGACTGAGCGCCGATCACGCGGCCCAGGCGGCACCCGACGAGGAACGGTTGACGGCGCTGCAACTGCAACTGGCGCAGGCGCAAGCGGCGGCCAGCCTGGCGGACACAAATTTGCATGCGCTGCAGGACGCATTGGCGCAGCTCGATGAGCAGCGGCGCCAGCAGCAGCAGCTGGTCAACAGCGAGTCGGCCCGTCTGGCGGACTTGTCGGCCCGCATGGAGGCACTCAAGGCGTTACAGGAAAAGGTCAAGACCGACGGCAAGCTGCAGCCCTGGCTGGCCCGTCAGGGGCTCGATTCCTTGCAGGGTTTATGGAGCCGCATCCACATCGAGCAGGGTTGGGAAAACGCGCTCGAAGGCGCGTTGCGCGAACGCCTGGGTGCGCTGGAAGTCTCAAGGCTCGATCTGGTGCGTGCCTTTGCCAAGGACGCGCCGCCGGCGAAGCTGGCGTTTTACAGCCCGGCGCCGACCGCGCCGGCGCAACCAGCCAGCAGCATGGCGCGCCTGTCCGACTTGTTGCGCCTCACTGACGGCGGTGACAAAGGCGTGCTGACCGAGTGGCTGCACGGCTGCTTTACCGCCGAGAGCTTTGAAGACGCCCTGGCCCAGCGCGACAAGCTGCAGCCGGGCGAGCTGATTTTTGTCAGGAGCGGGCACGCGGTCGGGCGCAACAGCGTGAGTTTTTATGCGCCGGACTCGGAGCAGGCGGGCCTGTTGGCGCGTGCGCAGGAAATTGAGAACATCGAACGCGAGCGCAAGGCACAGGTCCTGATTGCGGAAGAAGCGCGTACTGCGCTGGTGCGACTGGAGGCGGCCTATGCCGACACCTCGCAGCGGCTCGTGCTGGCGCGCCGCGACGCGCTGCAAAGCCAGGCCTTGGCGCATGAGTTGCAGGTTGAGAACTTGCGCCTGACCCAGGCGGCCGAGCAGTTGCGGTTGCGCAGCGCGCAGCTTGCTGGCGACCTGGCCGAGGTGGACGCGCAACTCAGTGCGTTGCAGGAACGTCGTGAGACCGCCGAGGCGCGCTTTGAAGAACTCGACATGCTGCTGGCCGACACCCAGGAACGCCATGCCCAGCTTGATGAACGGGTGATTGCGGCCGAGCGCAAGCTCGGCGCCTACCGAGATCAGCAGCGCGGCCTGGAACGCCAGGCGCAGGAGGCGGTGTTTGCCATGCGCAGCCTGGAGGCACGCAAGGACGAGCTGACGCGCGCCATAGAGACTGCCGCGCAACAGGAAAAATCGATCCAGGAAGATGCGCAGCGGGCGCACGACGAACTGGCGCGCCTGAACGATGCAGCCGCCCAGGGTGGATTGCAGAGCGCGCTGGCACTCAAACTGGAGCGCGAACACTTGCTCGGCAGCAGACGCAGTGAGTATGACGACCTGACGGCCAAGCTGCGCGCCAGCGATGAACGCCGGCTGCAGCTTGAGCGCCAGCTAGAGCCGCTACGCCAGCGCATCATGGAGTTCCAGCTCAAGGAGCAGGCGGCGCGGCTCGGCTTTGAGCAGTACACGCAGTTGCTCACCGAGGCGCAGGCCGACCTGGAACTGCTCGGCCAGTCGGTCGCCAATGGCAAGCTGCGCCTGAACGGCATGCAGGGCGAGATTGACCGGCTGCACCGCGAAATTGCGGCGCTCGGTCCGGTCAACCTGGTGGCGCTCGATGAACTGGCCGTGGCCAGCGAACGCAAGAACTTCCTGGACGCCCAGTCGACCGACCTGAACGAGGCGATGACGACGCTGGAGGACGCGATCAAGAAGATCGACGCTGAAACGCGCGACCTGTTGGCCGGCACCTTCAATGCCGTCAACGAACACTTTGGCAAGATGTTCCCCGAGCTGTTTGGCGGCGGCAATGCCCGGCTCGTAATCACTGGCGAAGAAATTCTGGACTCCGGCGTGCAGGTTATTGCGCAACCGCCGGGCAAGAAGAATCAGACCATTCATTTGCTGTCGGGTGGCGAAAAAGCGCTGACCGCCATTGCACTGGTGTTTGCGATCTTTCAGCTCAACCCGGCGCCGTTTTGTCTGCTCGACGAGGTGGATGCGCCGCTCGACGACGCCAATACCGAGCGCTATGCCAAGCTGGTGCAGAGCATGAGCCGCGAGACCCAGTTCCTGTTTATCAGCCACAATAAGATTGCGATGGAAATGGCCGAGCAATTAATTGGCGTGACGATGCAGGAGCAGGGGGTCTCACGCATCGTGGCGGTCGATATGGATGCCGCCATTTCGATGGCTGAGGTCGAATCAACTCATGAGTAAATTTCAGATTGCATTGGCTCTTGTGGGGGCTCTGGTACTGGCTGCAATGGTGTTGCAAGCCGCCTGGACTTCGCGCAAGAACCGCCCGCGCCAGGC
>JANNUE010000058.1:0-6271 GCA_031394895.1 Betaproteobacteria bacterium
AAAGTTACCCGAAGTCATGTTGGCGTTCATCACGGTACTCCTTTAAAAAAAGAAATTGATTCTGTAGCAAGATGCTGGCGGTGACAATCAGTATTTGCATTAGACGCAGGATTAATAACACACTTGCACCGGGTTGTGGAAAATATTGCACGTGCGCGGTGCGGCTGATGGCACACTGCAAACAGGGGCTTGCCACACTGGTGATCAGCGGCAAAAAGCAGTCCGTTAAACCTGCCTGTGGACGAACGGTCTGCGCCACCAGCGCAGGTGTGGCAATTTGTCAACACACCCCCACCAGCAACTGCACGGCACCCACCTGCGCTACTGCTTTACCCATGTTGCCGTGGTGGTTTCGTGCCAGCCGGCAGGCGCGTGCGGGTGATCGTAATGGTGTCGATCATCCGGAGCGAGTTTGCGCCAGCCGTGGCGCGCCAGCATTCTGTAGATGCTGGACAAAACCACCTTTTTCCCCAGTTTGGCCTCGATGGCAGGCTTGAGCCGGGCAATATTCACGACCGGGGCGGCGTTGGCACCCACCAGAACTTCGTCGAGCACCTGGCGTTCGCGGTCCAGGTCAGCACCGGCGCGGTTGCGCAAGTCCTTCTTGCTGCGCGGCGCAGCCTGCGTGCCTTCGGCGACCCGTGCAAAGCGCGTTCTCATGCCGCAGGTGACCCCTCTGGAGCGCCCGATCGCGGCCGCGGTCTGTTCAATCGTCAGCCCGTGTTCCAGCGGCAATAGCACGGATTGCGCCAGACGCAGTTGGTCTGCGGTCTTGGCACTCCTGAGCAGCGCCCGCGCCGCCTGTACGTGCTCCGATCCGGATACCGGTCTGGCCATGGTTTCGGTTTTCTCCTCAAACTTTCAGCAATGTTATTACTATTTTTATTGCGACTACTTTTTTTTCGAAAGAATCTGACGGCGAGTATCCTGTCACGCCATTCGGGCTGCTTTTGGCGCGGTTGCTTGCCGTGCCAAATTGATGCGACCCGTCGCTGGAAGGCCGCACGGCAGGTCGCCGTTGTCGCCCCGGAAACGGCAGGCGATAGTCCGTCAATCGAACTCGGTGTGCGGTCGTACGCGCTGTTCGGTATCATTTCCGGGCCGGTGCAGCCCACAGTCGCGCCACAGAGATGGAACAGGAGTCAGCCATGCGTCTAGACGACGCAACAGAAAGCGGCAATGTCGAGGATCGTCGTCACGCAGACGGCGGCCGCCTGCGGCACCGGCCAGACGGCAAAGGGGCCGTTCTATTGCCCGGGCGATCACAAGGTTTACCTCGACATGGCGTTCTTCCGGGAAACGGAGCAGCGTTTTCACGCCGGCGGTGATTTCGCCCGCGCTTACGTGATCGCGCATGAAATCGGCCATCACGTGCAAAACCTCACCGGGATCACGAAGAAGACCGACGCGCTGCGCGCCGCCAACGCGATTGGCGACGACATGCTGCAAAAGCAGTCGCGTGGCGTGGTCGTGCCGGATTCATGCACGCACGGTAGTTCGGCGCAACGCATGCGCTGGTTCAAGGCCGGCTTTGCGACCGGCAACATGCGGGCCTGCGATAGGTTTGCTGCGCGCGCCCTTTGACGCCCGGCAGTTGGCGAACTTGTTGCGCTTGGGTTACCTGCGCGCCGGCGGCAAATCGGTGCAACTGCCGTGCGCCAATTCGGCCGCCATGCCAATGCTTTCGCCCAACGTCGGATGCGGGTGAATCGTCTTGCCGATGTCCACCGCATCGGCACCCATCTCAATCGCCAGCGCGATCTCGCCAATCAAGTCGCCGGCATGGGTGCCCACGATGCCGCCGCCCAGAATCTTGCCGTGGCCATGCGCTTCCTCGCTATCGTCAAACAGCAGCTTGGTGAAGCCTTCGTCGCGGCCGTTGGCAATGGCGCGCCCCGAGGCCGTCCACGGGAACAAACCTTTCTTGACCTTGATGCCCTGCGCCTTGGCTTGGTCTTCGGTCAGGCCGACCCAGGCCACTTCGGGGTCGGTGTAAGCCACACTCGGTATCACGCGGGCATTGAAGGCAGCGCTGGCCAGTTCCTTGTTGCCCTGCAGTTCACCGGCAATCACTTCGGCCGCCACATGCGCCTCGTGCACCGCCTTGTGCGCCAGCATCGGCTGGCCGATGATGTCGCCAATGGCAAAGATGTGCGGCACGTTGGTGCGCATCTGGATGTCGACGTTGATGAAGCCGCGATCAGTCACGGCAACGCCGGCTTTTTCTGCGGCAATCTTTTTGCCGTTCGGTGTGCGCCCCACCGCCTGCAACACGAGATCGTAAGTCTGTGGCGCCGGGGCCGTGCCACCATCTTCTGCCGCTGCGAAAGTCACTTCAATGCCGGCGGGCGTGGCTTTCGCACCAACTGTTTTGGTTTTGAGCATGATGTTGTCAAAGCGTGGCGCATTCATCTTCTGCCAGACCTTGACCAGATCGCGGTCGGCGCCCTGCATCAGGCCGTCCAGCATTTCAACCACATCCAGGCGCGCACCCAGTGAGCTATAGACGGTGCCCATTTCCAGACCGATGATGCCGCCGCCCAGAATCAGCATGCGTTTGGGCACTTCCTTCAGAGCAAGTGCACCAGTGCTGTCCACCACGCGCGGATCGTCCGGCATAAAGGGCAGACGCACCGCCTGGCTGCCGGCAGCGATGATGCAGTTCTTGAACGCAACGGTTTGCGTTTTGCCGGTTTTTTCCTGCGCCGCACCGGTGGTTTCTTCCACCTGCACGTGGTTGGCTCCGACAAATGCGCCGTAACCGCGCAAGACCGTCACCTTGCGCATCTTGGCCATCGCCGCCAGCCCACCGGTGAGCTTGGCAACCACTTTCTCCTTGTGTGCGCGCAGCTTGTCGATGTTGACAGCCGGTGCACCGAAATCAACGCCGAGTGCCGCCATGTGGCTGACTTCGTCCATCACCGCAGCGACGTGCAGCAGTGCCTTGCTTGGGATGCAACCAACGTTCAGGCAGACGCCGCCGAGTTGTGAGTAACGTTCCACCACAACTACTTTGAGACCCAGGTCGGCAGCGCGAAAAGCCGCTGAATAGCCGCCCGGCCCGGCACCCAGTACCAGCACATCGCAGTCCACGTCCGCAGTGCCGGCAAAGCTGGCAGCGACAGGTGATGGCGCTGCCGCGTCCGCCGCTACGGTCGGCGCAATCGACGCCATTGCAACGCTGGCAGTGGTCGGCGCCGTGGTCGGGACTGGCGGGTCAATTGCATCCGCTGCGGCTTCAAGCACCAGCACCAGCGAGCCTTCTTTTACCTTGTCACCCAGTTTGACCTTGAGCTCTTTCACCACGCCGCCGTGCGATGACGGTATTTCCATGGAAGCCTTGTCGCTCTCCACGGTAATCAGGCTCTGCTCCGGCTTGACCGTGTCGCCGGCTTTGACCATGAGTTCGATGACGGTGACTTCGGCGAAATCGCCGATGTCGGGGACTTTGATGTCGATGGATGCCATTTTCTTTATCCTACGTAGGTCGGTTTAGCCGAAGGCTTAACCCGACATGTTTGCGGTGTTTGTCGGGTTACGCTTCGCTAACCCGACCTACAGCTTGCTTGAGGTCCGAGCAAATCCTTATAGCAACACACGCCGGAAATCTCCCAGGATCTGGCCCAGATAGACGTTGAAGCGCGCGGCGGCGGCGCCGTCGATGACGCGGTGGTCCCACGCCAGCGACAGCGGCAGCATCAGACGCGGCTGGAACGCCTTGCCGTCCCAGACCGGCTCCACAGTCGATTTGCAGACGCCCAGAATCGCCACCTCGGGCGCGTTGATGATGGGCGTGAAATAGCGCCCGCCAATGCCGCCGAGGCTCGATATCGTGAAGCAGGCGCCCTGCATTTCGGCCGGACTGAGCTTGCCGTCGCGCGCCTTTTTGGCCAGGTCGCTCATCTCCTGCGATATCTGGAAAATGCCTTTCTTGTCGGCATCCCGGATCACCGGCACCATCAGCCCATTGGGTGTGTCGGCAGCAAAGCCGATATGGAAATATTGCTTGAGCACCAGTTGCTCGCCATCGATGCTCGAATTGAAATCCGGGAACTTCTTCAGCGCGGCGACGCAGGCCTTGATCAGGAAAGCCAGCATGGTTACCTTGACGCTTGCGTTAACTCCAGCCTTTGCCGACTTCTCGCTTTCCAGGTTGGTGGCAACGCGAAACGCTTCCAGATCAGTGATGTCGGCATCGTCATGGTTGGTCACGTGCGGGATCATGACCCAGTTGCGATGCAGGTTGGCAGCACTGATCTTCTTGATGCGCGAGCGGTCCTTGCGTTCGATCGGACCGAACTTGGTGAAGTCCACATTCGGCCACGGCAACAGCCCCAAACCGGCACCGTCGCCTGCCCCACCTGGCCCGGCGCTTTTGCTCTGCGCCGCGCTCGCCAGCGTTTGCGCGGCACCGCTCATGACGGATCGGGTGAATGCCTGAACGTCGGCGTCGGTGATGCGGCCCTTCAATCCACTGCCCTTGACTTCATTGAGCGGCACGCCAAGCTGACGCGCGAACTTGCGCACCGACGGCGACGCATGCGGCAACTGTCCTTGCGGCGCGACCGGATTGTGGGCCGGCAGTGCCAACGCAACTAATGGCGACGCAGCAGCTGGCGCCGCAACGCTGCTGGCTGCCAACTCCATTGGCAGGGCAGCCGACTGAGCCGGCGCCGGTGCACTTGCCAGTGCAACAGCCGCCTCACCTTCGAGCAGGCCCAGCAAGTCACCCACATTGACCTTGTCACCGAGCTTGACCTTGAGTTCCTTGAGCACACCGGCGCTGCTGGAGGGAATCTCCATCGCGGCCTTGTCGGACTCGACCGTGATCAGGCTTTGCTCGACCTTGATGGCATCCCCGGGTTTGACGAAGATCTCAATCACCGCCACATCCTTGAAGTCGCCAATGTCGGGCACGCGCACCTCGATCGGGCCGGCGCTGGCTGCTACAGAAGTAGTAGCTGCCTGCGCAGTAGCGACGGGGGCTGGAGCCTTATTTTGCTCTGAAACTGGCGCAGCAGCTGCGGCCGCAGCAGGCGCTGGTGCGGCACCGGCCCCTTCTGCCACTTCCAGCATCAATACCAGCGAACCCTCTTTGACCTTGTCACCGAGTGCAACCCGGAGTTCCTTGACCACGCCAGCGTGGCTGGACGGGATTTCCATTGAGGCTTTGTCCGACTCGACCGTGATCAGGGACTGTTCGGCTTTCACCGTGTCGCCCGGTTTGACCATCAACTCAATCACGGTTACTTCGGCGAAGTCGCCGATATCGGGCACTTTGATTTCAATTAAAGACATGTGTGTCTCCTTTTTTTATTCAGTTGAGGACAGAGTTAAGCAATGCTGCGATCTGTCCCGCAATTCGTATTGGTTGAGGACAGGGCTTCGCTGCGCTACGGTCTGTCCCGCAAAGTCTCACATTAGGCGTAAAGCGGATTGACCTTGTCGGCCTGGATGGCGTATTTGGCAATCGCCTGCGCCACTTTGGCAACCGGCAGCGTGCCGTCTTCGCTCAAGGCCTTGAGGGCGGCGACCACGATGTAGTGGCGATTGACCTCGAAATGCTCGCGCAGCTTGCTGCGGAAATCGCTGCGGCCAAAACCGTCGGTGCCCAGCACCTTGTAGGTGCGACCCTTGGGAATGAAGGAGCGAATCTGCTCGGCATACGCCTTCATATAGTCAGTGGACGCCACCACCGGTCCGCCATGTTTTTCCAGTTGCTGGCCGACGAAGGACACGCGCTGCTCGCCCTCTGGGTGCAACAGGTTGTAGCGTTCGCAGTCCTGGCCGTCGCGCGTGAGCTCATTGAAGCTGGGGCAGCTCCAGACGTTGGCAGCCACGCCCCAGTCTTTTTCCAGCAACTCCTGCGCCGCAATCGATTCACGCAGGATGGTGCCCGAACCCAGCAGTTGCACCGTGGGTGAGGCTGCGCCGGCCGCTGGGGCTGGGCCTTCCTTGCACAGGTACATGCCCTTGATGATTTGCTCTTCCGTGCCGGGCTTCAGACCCGGCATGGGGTAGTTTTCATTGAGCAGCGTGATGTAGTAATAAACGTTGTCCTGCTTTTCGACCATGCGTTTGAGTCCATGGTGCAGGATGACGCCCACTTCGTGCGCGAAAGTCGGGTCATAACTGATGCAGTTTGGAATGGTGCCGGCCATGATGTGGCTGTGGCCGTCTTCGTGCTGCAGGCCCTCGCCGTTGAGCGTCGTGCGCCCACTCGTGCCGCCGAGCAGGAAGCCGCGTGCCTGCATGTCGCCGGCGGCCCAGG
>JANNUE010000079.1:0-29571 GCA_031394895.1 Betaproteobacteria bacterium
CAGCGGCAGGATCATCATGCTCAGGATCAGCACGATCAGCACCGGGCCGACCAGTCCCTTGCCGGTGCCACCTACCAGCAGCAGCCGGCGCCAGCGCGCGAACGAAGCCGTCAGCGTCGTCATGCCGGCTCTCCGAGCGAATCGAGCGCCTGCGGCACTGGCAGATCATGCGGTGTCGGTGGCGGCGCACCGCCTTCGCTGGCGTAGCGCTGCAGTTGATAAGCCCAGGCCAGCACCTCCGCCACGGCGGCGTACAGCGCAACCGGGATTTCGTTGTCGAGCTGGGTGTGGCGATACAGCGCACGCGTCAGCGGCGGCGCTTCCAGAATCGGTATGTTGTGCTCCTGTGCGAGCTCGCGGATGCGCAGCGCCACCAAATCGGTGCCCTTGGCGACGACGCGCGGCGCGCGCATCTTCTTGTCGGAATACTTGAGCGCGACCGCGAAGTGGGTCGGGTTGGTGACCACAATGTCGGCCTTCGGCACGGCCGCCATCATGCGCTGCTTGGCGCGCTGCTGCTGCTGACGCCGGATTTGCAGCTTGACCAGCGGATCGCCGTCGCTCTCTTTTTGCTCCTGGCGCAAGTCTTCGCGCGACATGCGCAGCTTGCGATGATGACTCCACAGCTGGTACGGCACATCAATGCCGGCCACCAGCAGCAGCGAGCCGATGATCAGCGCGCAGCTGCCCAGCACCAGGCGCAGCGTGTGCGGCAACGCCGCATGCAGCGGCTCGCTCAGCAGCGCCATGATGGACGGCAGATTGCCGGAGATGACCCACCACGCAATGCCACCGATGAGCAGCGACTTGATAATGGTCTTGATCAGTTCCGCCAGCGACTCGCTGGAAAACATGCGCCCGATGCCGGCAATCGGATTGAGCTTGGAGAACTTCGGTTCGAGCAGCTTGGCCGACAGCAGCCAGCCACCGAGCAGCATCGGCGCCGCCAGTGCCGCCAGCAGCATCATGACAAACAGCGGCAGCAACGCCGTCAAGCCGTGCAGCGCAGCCGTGCCGGCCTGCGCCATCATGTGTGAAGTGTTGAAGGCGCTGGCGCGCTCGAATTGCAGGCTGGCGCGCACGGTGCCGCCGAACTGCGTTCCGAGCGATTCACCCATCACCCACAGACAGCTAACGCCGGTGGCCAGCATGACGAAGGTGGCCAACTCGCGGGAGCGCGCAACCTGACCTTCCTCGCGCGCCTTTTCCAGGCGCCTGGGCGACGCAGGTTCGGTCTTTTCGAGATCACTTTCTTCCGCCATCAATGCTCCGCCATGCCAGACGCAACCGCGCCTGATGCAGAAGATTATTGAGGAAAGAGCCCTGAATTGATCGGCCAAACAGGCCGGGGATCAAGCTGTTCCTTGACCAATCAGGGGCATCGAGGCTGGCTAGCAGCCTGCCGGGCTGCTAGAACCCGAGGCTGGCAAGCAGGTCGTCCACCTGGTCCTGACCGTTGACCGAGTCCGGGTTGCCGCTCTGGATCTGCGGGCCGTCGAGCAGACCGGTGCTTTTTTCAGGCTGTTTTTCCAGTGTCGCGTTGTCCAGCAGGAGCTTGAGCAACTGCGTCTCCATGTCCTTGATCACGTCCATCATTTTCTTGATGACCTGACCGGTCAAATCCTGGAAATCCTGCGCCATCATGATCTCCATCAGATGCACATTGGTCGCGCCGATCTGCTGCGGCACCGCTGACAGATAGGCGCGCGTGTCGAGCACCAGCGAGCGTGCATCGGCCAGCTCGACCGGGCTGGCAAACCAGTCGGCCCAGCGCTGCGTCAGCGCGGTGGCCTGGCTCGCCAGACCCTGCTGTATCGGCTGCGCCGCATCGACCGCGTTGAGTACCCGCTCAGCGGCCTGCTCGGTCATTTTGGCCACGTAGGTGAGTCGGTCCCGCGTGTCCGGAATGGCATTGGTGACCCTGGCGATATCGCACTCCAGGCCCAACTCGCGCATGCTCTCGCGCATCTGTCGGGTCAACTGGCCAATGCGCTGCAGCAGTTGTTCGGCCGAGTCGCCAGCGCCCGCGCTGGCCATTTCATCCTGCGTCATATCAAGCGCTGTCCTTCGCTATCTTGTCAAATACCTTGGTGATCTTCTCTTCCAGTATGACGGCGGTAAACGGCTTGACCACATAACCGTTGGCACCGGCCTGAGCCGCAGCAATGATGTTTTCCTTCTTCGCCTCTGCCGTCACCATCAGGACTGGCAGTTTGGCCAGCGCCGGATTGGCGCGAATCGCCTTGAGCATGGCCAGACCATCCATGTTGGGCATGTTCCAGTCGGACACCACCAAACCGTAGTTTCCACCCTTGAGCTTTTCCAGCCCGGCGGCGCCATCTTCGGCTTCGTCCACATTGACGAACTCCAGCTCCTTGAGCAGATTACGAACAATGCGGCGCATGGTTGGAAAATCATCGACAACCAGAATTTTGATGCTCTTATCTACCACCTTACACTCCAAAATTTGACTACCACCGGCAGCGCTAACTCACGCTGCCGACGCGCACAACAACCGCGCCAGTTTAGCTAAACGCGATTGGCAAGCTCCCCCAACGACCTCAGATAAACAATCACCCGTTGACTGATTTCGTGCACTGGCGCGACTTCGCACGCGGCCCCGATGGCAATCGCCTCACGCGGCATGCCGAACACGACACAACTGGCCTCGTCCTGCGCCAGTGTATAGGCACCGGCCTGGCGCATGCACAGCAAGCCGTCGGCGCCGTCGCGTCCCATGCCGGTCAGAATCACACCGATCGCATTCTTGCCGGCATGTCTGGCGGCAGAATCAAACAGCACATCGACCGACGGCCGATGCCGGTTCACCGGCGGTTCCTGATCGATCTGCACGATGTAGTTGGCGCCACTGCGCGCCAGCGACATGTGAAACCCACCGGGCGCGATGTAGGCGTGCCCCGGCAGTACCCTCTCGCCGTGCACCGCCTCGGATACCTTGACGCGGCACAAGCCGTTGAGCCGCTTGGCAAACGAGTTGGTGAACCCGGCCGGCATGTGCTGGGTCACCAGAATGCCCGGGCTGTCCGGCGGCAACGGCTCCAGCACCTCCCGGATCGCCTCCGTTCCGCCGGTGGAGGCGCCGATGATGATCAGCTTCTCGGTACTGATCAAAGGACTGCGCAGCAGCTGCGCGTCGGGCAGCGCAGCGGCTGCTGCGCCGACGCTCGGGCGCTTTGCCGGTCGCACCTGGGCCGCAGCGGCAACGCGGATCTTGTCGGCAATCAGGTCGGTATAGGCCATCAGGCCATCGACGATGCCCAAGCGCGGCTTGGTGACGAAATCAATCGCACCCAATTCGAGCGCACGTAGCGCGGCCTCCGAGCCACGCTCGGTCAACGACGACACCATCACGACCGGCATCGGGCGCAAGCGCATCAGTTTTTCCAGAAACTCCAGCCCGTCCATGCGCGGCATCTCGACGTCGAGCGTCATCACGTCGGGGTTATGGCGCTTGACCAGATCACGCGCGATCAGCGGGTCGGAGGCGGTCGCCACCATCGTCATGTCGGGCTGGCTGTTGACGATTTCGGTCATCATGGCGCGTATCAATGCCGAGTCATCGACACACAGGACCGTGATTTTCTTGGCAATCATAGTGGTCGGTTGCCGTGGGTGGTGTGACTGCCGGGAGCTTGCGGCTGGGCGCTCGCCAGCGCCGCAAGGCTGTGCTGTTTCAACAGCACCTGCGCCAGTTCCTGCTCCTGTTGCAGCAAGAGCGCATCGTCGAGCTGTTGCAGCTTGCGCAGGGTGACCCTCCCGCTAGCGGTGAAATAGTTGATGCGCCGCGCCTGGCTACCGCGCAGATCCTGGGCCGCTATGCGCACCTGTTCACGCTTGAGGTGGCGCAACACGAAGTCGGCATTGCGGTCCCCGACGTTGAGCAGCGTCATATTGGCCAGCACGGCGCCGCCGCCAAATACCTTGGCTTCAATTCGTTCCCGCCTGGCGCCGGCCTTGAACATCTCGCTGAGCAGCACCTCCATCGCATAGGCGCCGTAGCGCATGGCAGCCAGCGTGCCGCGCGACGGCGGGTCGGCCTCGTCGGGCAGCATGAAATGATTCATGCCACCGACGCCGGCCGTGCTGTCGCGCAGGCAGGCCGAGACACAGGAGCCGAGCACGGTCGTGAGCACCATGTCTTTGGCCGTGACATAGTACTCGCCGGGCAGCAGCTTGACGGCGGCGATTCCGAACTCGCGATCAAAGTAATGGTGCGACGCGAACGACGCGGCATCAACGCCAGTCATGTGCCCGCCCTCGCGTGGGCACTGGCCAGTTCATACACGGTCTGGCCGCGCAGGCGAAACGTGTGGCTCTCCGACGAGAAGTTCTCCGAGTGGCCGGCAAACAGCAAACCATGCGGCTTGATCAACGACGCAAAGCGCTTGAGAATTTTTGCCTGCGTCGGTTTGTCGAAATAGATCATCACATTGCGGCAGAAGAGGGCGTCAAACGGCTCGGTCAGCGCCCAACTCGGGTCAAGCAGATTGAGCCGCTGGAACTTGACCATGGCGGACACCTCCGATCGTATCAGCACCTTGCCCGCATTCGCGCCCGAGCCCTTCAGGAAGAACCGCTTGAGCAGTTGCGGTGACAACTTGCTGACCTGCTCCATCGTGAAAATGCCGGCCGCCCCCTTGGCCAGCACCTGGGTATCGATGTCGGTGGCCACGACCCTGGCGGCGCTGGCGCGACTGCCCAGTGCCTCGATCAGCGTCATCGCAATCGAATACGGCTCTTCCCCGGTGGACGCCGCCGAGCACCAGATGGTGAGCGGCTGCGGGCAGCTTCGCGCAAACTGCGCCAGCACCGGAAAGTGATGCGCTTCGCGAAAGAACGCCGTCAGATTGGTCGTCAGCGCATTGGTGAATGACTGCCACTCGTCGCCACGCGGGTCGGCCTCCAGAATCGCCAGGTAGGTGGCGAAATCATTGAGCCGGAGTTCACGCAGGCGGCGCGACAGGCGTCCGTACACCATTTGGCGTTTTTGCGCGCTCAGTGCGATGCCGGCGCGGTGATGGATGAGCGTGCGGATTTTCGTGAAGTCATGATCCGTGAAAACAAATTCCTGGCCGCTCGGGCTGTCTGCAGCGTTGACTGGTGTCGTGTTCATGCGCCCTTTTTGCTTTCAGGCGCGCCCGCAGGCTCCAAACGGACGTTCGAAGCGGAGTCACTGTGGCTCATGGCGTACTCCTTAGACCGATGTTGTGCGCATCGGCCAAAAACTGCGTTGTTGATTGCACGGATCAAGCTCGCTGGTTGGCGGACGGCGGCCTTGCGCCTCGGCTGCTCACGCAGTCGGACGCATTGACGCCACTTTTGAAAATTATGCGGGCAAGGACGATCGGGTGATCGGCCAAACAGACTGCTGATGGACCCGCTATTTGGGCAATGAGCCAAACGCAGGACAAATCGTGGTGCGCTTGCGTTAGCGGTCGGCGGACCGATCCATGCGTTCGCGTTCCAGTTTGGTCACGTAGCGCTGGATCTTGGCCTGGTCGGGGCTCGACATGTCCATGAACTTGCAGCCCGCGCGCAACTGCCTGGCGCCGTTCTTGAGCAGCACTTCGGTCGTGGTGCGGACCTGGATGTCGGTCACCACCTCGGCGCTGCCCGGCAGCTGGATGCGACAGCCACGAAAATACGATCCTGGCTCAATATCGGTTGGAAAGTTGACATCGATGATGGCGACTCCACCACAACTGATGTCGATGATCGAGACCTCGAACGGTGCCGTTTCGGACTCGATGATGCATTTCAGGCGTCGCGCCAGCGGTATCGCGACCCTGAAGGACTCGCGCCGCTGCAGGCGCAAAACGCTTTGCGGCAACGCCATGCTGAACGCGTCGCGCCCTTCAAAACTTGTCTTGCCGAGGTCGTCCACGGAAAAACGGATCTGGATCCGCTCCAGCGAGGTGACGAATTTCGCCTTGCCGACTTGCAGCGCGTGCTGATTGCTTGCCGCATTCGCGCCGAAATCAACCACCAGCTCGTCCTGCTCGGGCCGCACGTCCACAACGCTGGTGAGGATGAAGTTGCCGTCGTCAAAATGCGCCGTCATCAGGCTGCCCGCTTTGTACAGCGAGTTCAGGATGGCGATGATCCCCTGGCGCGAATACACGATGTACTTGCTCTGATCATCGGCTGCGGGTTCGAGGTCGGCGGGCTTGGTGGTCGGATTCGACATGGTGATTCTGGTGCGCGTGATGGGCCGATTTTAGTGGAAATGTGCTGTGCTCAAGCACCCTACTCAGTCAAATAAACAGTTCGGCTGGCCGCTGCGCCGCATGCGCATGACTCACAAAAGCATGGCTTCCAGGCCGTCGGTCAATTCCTTGAACGCAGGTATGTTGGCGGTGGTTTGCGTCAAACCCAGCTTGAGCCGCTCGCAGACGTTGACCGGGCAACTCGCAACTATGTCGTTCTCGTTCAAGCGGAAAACCTCGGAACGCGCGCGCCAGGAGCCAAGGTGCACACAGGCAGCCATAGGAGAAAACTCGCGCGCCAGCAAGGGGTCTGGCACATCGCGCAACGCCGCTACGATGGACTCCGGAAAATTCCAGATGCGCGCCAACTCGGCCGCTACGTCGCCATGATGAAAGCCGAGTTCCTGTTGCTCCAGAGCCGCCCGTCTGGCATCGAGGATGTGCATCTTTTTGTCCAGCGACCCCATCAACTGGGGCGCACCGACGTGCATCTGCAGCTGCCCCACACCGTGCATCAGAGCCACGGTAAACACCAGATCGGCCTTGACATCGGACACCTGGGCCAGCCAGCGCGAGGCGCAAGTGGCGTTGAGGTTGTATTGCCAGAACTGGTTCAGGTCGATACCAGGCGTGGTGCGAAAGGCGGCCGCCATGCTGTTGCCCAGCACCAGATTGCGCACCATCACAAAGCCCAGCATGCGCAGCGCGTGGTCCACCGTGCCGATGGTGCGCGAGAGATGAAAATAGGCGGAGTTGGCCAGGCGCAATAATTTGGCGCTCAACACCGGATCGGCCGAGAGCTGGGTGGCCACTTCGTCGAACGCGATCTCCTCGTCGCGAAAACTCAGGATCAACTGCTGCGTCACCTTCGGTATGGTCGGCAGTTTGTGCGGCTGATCCAGCAGACTATTGATATCCATTCGACATGTTCCTCGTGTGCCTGCGAATATACTTCAAACACCTTGCGGCTCCTTGACGGAGCAGCTTCAATGTTGACTCCACCAGATCGCGCCACATGCCCCGCCACCCCGCCAAAAAGACGCCGCCTCCGGCGACCAGTGCAGCAACGCAAGGCTCGTTCGCGTACCTCACCGACTGCGCGCAACGTACCAGCCTGTTTCTGGACACCCTGCTGAAGCGTGGCAATGCCTACCGCGAGCACCTGGAGCAGGGCACGCCTCCGTTGCTGAAATTCGATTACGAAACCGTGCTCGATGGTCGCGACCTGGAGCAACCCTGCAATTACGCGCTGCTGCGCCTGCTGGCGCCACCCGGCATGCCGGTGAATCCGCAGTTGCGCCCGCTGGTGGTGGTGGACCCGCGTGCCGGCCACGGGCCCGGCATTGGCGGCTTCAAGTTCGACTCGGAAGTGGGTGTTGCCATGCAGGCCGGTCATGCCGTGTACTTCATCACCTTTCGTCCGCAGCCGGAGCAGCAGCAAACCCTGTTCACCGTGATGCATGCCGAGGCGCGTTTCATTGAAGAAGTCATCGCGCGCCATCCCCAGTGCCGGGCCAGGCCGGTGGTCATCGGCAACTGCCAGGCCGGCTGGGCCATGATGGCACTCAATGCCACCCGGCCGGAACTGTTCGGCCCGCTCATCGTGGTGGGTGCGCCGTTGTCCTACTGGGCTGGCGGCTCCAAACTCAATCCGATGCGCTACAGCGGCGCCGCGCTTGGCGGCTCATGGCTGGCGTCGATGACGGCGGACCTGGGCGGCGACCGCTTTGACGGCGCGCACCTGGTGGACAATTTCGAGAAGCTCAACCCGGCCAACTCGCTATGGAGCCGCTACTACAAGTTGTGGGCCAATGTGGACAGTGAGGCTGACCGGTTTCTGGAGTTTGAACGCTGGTGGGGTGGCTATTTCCGCATGACGGGCACCGAGATCGAGACCATCGTCGAAAACCTGTTTGTCGGCAATCGGCTGGCGCGCGGTGACGTCAAGGACGGCGACCAGGCCATCGACCTGCGCAACATCACTTCGCCGGTGGTCGTGTTTGCCTCTCATGGTGACAACATCACGCCGGTACCGCAGGCGTTGAACTGGATTATCGACACTTGGGGCGACGAGCGCGCCATTGCGGCAGCCGGTCGCACCATCATCTATGTGCTGCACGAAAGCGTCGGTCATCTGGGCATCTTTGTCGGTGCTGATATTGCGCGCAAGGAGCATGACCAGTTGGTCACATCGCTCGACGTGATCGAGAGTCTGCCGCCCGGCCTTTATGAAATGAAGCTCATGCCCAAGGCTGGCCTGGAAGGTTTGCGCTGGGAGCAACTTGAGCCCGGCGACTACACGGTGCACTACGAACACCGCAGCATGGACGACATCCTGGCGCTCAATCCTGAAGGTCGCGCCGAAGAAGCCCTGTTCTCCACCATCAGCAAAGTGTCGGAACTCAACGCCAGCATCTACAAACAATGGTTTCGCCCCTGGGTCAAGCTGGCGGCAACGCGCCCGCTGGCGGATGCGCTGGGCAAGCTGCACCCGCTTCGCGTGCAACGCGAAGTCCTGTCTGACGCGTCCCCGCTGGCGGCGCTGATCCGCCACCAGGCCAGTCAGGCGCGGGCGCAGCGCGTGAGCGTGTCAGAGCAGCACCCGATGCGCCAGGCAGAACACAAACTTGATGCGCAGATCACCAGCGGTCTGAACCAGTATCGCGATCAACGCGACGCCGCTGCGGTGCAGCTGGCACGCACGCTGTATGGTCCGATGGGGCTGGGAGCCTGGTTCAGGCCTGACCCGCCGGACGCTGAACTGGCCCGCACGCGCGCCCTGGCGGAGCTCGCTGAGGCACGCGCTGGGGTGCTGCCACACATCTGCGAAGGCGGCTTTGGCGCGGCGGTGTGCCGCATTGTGCTGGCCGGCATGGAATCGATCGGCGCATTTGAGCGCCGCAGCTTCCGCCTGGCGCGACTACTGGCGCAGTTGCCGCCAGACACGCTGGGCAACGCCGGCGCGAACATCGACTGGCTGAAACTGCTCAAGCAGCAGGCCCGGATCACGGCGGTGGCACCGGTCGAGGCGCTGAACGCGCTGGAACAACTGCTGCCCGATGCGACCAGTCGTGAGCGCGCGCTGGCGGTGTCGGCGGCAGTCATGATGATCGAACCGACCTTGTCGCACCCGCACTCCGAGATCATCGAGTTTCTGATCGGGACGCTGCGCGTCGATCCGCAGCGCGTCATCGCGCTGGCGCGCAAGCTGACGGATTCGGTCGCGCAGCCCCCCGCGACACCGCTCAGGCAACGCTCCCCGGCGCGGCCTGCGGTGGCACTCGAAGCCAGCAAGACACTGCGGCAAAAGCCCACGACGCGACGCAAGCCAGGGCGTTCGCCGGCCGCCGCTTGAACGGCCACTGCGGCAAGCCGAACTCAGTTCGGGACCGGCAGTTGCACCTGCTCCCAGGCCATCTGCAGCGTGGCAATCGCCGCCGGCAGCGCAACGGACAGCTCATCGACGGCACGCTCCAGGCCGGCTAAATCGCCCTGCGTTGCCATCTCTTCGCTGGCGGCTGCGAGATCAGCCAGGCGGAACAATCCAACCGTTGAGGCGGAACTCTTCAAGCGGTGGGCGGCACGGGCAACCTGTTCGATGGCGCCCTGGCGCAAACTCGATTGCGCCAGGGCCAGCGCAACGTGCGAGGTGGAAATGAACAAAGCGACGATGCGCTGCATGGCCGCCGTGCCCAGTTGAGCGGCATGGTGCACCAGCATCGCCCGATCGATCTCGGTGTCCACACTTCCGGCAGCGCCGGCCGGCAGACGCGTCGCCCGCGTTTCTTCGCCGCGCTTGACGTGGCGTTGCTGCGCGGCACCGAGCGCGCTGTGCAGGCGCGCCAGCCGCCCGGACTCGGCGACAAATGCATCCACCCCGTGGGCCTGAATTCCGGCAAGGTCATCGGCCGTCACCACAGCCGACAGCGCCACAACCGGCAAGGCAGCGACATCCGGACCGGCAAACGCCGCAATTTGATCGATGGCCTGTGCATCGTGACCACCCGCAACGTCCATCACTACCAAATCAAAGCTGCGCCGGCCAAGAACTTCAACGGTCTCGTGCCCTGGCGCGGCAGCGACTACGCGATGGCCTATCCTCTCCAGCAGGCCAGCCACGGCCTGCCGGGTCTCTTCCCCTGCATGCACCAGCATGACGTCAAGCGCCTGGTCCGATCCAGGCCGAGGCACACGCTGTTGCATTGTCAAATCGGTGCACCCGGCGCGGCTCTGATCCAGAGCGCTCAGCACGCGAGCACTTTCGTTGGTGTTGCACCATTCGCTGCAAAAACCGATTTCAATGCGGTCGAAATAGCGATCGATGAATTCACGATAGCGCAGCCGCTCAGCATTGGCAAAGTCAGCCGTATCCAGAACATCCAGATAGGCTTGCCGGTAGTACTTCAACAAGCCCAGGAACAGACTGATCGACACGCCACGCGAGCGGTGCCGCAATGCCGCCTGGATGCCGTACTGCGTGATTGGGTCCGGGCCAACATCGCCCCTGCGTAGCCACAACTGCGGCGGTGACTGGTGGTCCGCCAGTGCCGCCAGCAAAGGTTCGGACAGAGCGCGAATGGAGCCAGCCCATTGCATGGTCGAAGTCGGCGCGAACGGGGCGTAGCCATACAGGCCGGCGTAATGGAGGATTCGCTCCACCAGCCAGCTCTCCCGCCTGGAAATCAACTCGCTCAGTTGCTGCATGACGTTCCCTAAGAACTAACCACCTCTCACACCGCCCACGGCGCCATGGTACCAGCCGCCTCAATCGCAGTGAGACCCCGGCTGCGCCACGCGAGACAATGGACACACCACTAGCCCTGGCCGCGACCCGCTTGCACGCACCCACCGCGACGGTCAGAACGCCGCGCTGACATGGTTCACAAGGTCGAACGAGGGTCGCTTTTCGCCCTGCAAAGGCAGGCGATTTATGCGTTGCGCTACCATGGCGCCTTCCAACCCAACACGATGAACCCACGCGGCTGCTAGCCCACCAGCCTCTCCCTCATGCCCGGACCCAAGCACATATTGATCGTTGATGATGATCCGGTGGCCTGCGCCACTTTATCGGCCTATATTGGCAAGGCGGGCTATCAGGTCAGCGTGGCGCCCGACAGTAAACGCATGCGCGATTGTTTTGCCAATGAAAATGTCGACTTGATGCTGCTCGACATTGGCCTGCCGGACGAGGATGGGCTGTCCCTGTTGCGCGAAATACGGCGTCAATCGGAGGTCGGCATCATCATGGTGACCAACAAGAGCGAGGACGTCGATCGCATTGTGGCGCTCGAGTTGGGCGCGGATGACTATGTGATCAAGCCCTTCAACATGCGCGAACTCATGGCCCGCTGCAAAAACCTGATCCGCAGAACGCAAGCCGCCAGCATGGTCCGCAGTGATCAACCGGTCATGCGATTTGCCGGCTGGACCATCAACACGCGCCGGCGCGCGCTGACCTCGCCCAGCGGCACCGACGTGCGCCTGACAAAGGTTGAATTTGACCTGCTGGCGACACTGGTCAAGAACTCGGGCCGTGTGCTCAGCCGCAACCACCTGATTGAGCGCGTCAGCGGTCGTGACCGGGTACCGAGTGACCGCACCATCGATGTATTAATCGGGCGGCTGCGCGGCAAGATCGAGACATCGCCCAAGGAGCCGCAGATCATCATCACGGTGCATGGCGTGGGCTATGTGCTGGCCGGCTAGGCTAGGGTCATGGCGCCATTTGCTTGGCTGCGTCGAGAATCGTTGTGTGCACGGGACCCACCGGGCAAACACCGCTCGTTCCGCCCATATTGCGGCATTCGGTCAACGAATGCCTGACGCCTATGCGCGGCTATGACTGGCTGCAAACGCCAGCACGGCGAGAAGCCTTCAAACGAGCATGTTTTCCAAACCAGCCGTCAAGTCAATCAACCCAGGCATGCGTGCTATGTCTTCTTCCAGACCGGGCTTTAAGCGGCTGCAAACGTTGACCGGGCAAGTGGCTAGCATGGCGTCGTCATCGAACCCGAACGCCTCGCATCGTGCACGCCAGGTGCCCAGGTGCACACAGGCCGCCACCGGGGAAAATTCCTGCGCTATCAACGGGTCCGGGACATCGCGCAATGCCGCAACGATGACAGCCGGAAAGTTCCAGATGCGGGCTAGCTCGCAAGCTACGTTCCCATAGTGATAGCCGAGTTCCTGCTGTTCCATAGCGGCCCGTCCAGCGTCGAGGATATGCAACTTCTTGTCCAGCAATGCCATCACCTGGGGCGCGCCGACGTGCATCTGAAGTTGTCCAACGCCATGCATCAGCGCTACTGTAAACACCAGATCGGACTTCACATCCGAAGCTTGGGCAAGCCAGCGCGACGCGCCAACGACGTTGAGGTTATAGCGCCAGAATTGGTTCAGGTCTATGCCGGGTATGTTGCGAAAGGCGGCCTGCATGCTGCTGCCCAGCACCAGGTTGCGCACCATGGTGAAGCCGAGCATGCGAAGCGCCTCGTCCACCGTGCCAATCGTGCGCGACAGATGGAAATAGGCGGAATTGGCCAGGCGCAGCAGCTTGGCACTCAACACGGGATCAGTGGCGAGTTGCCTGGCAACCTCATCAAACGCAATATTCTCATCACGAAAACTCAAAATCAACTGGCCGGTTACCTTGGGTATGGTCGGCAGTTTGTCCGGTTGATCCAGCAGATTCTTGATATCCATTCGACAATTACCTCGCACTGCAACTCTATACACTTCTAGGATCGTGTCACCCCTGACAGACTATCTCCACCGTGAACAGAAGTGGCTGCGCCGGGTACGGGCTTGACCAATGGAGTTCTCCCAGCGCTACTTTTTGTGTAGCATCTAATTGTTAACTGTCGCTGTGTTCTATGGTGGGATGTGCGGGGGTCGAACCCACGACAAACGGATTAAAAGTCCGCTGCTCTACCAACTGAGCTAACATCCCAACGGGCTTCGTTGCGTGATGTGCATCACTTGGCGAAGCCTCGAATTATAGTGCCGTTTTCGGAGTTATCGAGTCCGCGCCGAAATTCGATCCAGCAGCCAGCCAGCCGCGCATTGACCAAAGGTGGCAGTCACGCTGACCACCGAACCATAACCGTGGCAATTGAGCGAACCGTCACCCTCGACGGCGCAGGAAGCGTCCGGTGGCTGGACCGCCTCCCGGCTAAAAACACAGGCAACGCCGATCTTCTTGCCTTCGCGCGGCGCACCGTGCTGTTTGCGCAGGCGGTAGCGCAGTTGCGCCAGCAAGGGGTCATGCGTGGTGCTGGCCAGATCATCAATATCAACCAGATGGGCGTGACGCTTGCCACCGGCCGCGCCGACCGAGATGAACTCGGCGCGCGTCTCCAGCGCCCAGAGCGCCATCGCAGTTTTGGCCGGCATCTGATCGCAGGCGTCGATGACGCCGTCAACGCTGCGCGGTAGCAGCGCCGGCCAGTTGCCGGGCTCGACAAACTCTTCGATGCATGTGACTTCACAGTCAGGGTGAAAAGAAAGAATGCGATCCCGCATCGCCAACACTTTGGCCTGCCCGAGGGAGGCTTGCTGCGCGTGAATCTGGCGATTGATGTTGGATTCGGCCACGTGGTCCAGATCGATCAGCGTCAAGCGCCCGACCCCACTGCGCGCCAGCGCCTCCACCGCCCAGGAGCCGACGCCGCCAATGCCAACCACAGCCACATGCGCTGCGCTGATGTTGCGTGCGCCAGCAACGCCATACAAGCGAGCCAGCGCGCCGAACCTTCGATCAGCCTCACCCGCCATGCAGTGCCGCCCGGTTCAGCATCGTGAACGACTATTTGAGCCGCGCCAGTCGCTCTTTGGCAGCCACGGCGGCTTCCGACTGGGGATAGGCCTTGAGCAGATCCTCCAGGGTCTTTCGCGCACCGCGCGTGTCCTTGAGTTCGAGCTGGCAATTGGCAATCGACAGCACCGCTTCCGGGGCGCGCATATGTTCCGGTTCCCTGGCAATCAAGGCCCGGAAGTTGATCATCGCCTCTTTATAGTCACGTGTAGCGTACTGTGCATTTCCTAGCCAGAACAGCGCCGACGGTGCATAGGAACTGCGCGGATAACGCTTGAAGAAATCAAGGAAACTGGCTTGCGCCGCCGCGAATTCACCTTTTCTGAAGATCGCCAGGGCCGCTTCAAAGTCGCGCTTCTCAGCCGGATCAGCCACGAACTCGCGGCCATCGAGCGTTACTTTCACCGGTTCAAACTGACGCAGGCGATCATCCACCCCTTGTGCAATGTCTTTCTGGCGATGCTGCAGGTCTGCCACATCACGCGCCAACTGTTCGTTCAACCCCCTGATCCTGGCCAGTTCGGAACGCAGAACTTCTATCTGGCTCTGCAAGTCAAGCAGGCTGCGCCGCAGCACGGTAACGTCTTCGTTGTTGCGGCCCAGGCCCTGCTCTGACTCGGAACGTGCCGCCTCCGCACTCAGGCGCAACTGCTCAACACGCTGACGCAAGTCGAGTATCGCCTTGCGCGCTTCGTCGTCGTCAAAGAGTCCGGCACCGGCCGTTGTCACCGCCAGCAACAGCGACAGCAGGACGGTGAACCGACGAAACATCTTCATGGCATCAAGTTTCGTGTCAGTCATCGGTAGCTGATTTCAGCGCGCCGATTCTTTGCCATGGCCGTCTCGTCACTGCCAGCAACCGCCGGCTTTTCCTTGCCAAAACTGACGGCTTCGAGCTGACCGTCGGCAACGCCAAGCAGCCCCAGGGCGTTGCGCACCGCTTCGGCCCGCTTTTGTCCGAGCGCCAGGTTGTATTCGCGGCCGCCGCGCTCGTCAGTGTGCCCTTCGATCGCCACCTTGCGTGTCTTATCAGCTTTGATATAGCGGGCGTGGGCTTCAACGACGGACTGGAACTCTGGCTTGATGACATAGCTGTCGTAATCAAAATACACGATGCGTGGCCCGGCCGGAATGGCCGCCCCCGGCGAGGACTTACCGACATCCACCGACGTCACGCCACTGGCCGCGGCACCGCTGCCAGCCGCGCCTGCGCCGGATTGGGACAACGGGGTACCGGTTCGGTCTTCGACCGCCACATTGTCAAGCTTGACCCCCGAGCTGCAACCGGCCAGCACAAGTGTTGCCAGAAAAATCAACAAAAATTGTTTCATCAAATTGCCTTTTATAGAACTTATTGCTTTTGAAACGGACCCCAGGCCGGTTCGCGAATATTGCCGCTTTGCCCGGTCAAACGGGCTTTGATTCTACCGTCGAGTGTGGTTGTCATCAGGACCTCGTGGCCCTGTAACTGGGTCGCATAAACAATCAAACGGCTATTCGGCGCAAAGCTTGGGCTCTCGTCCGCAGCAGTGTCAGAAATGGCGTTCGCCGTGGCGCTGGAGAGTTCCATCACATACAACTTGAAAGCCCCGCTAACCCGTGAAATGTAAGCCAGCCATCGGCCGTCCGGACTGATAGCCGGGGAAATGTTGTAACTGCCGGTAAAGGTCACTCGCTCGGCGTTGCCACCGGAGGCAGGAATCCGATAAATCTGCGGTGCACCGCCACGGTCACTGACAAAATTAATGCTCTTGCCGTCGGGCGAATAGGCCGGCTCGGTGTCGATGCTGCCCGACTGTGCCAGCCGGCGCGGCTCACCGCCATTGGCGTCCATCGCAAACAACTGGGAGCCGCCATCGCGACTGAGCGTGACCGCCAGCGTGCGTCCGTCGGGCGACCAGGCTGGCGCGCTGTTGGAGCCTTTGAAATTGGCAATCAGGCGCCGTTTGCCGCTGGCAACGTCGTGCACATAAACGACCGGTTTGCGCGATTCGAACGACACGTAGGCCAACTGCGCGCCATTGGGCGACCAGGCCGGTGAAATGATGGGCTCCGGGCTGGCCAGTGCCGACTGGGCGTTTTCGCCGTCGGCGTCGGCCACCCATAACTGGTAACGCTGCGTGACCTTGGTGACGTAGGCAATGCGCGTTGAAAAAACACCTTTGTCGCCAGTCAGTTTCTCATAAACAAAATCGGCGATGCGATGCGCTGCCAGGCGCAGGTCGGCCTGCGTTACGGCATAACTCTGGCCGCCCAGGTCCTGGCCGCGCACCACGTCCCACAAGCGAAACCGGACGTCGTAGCGGCCATCTGCCAGCCGGCTGACACTGCCCGACACCAGCGAGTCAGCACCCTTTTGCCGCCACAGCGCAACGTCCGGGCGGGAGCCCTCGTCGAGCCCGCTCGCGGCAGCGTCCACCGCGCGAAACTGCCCACTGCGCTCCAGGTCGGCCTGCACGATGGCCGCCAGTTTTTGCGGCGCCGCGTCTTCTCCGCGAAACGGTGCAACAGCGATCGGCAACTGGTTCAAACCAATCCCTGACACGTCAACCCGAAACTGGGCCTGTGCCGGTCCAGCGATGAGCAGCGCCAGCGCGACCCAGAACGCACGCAGCGCCTCAGACAGAGGGTGGAATCGGTGAGATGTCATTTTTTTGATTCAAGCAATACAAAGCAAAATACTTTCCAAACGCAGCCTGGGCCTGCATGGCACATACAGCAAAACCCATCGCGCCATCCAAAAATCCCAGACGCAAGAAGTAGCTGCGCAGGAATGCTACCACTGCGGCCCCGGCCGCCCGCCCCATTGATGTTGTGTGTCCGCTGGCAAACCGCTGCTGCGCCCAAGCCTGGCTGTATTGCTCAAGTTTGCGCCAGTAATCCGCCGGCGTCGGGTAACTGAAATGCAACAGTGGTGAACCAAGCCGCCCCGAAATGGCCCCATTGATGAGCACCCGTTCATGAACCAGGTCAGGACTGAAGCGGGCCGCGTCGCGCCGGAACAGCCGCAGCACATAGTCCGGCGTCCAGCCGCAGTGGCGGATCCAGCGCCCGCAAAATTGGGTCAAACGCGGGATCTCAAAAGCGACGCCGGTGTCTTGTGCCAGCACCTGCTTGATTTGATCTGCCAGCTCGACCGATACCCGCTCGTCGGCATCGAGTGACAGCACCCACGGGTGGCGCGCCAGTGCCAGCGCCCGGTTCTTCTGCATGCCAAAACCAGGCCATTCGTGCGCGCTGTGCACGACTGCACCGCAGGCGCGCGCAATGTCCGGCGTTGCGTCTGTGCTGCCGCCATCGAGCACAATGATTTCATCGGCAAACGACACCGACTTCAGGCACGCCGCGATGTTGCGCGCCTCGTTCAGGGTGATGATGATGACACTCAATTGGTTCAAGACTGCTTTACCTGGTTTTTACGCTAGGCGCCAAGCATAGCCGAGTCGCCGCTCTACACCGCACCGATGACAGCCGATAATACGACCCGCAAACGCCACTCCAAGCCGCAAGGCCACCCCCATGTCATCACCAACCCCGGTTAGCTCACCTGCACTGCTGAAGCGAATGGCTCGACTGTGGCCCTATTTCTCGGTTCCCCATGCCGCCTGGTTGTTGGCCGTTGGCGCCACCCTTGTGCTGTCGATCAGCGAGCCACTGATACCGGCGCTGTTGAAACCGCTGCTCGACCGTGGCTTTCAACAGGGCACACTGGCGATCTGGGTCGTGCCAACGACGCTGATCACGCTGTTCGCAGTGCGCGGCCTGGCGGCTTTCCTGGCGCAATTGGCGTTGGCCAAGATCACCAATCAGGGTTTGCTGAAAATGCGCAGCGCCATGTTCGACAAGCTGCTTGACGCCAGGCTTTCGCTGTTCCACGACCAGACGTCGAGTTCACTGGCCAATACGCTGGTGTACGAAGTGCAGACCGGCTCTGTCCAACTCATCAACGCGCTGCTGACGCTGGCACGCGACAGCCTGACGCTGGTGTCGCTGGTGGCTTACCTAATGTATCTGAACTGGAAATTGACACTGATCGTGGCCTTTCTTTTTCCGGCCGTGGCGTTCGTCATGAAAACCCTCTCCAGGCGTTTGTACCGCCTCACCAAAGACAGCCAGGACGCGACCGACAGCCTGGCTTATGTGGTCGAAGAAAACGTGCTCGCGCACCGCGACGTGCGACTGCAGGCGGCGCAGGGCGCGCAAGCCCGGCGCTTTAATCAGCTCGGTCAGGTGTTGCAGCGACTGTCGATGAAATCGACCGTCGCCTCCGCCGCCATGACGCCGTTGACCCAGATATTGGCCGCCATCGCCCTGTCTGCCGTGATCACCGTGGCGATGGTGCAAAGCGCCGGACAGGCAACGACGGTCGGCAGCTTTGCCGCGTTTGTCGCGGCCATGCTGATGCTGCTGGCCCCGATCAAGCATTTGTCCGAGATAACCAACCCCATCACGCGGGGTCTGGCTGCGATGGAACGCGGCCTGGACCTGATCGCCCTGACGCCCAGCGAGTCCGGCGGAACCTTCGCCAAGCCAAGGGCGCTGGGCCGTCTGCGCTTTCTACAGGCGAGCGTCAGCTACGCCAACAGCAATACGGCGGCGCTCGATGGCTTCGATCTGGAGGTGCAACCCGGTGAGACGGTGGCGCTGGTCGGCGCCTCGGGTTCGGGCAAAACCACGCTGGTCAATTTACTGCCACGCTTTATTGAACTCAGCAGCGGGCGCATCGAACTCGACGACCATGCGCTGAGCGAATGGGACTTGAGCGCCTTGCGCGCCCAGTTCGCGCTGGTCAGCCAGCATGTGCTGATGCTCAATGACAGCATCGCGACCAACGTGGCGCTGGGGCAGGTCATGGACCGCCAGCGCGTTGCCGACTGCCTGCAGGCGGCCAACCTGAGCGAATTGATAGGCGACTTACCGCAAGGCATTGATACGGTGGTCGGCCACAACGCCATGCAACTCTCGGGCGGCCAGCGCCAGCGCCTGGCGATTGCGCGCGCGTTGTACAAGGATGCACCGATTCTGATTCTGGATGAGGCGACTTCGGCGCTCGACGCCGAGTCCGAGCGCGCCGTGCAGGATGCCTTGCAGCGCCTGATGCAACAGCGAACCACGCTGGTCATCGCGCACCGCCTGTCCACCATCCAGCATGCCGACCGGATTGTGGTGATGGACAAGGGTCGCATGGTCGAATGCGGCACGCACGCACAGTTGTTGGCGGCTCAGGGCACCTATGCCTTGCTGTATCAGATGGGGTTCAATCCCGCGACAGCGTCGCCAGCGAATGATGCAAGCGGCGACACGAAGGCGCCTTAAGCCAGCCAGGCTTTGATTTTGCTGATCCGAAACTTGCGCCGAAATTCGGCCGTCTGCTCAGGCTCAGGCAGGATGATGTCGGTTGCCGTCTGCCCCCGGCGCAGATAGTAGCGATCAAATAATGACGAGGTCATGCCCCACTTGCGCATGAACTGCTTGCGGCCATTGTTCTTCACGATCCGCCCGGTGCTTTTGCACATAAAGTGGTACACCAGACTGCCCCCCACACCGAGAAAGACGCGGCAACCGGCGGCCCACATCTTCATGGAGAAATCATTGTCGCTGCTCATGCCTGGACTGAACTCGGTGCTGTAACCGCCGACGGCGTGCCACCAGCGTTTGTGAACCAGCGTCGGCGGCCAGGTGGCACCATACCAGTCGGCCTTTACCATGGACCGAAAATTCTGCACCAGTTCGGCTGGTTGAAACGTCTGCGCATCGCGTCCGAAATCAGACACGCTGACGCAAGGATTGCCCGACGCCACCGGTTCTATCATGGTGCCGGACAGCATGAAGGCGTCATGACCAATCTGGTGCACCCGCTCGATCAGCTTGCTGTCCCACTGCGGACAACAGTACATGTCGTCGTTAAGGTAAACAATCAAATCGTGTTGCGCCAGCGCCGCGCACTGGTTGACCGTCAGGCAAATGCCGATATTCTGCGCCGAGTGCGTATGCATCAGGCCCTGCGAACGAACCCACTCCAGAGTCCCGTCGCTGCCGTCGTTCACATGGATGATGATTTGATGGTCGAACGCGCTGTTGCGGCGCACGCTGTCAACGCATAACTTGAGCAGCGCGAGATTATTCCAGGTCGGAATCACAATGGAGAAAAGTGTTAGCCTTCCAATGGGCTGCGGTGTCAGTTTCATGATTTGAGAGCCATGGTATCAGCCCTTGTCGCTGCAATGGCGGCAATCTGCCAGTACAGCAACTCGTGCCGATCGGCGATTGCGCTCCACGAGTGTTGACCGGCAAACAGGCGTCCGGCCTGGCTCAAGTTCTCCCTGAGTTGCTGATCGGCCAAAACCATCCCTACAACCTCGGCAAGTACCCGCTCATCGGTCGGCGACGACAGGATCATGGCATTGACCTCGTGCGTGAGCAAACCGGCAATCCCGCAATAGCGAGCATCGCTCACCACGACCGGCAAACCGTGCGCCATGGCCTCCAGCACCACCATCGCAAAGGTATCTTCAGTGGTCGGATGGGCCAGCACATCGGCCGCAGCGTATAAAGGCGACACGTCCTTGAGATGGCCCAGAAAATGGACGCGCGCGCCCAGGCCCAGCGCATTGGCCTTGTCTTGAAACAGCGCAATGTGGGACGGATCACCGACCACCGCCAGCTGCACATCGGCGGCCAAGCGCGTCATCGCCTGCAGCAGTGTCGCCAGGCCCTTCTTCTGATAATCGTTGGCGACAAACGCCAGCAGTTGTCCGTCGCCGGGCAGTTGCAGCAGGGCTCTGGCAGCATGGCGTGTCAGCGGCGCCGCCGGCATGGTCACGCCCGGTGTCATCACGTTGACCGGACAACTGGGGAAAGTCTGCTGCATCACGTCCTGCAATGCCGGCGATGCCACGACGACAAAGCGCTTGCGCTGCGCCGCAAAACGCAGGCGCTCCAGACTCAGATAAGCCAGCAGGCGCGGACTGCTCAGCACTTTCAAATAGCGCAGGAACAAGCGCCAACCGCTACGTCCGTGAATCAGGTTGTATTGAAGGGGTAACACATGAACCGTCTGAACCTCGCCATGCCAAGTGTTCTCGTGCGAGTGAACCACATCGAAACCACTTCGGGTGGCGCGCCATGTCGCCAGCGCGTACCAAAGCTGGTTGACCCAGCGCGGTTTGACAAGGGGTGTTGATACCCTGTGGCAATTGACGCCGGGCCAATCATGGTCACACTGCTGGGCGAACACATGAACTTCGTGGCGCGCAGCCAGTTGTTCAACCAGCGCGATCGAATAACGTTCGGCACCGCCGCCGGTCGGTGAAAAAACGCGGTTCAGCACGGCGATGCGTAGCCGCCTGCCACCCACCGCGCCGGCAGTCAAACCCGCCTCCGGCGATCTTCATAGCCGCTTACCAGCTTGATCCAGAGCAAGGGCAGGCTGGTCGAGCGAACCACCGGCACGCGTGGCAACTGCAGCAAGTCTTCATGCGCCAGACAACGGCTGCGCTGTGTCGTCGTCGCCGACTCAAAGCCGGCCTGCTGCACGATCGCCACATGGGCCGGCTGGTACTCGCCATAGGGATAACAGAAATGGCGCACCGGGGCACCGGTCAGGTCTTCAAGCTCCAACCTGCACACGGCTATTTCCCGGACGCACGTTGCCGTGTCAACTTGCGTCAATCGCACGTGGTGTCGGGTATGGGCGCCTATGTCCTGTCCCGCAGTCAGCCACTGGCGTAACTGCGACGCGTCCATCAGTGCGGTTTGCGCTACACCCTGCTGGCGGTCCCACGCGTTGGTCTGGCCAAGTTGCTGGCTGACCGCGTAACAGGTGGACGAGAAACCATGACGCAGCAATACCGGCAGGGCATGGGTCAGGTTGTTCAGGTAGCCGTCGTCGAACGTGATGCCAAACACCTTGCCGGTGCGCTCGCCCCGCAGGTAGGGCAGCAATGCCGGCATCGACAGACCACAGTAGCCCAGCGCGTGCAGCCAGGCCATCTGACGCGCAAAGGCGGCGGGAGAGACATACAGACTGCGAAAGCTCGCACCTCTGGCCGGCGCAGTTTCGATCTGGTGGTAAGTCAGAATCGGTATCGGCGAACTATTGGCGCTGCGAAGTTGTGGCATGAAACGGCAGGACTAAAGAAGCACGATATCGTATTGCTCTTGCCCCATCGCAGTTTCACTTTGCAGCGACACCGGCTTGCCAATGAACTCGCTCAAGCCCGCCAGATGCTGGCTCTCTTCGTCAAGAAAAAGCTCGATGACTTTGGGCGATGCGACAACGCGAAACTCGCGCGGGTTGAATTGGCGCGCCTCGCGCAGTATCTCGCGACAAATGTCATAGGCCACGCTGCGCGCCGTTTTGACAATGCCCTTGCCTTCGCAAACGGCGCATGGTTCGCACAGCATCTGGGCGAGAGATTCGCGGGTGCGCTTGCGCGTCATCTCGACCAGCCCAAGCTGCGAAAAACCGCCGGCCATGGTCTTGACGCGATCGCGCAGCAACTGCTTGCGAAACTCCGACAGCACCGCTTCACGGTGATCCTCGCGCACCATGTCGATGAAATCGACAATGATGATGCCGCCCAGATTGCGCAGGCGCAACTGGCGCGCGATCGCTTGCGCCGCTTCCAGGTTGGTCTTGAAAATCGTATCGTCAAAATTGCGGGCGCCGACAAAGCCACCGGTGTTGACATCGACGGTCGTCAGGGCTTCGGTCTGGTCCACGATCAAATAGCCGCCGGACTTGAGTTCCACGCGTCGCCCCAGCGCCTTGGCGATTTCATCGTCAATCGAATACAGGTCAAAGATCGGGCGCTCGCCGGCGTAATGCTGCAACTTGGCGGCGGCGGCCGGCATGAATTCGATGCCGAATATCTTCAGCGCGTCAAACTGCTCGCGTGAATCAACCCGGATGGTTTGCGTGTCTTCCCTGACCAGGTCACGCAGCACGCGTTGCAGCAAATTCAGATCCTGATGCAACAGAGACTGCGCCGGCAAGCGCAGCGCAGCGTCCCTGATGCGGGCCCAGGCCTTGCGCAGGTAGTCAATGTCCTCGGACAGTTCCTGATCGGACGCCTCCTCGCCGTTGGTGCGCAAAATGAACCCGCCGCCCTGCTCCCCCACCAGGCTTTGCAGGCGCGCGCGTAAGTCATCACGCTGGTGTGGCAGAATCTTCTGCGACACGCCGACGTGGTCGTCCTGCGGCAAAAACACCAGCAAGCGACCGGCGATACTGATTTGCGTGGACAAGCGTGCACCCTTGGAGCCGATCGGATCCTTGATCACCTGCACCATCAGCGACTGGCCTTCGAACACCTGCTTCTCAATCGGCACAAGCACCTGCGTGTTGCGCACCATGGCCGGCGCTTCGCCATCGGGCTGGCGGTGCCAGACATCGGCCACATGCAGGAACGCGGCACGCTCCAGCCCGATATCAACAAACGCCGACTGCATGCCCGGCAGCACGCGCGCGACCTTGCCCAGATAGACGTTGCCGACCAGACCGCGCTCGAGCGTGCGCTCGACGTGCAGTTCCTGCAGCGCGCCGTTTTCGACCATCGCGACACGCGTTTCCTGTGGCGACCAGTTGATCAGAATATCTTCCAGCATGATGACCTAATGAGTTAAGCCGAAAGACCGCAGCAACGCTGCGGTCTCGAACATCGGCAGGCCCATGATGCCAGAATAACTACCGCTCAAATGCGAAATGAACGCCGCCGCCCTGCCCTGCACGGCGTAGGCGCCGGCCTTGCCCATCGGTTCTTCGCTGGCAATGTAGTCCTGCATCTGGCGTCGGCTCAAGGAGGCAAACGTGACGCGCGATTCGCTCACCACCTGCTGGCGTTTGCGGGCCGTACCCAAGGCCACCGCAGTCAACACCCGGTGCGTCCGGCCCGACAGCTCGCTCAACATGCGCAGTGCGTCGGACGCATCGGCTGGCTTGCCGTAGATGGTGCGCCCGAGTGCGACGGTGGTGTCCGAGCACAGCACCGGGGCCGGCGGCAGCCCCCGGCGCCTGAGCCGCTGCAACGCGGCATCGAGCTTGAGCTGCGTGACGCGCGTGACGTAGTTGCGCGCGCCCTCGTTGCGCAGCACAGCTTCCAGCGCTTCCGTGTCTTCGTGCGCGTCGGGCAGCAGCAGCTCGTAGCGCACACCGAGTTGATCGAGCAACTGGCGCCGGCGCGGGCTTTGCGACGCAAGGTAAATGAACTTACTCACGGTGGTACGGGTGATTGGCGTTGATCGACCAGGCGCGATACAACTGCTCGACCAGCAGCACACGCACCATGGCGTGCGGCAGCGTCAAGTCGGACAGACGGATGCGCTCATGGGCCAGCCGTTTGAACTCGGGGTCTAACCCGTCGGGCCCGCCAATCACGACAGCCACGTCATCGCCTTCAAGCTGCCACTGACGCAGTTTGGCGGCCAGTGCAACGGTTGTCAGCGCCGTGCCGCGCTCGTCCAGCGCGACGATGCGACAGGCCTTGGGCAGCGCCGCCTCGATCCGCAGGCGCTCAGCCGCCAGCAGTGTTTCCACGGTCTTGGAGCCGCGCGGCTCGGTCTTGATCGGTTTGAGCTCCAGCCGCAGATCGTTGGCAAAGCGCTTGGCGTAGTCGTCCCACGCCGTTTGCGCCCAGTCCGGCACGCGCTGGCCGACCGCAACAATCAGCAGCCGCACAAGAATCCCGGTCAGGGTTTGGCTGCTGCGGACTTCCTGGCAGGCGTCTTCCTGGCAGGCGTCTTGCCGGCTGGTGCCTTCTTGGCCGCCACCGTGGCGCCGGCCTTGATGGTGATCTTCTTCGGCGCGCTAGTTCTGGCTGGCGACTTGACGGCGGCACTCTTGGCCGCCAGCGTCTTCTTCACCTGGGCTTTGGATGGAAAGGCTTCCTGCACGCCCTTCTTGGCGGCATTCGAGCGCTTCAAGCCGGCTTCAGGCTTGACGGCATCTTTTTTGATCTTTTCTGCCTTGACCGGCTCGCTCACGACCGGCTTGACGGCTCCGAACTTGAGGCGCACCGGTTTCTCACCCCAGAGCTCTTCCAGGTTGTAATACTGGCGGATATTGGGTTGCATGACATGCACCACGGCCTGGCCACAATCGACAATGATCCACTCGCCATTTTCTTCACCCTCGATGCGGGGCTTTTGAAAACCGACCTCGCGCACCGCGTCACGCACACTGGCGGCGAGCGCGCGGGTCTGCCGGTTGGACGTTCCCGAAGCAATGATGACCCGCTCAAACAAAGACGAAAGATGTTCGGTGTCAAACACCTTGATGTCCTGGGCTTTGACGTCTTCCAGGCCATCGACAATGGCGCGTTGAAGTTTTTGAATGTCTTTTTTTGCAAGGGTGGCAGTAGTCATCAAGTAGTCTGGTAAAGGTGGTGTTCGTCAATATAACGCGCAACGGGCTCAATGACCAGTGGCACAACGCTGGCGTGCGCGCCAACTCTGGCCCGGATCTCGGTTGCACTGACACGCATGGCCGGCATTGGCAGCCGCCGGAAACGCGCCTCCGATGTCTTTGGAGGCACGAACGGGGTTTTATCCCCCGTCAAATGCTCCCGCTCAGCTACACAAATTATAGCGAGTCGCAAGACTTCCTGCGCCTCATGCCAGTTCGCCAGCGCGCGCGCCTGATCTTCACCGATGATCAGATACAACTCGGCAGCGGGCCACTGCAGTTTCAACTCGCGCAAAGTGTCCACCGTGTAGCTGGGGCCAGCGCGTTCGGTTTCACGCGCATCAATCACCGCCTGTGGCATGCCCGCAAAGGCCAGGCGAGCCATCGCCAGACGGTGGCACGCCGGGCTTAGGGGAGTACTTTTGTGCCAGGCCTGGCCAGTGGGAACAATCAGCAGCCGATCAAGTTGCAGATTTGCAACAGACACCGTTGCCAAAGCCACATGGGCGGCATGCGGCGGATCAAAGGCGCCGCCAAAAACACCAATGCGCATCGCAGCGGGTGCGGCAGTTGCCACCTTCACGTCAAACCCAGTCCTTGCGCACCAGAAACTCGCTGTACAGCCGCGCTTCCGGCGAACCTGGCGACGGCACGTTTTGATAAGCCCAACTCACCAGCGGCGGCATCGACAGCAGGATCGATTCGGTGCGTCCGCCTGTTTGCAAGCCAAAGTGCGTGCCGCGGTCCCACACCAGATTGAACTCGACATAGCGCCCGCGTCGATAGAGCTGAAACGCTCGCTCGCGATCACCGTAGGGCATGTCCTTGCGACGCTGCACAATCGGCATATACGCTGTCAAGAACGAGTCCGCCACCGCTTGCATCAGCGTCAGACTCCGCTCGAAGCCAAGCTCGGAAAAGTCATCGAAAAAGATCCCGCCGGCGCCGCGCTGCTCCGAGCGATGCTTGAGGTAGAAGTACTCGTCGCACCAGGTCTTGAAGCGCGGGTATTTGTCGCTGCCAAACGGCGCCAACGCGGCCTGGCACGTGCTGTGGAAATGCACCACATCCTCTTCAAAACCATAGTACGGCGTCAAGTCCATGCCGCCGCCAAACCAGCACACCGGTTGCCCATCGGGCGCAACGGCCGACAGCATGCGCACATTCATGTGCACCGTCGGCACGTAGGGGTTGCGCGGGTGAAAAACCAGTGACACACCCATCGCCTCAAACGGTGCTCCGGCCAGTTCGGGGCGATGCTGGGTGGCAGACGGCGGCAGCGCCGGACCGCGCACATGCGAAAAGCCGCAGCCGGCACGCTCAAATACCGCACCGCCTTCGAGTATCTTGGTCAGCCCGTCGCCCTGCAGCAGCTCACCCGGCTGCTTGTGCCAGGCATCCTGTAAAAAGTCACTTCCGTCAACGCCGGCAACTGCCTGGGTGATGCGCGCCTGCAGGACCAGCAGATAGTGGCGCACCGCGCCTACATTGGAGGTTGAAGTATTTGGCATAGTCATTGAACAATGGTTTCAGAGCGCGGCACAGCCGGGTGCAGCAGGCGAATCGGTGCGGCATTGGCAGGAATGTAACCGCATACGCCGTCATAAACGCCAGCAATCCGTCGCAAGTCTTGCGCTTCATCGCCCCCCAGAACCATGAAGTCGCGCACCGTGACCTCGCGCTTGCAGTAGTCGAGGCGCACCAGGCCGACCGGCACGCCGGCATTGACGGCGGTCCAGTAGAAACCGCTGCGCCAGCCCGGAATTCGCTTGCGCGTGCCCTCGGGCGCCAGAGCCAGCCAGAAGTAGCGACCGTCGTCCCGCGCTTTGGCAAACTGATCAACCGCACTGCCGACGACGCCGCGTGAAGCAGTCCGGTTCACCGGCACGCCGCCGGGCCAGCGCAGCCAGCCGCCCAGCAACGGCAAGCGAAAAAGCTTGTCCTTGCCCCAGAAGGAAACCGGTATGCCAATCGCCCATTTCATCAGCACCAGTATCACGAAGTCCCAATTGCTGGTGTGCGGATAGATGACGAGGATGCCCTGCAAGGCAGGCAAACCGTCAAACTGCAGACGCCAGCCCAGGCGTCGCACCAGCCAGCGCGCGAGCGCACTGCCGGTGAACTGAACCGGAAACGGTCTGGCAAACCCGATTGCCGACATAGGTCCGGTCAGTTCTTGGCGCCGCGATGACCAATATCGGTCCGGTACTGCATGCCGTCAAAACGAATGCCGGCGGCCACTTCATAGGCACGCTGCTGCGCCAGCTTGACGTTGTCGGCCAGTACCGTGACGCAAAGAACCCGGCCGCCCGAGGTGACCACCGTGCCGTCCTGCAAGGCGGTGCCAGCATGAAACACCACGGCGTCGTCCTGCTCTGGCGGCAGCCCGCCAATCGCGTCGCCTTTGCGCGGCTGCAGCGGGTAGCCGTGCGCTGCCAGCACGACACCCAGCGCGGTGCGCCGGTCCCACTGCAACTCGACTTGATCGAGCTGACCATGCGGACCCGGCTCGGTTGCCGCCAGCATCACTTCCAGCAGATCGGTTTTCAGGCGCAGCAGAATCGGTTGCGTTTCCGGGTCGCCCATGCGGCAGTTGAACTCCAGCGTTTTCGGGTGTCCGCTGGCATCGATCATCAGACCGGCATACAGGAATCCGGTAAACACAATGCCATCTTTTTCCATGCCCCGAATCGTTGGCAAAATGATTTCGCGCATGGTGCGGGCATGCACGTCCGGCGTCACCACCGGCGCCGGCGAGTACGCTCCCATGCCGCCGGTATTGGGGCCCAGATCGCCGTTGAGCAAACGCTTATGGTCCTGGCTGGTGGCCAGTGGAAGCACGTTCTTGCCGTCGCACATGACAATGAAACTGGCTTCCTCGCCCCTCAGGAATTCCTCGATGACCACGCGCGCACCGCCCTCGTTGTGCGTTACCCCCAGGGTGTTGTCAACCAGCATGAAATCGACCGCCTGATGCGCCTGCTCCAGCGTGGTGGCGACCACCACCCCTTTGCCGGCCGCCAGACCATCGGCCTTGACGACAATCGGCACGCCCTGTTGCCCGATGTAGGCGTGCGCCAGCGCCGCATCCGTGAAGGTCTCGTACTGCGCCGTCGCAATGCCATGACGGCGCATGAAATCCTTTGAGAACGCCTTCGAGCTTTCCAGTTGCGCCGCCAGCCGCGTCGGGCCAAAGATGCGCAGCCCATGCTGACGAAACTCGTCCACCACACCGGCCGCCAGCGGGCCCTCCGGCCCGACTACCGTCAAGCCAATCTTGTGCTCCAGCGCCCAGGCCCGCAACTCCTGCACGCCGGTAATCGGAACGTTAACAAAACGCTCATCGAGCGACGTGCCGGCGTTGCCGGGCGCGACGTACACGGTCTGAACCCTGGGCGATTGCGACAACTTCCAGGCCAGCGCGTGTTCGCGTCCGCCGCCGCCGATGACAAGAATCTTCATAACGCGTCGCTGTCGATTTCTGCGTTGTGATAGATCGCCTGCACGTCGTCAAGATCTTCCAGCGCGTCAAGCAGCTTTTGCATGCGCACCGCCTCGTCACCGGTGAGCTCAATCGGGTTTTCCGCTCGCATCGTGACTTCGGCCAGCTCGGGCGGGAGCCCCGCCGCCTCCAGCGCGTTCTTGACCGTCTCAAAATCAGCGTAAGCGGTCAGCACTTCAACGGCGCCGTCATCGTCGGCAATTACGTCTTCGGCACCCGCCTCCAGCGCCACCTCCATCACCTTGTCTTCATTGGTGCCAGGGGCAAAAATCAGCTGGCCGCAGCGCTTGAACTGGAACACCACCGAGCCTTCGGTCCCCATATTGCCGCCGTATTTGGAGAACGCGTGGCGCACCTCGGCCACGGTGCGCACCTTGTTGTCGGTCATGGTATCGACCAGAATCGCGACGCCGCCGATGCCATAGCCTTCGTAGCGGATTTCCTCGTAGGTCACGCCCTCCTGATTGCCGGTCGCCTTGTCGATGTTGTACTTGACGCGATCGGCCGGCATATTGGCCGCCTTGGCCCGGTCCACCGCCAGCCGCAAGCGCGGATTGATTCTCAAGTCGCCTCCGCCAGCGCGGGCCGCAACCGTAATCTCGCGGATGATGCGGGTCCAGATCTT
>JANNUE010000100.1:0-2542 GCA_031394895.1 Betaproteobacteria bacterium
AGGGCCTCAATTTTGTCCAGAATGCGCAGGCCTCCCTGCACTACAAGGCGAAGTTCCCAACCTGCGCGCCCCGGAATATGGCAGGCAAGTGGAGCACCCTTGAGCATCATGGCTCTTGCACTGGCAACGTAATTGGCTACCAGTTTGGCGGCAAGCAAGGAGTCGCTCCCTGCCTGCAAGTCGGCGTCCGTCACCCCATGCCGCTGCATCGTCCGCACACTCGGATACCAGCGTTCTCGGGGCACATCGACGCTCAGGTCCTGCCAGAAGTTGATGAGTTGCAACGCCGTGCAGATCTGATCACTTTGCGCCAAAGATGCATCGTCGTGAATGTCATAAAGATGCAGCAGCAGTCGACCAACCGGGTTGGCTGAGCGGGTGCAGTAATCGACCAACTCTGCATCGTTTTGGTAGCGCCGACGTTCAGCGGTGAAGCGCACGTCTTGCTCGAAAGCGTCAAGCAGCAGGCTGAGCAGTTGGGTGGGTAAGCGATAGTCATGCAAAACGCGATGCAGCGGTCCAAAAACCTCCGGCCACTGACCACTGGCCGGCAGATCATCGGTGATCGCGGCCAAATCCTGCCGGAACGCCGCCAATTGCTCGAGCCTTGCCGCGGGCGTGGCGTCTCCCTCGTCGGCGATGTCGTCAGCGGTGCGGGCGAACCAGTAGATTGCAGCAATAGCCGGGCGCAACCGGGGCGGGCAGAGCCAGGAGGCTACGGGAAAATTCTCGTAGTGGTCCACTGGCGAGGTTCTGGGGGGAGGGGTTCTATTCACCTTGGAAACGGCGCTTTCGGTGGGGGTGGTTTGACAGGCATGGGAATATATCTAAAATTGCTAACCGTTTGGTCATTAAATTTATTTTTGCGTTTCTGGAAGTGTCCTGTCATGTCGAAAAAACTATTCTCAGCCGGGCTCGCGCCACTGCTGGCAGCACTGATGCTGACGGCCTGTTCCAAGCCTGCGCCAGTCGCTGAGCCCATTCGGGCGGTCAAAGTCGTGACGGTCGGACTGCAGAGTATGCAGGCGCAGACAGAGTTTGCCGGTGAAGTGCGCGCGCGGGTCGAATCCCGCCTGGGATTTCGGGTTGGCGGGAAGATTGTCCGGCGCCACGTCGAGCTTGGCCAGCACGTGAAAGCGGGGCAACTCATCGCCCAGCTTGACCCGCAGGACCTTAAGCTGGCCAGCGAAGGTGCGCGTGCGCAACTGGCTGGTGCGGTCACCAATAGGGACCTTGCGGCGGCGGATCTGAAGCGTTTCAAGGCTTTGAGGGAGCAGAATTTCATCAGCGGGGCTGAATTGGAGCGCCGTGAAGCCACTTTCAAAGCGGCTCAGGCGCAGTTTGAGCAAACGCAGATTCAGCTGTCGGGGCAGGGCAACCAACTCTCATACGCCAATTTGGTGGCTGATGTGGCCGGCGTTGTCACTGCAGTTGAAGCCGAGTCGGGACAAGTTGTCAGTGCTGGTTCACCGATAGTTCGAATCGCCCAAGACGGACCCCGCGACGTTGCATTTTCCATTCCTGAGGACAAGGTTGCTGCAATCAAGGCCGGATCGTTCGTCGAGGTACGGAGGTGGGGTGCAGAGACTGTTGTCCTTAAAGGTACGGTGCGCGAGGTGGCCGCCAGTGCCGATCCCGTGACCCGCACGTTTGCGGTCAAGGTGGCATTGGGCCCGGATGCCTCACCAGCCCTCGGCAGTACGGTGTCGGTGGTGCCGCAGGCTTTGTCTCGTGGCGCAATCCAAGCGATCACGCTGCCCACCAGCGCTTTTCGTCAGGAGGGGAAATCGTCAGCCGTCTGGGTACTGGAGCCGGCCAGCATGACGGTCAGGCTGCAGACGGTCCAGATCGCCACAGCCGATGGCAACGATGTGGTCGTGGCCAGCGGATTGCAGCCGGGCATGCAGGTGGTGGTGGCCGGTGTGCATGTGCTCTCGCCTGGGCAAAAAGTCACCCTTTATAAAGAACCCAAGCCTGCCAACACGTCAGCCCCTGCCACGGCGACAAAGTGAGTCCATCATGAAGCAGGAAAAACCAAAAAAAGGCTTTAACCTCTCGCGCTGGGCGCTTGAACACGCGGCTTTTACCCGCTACCTGATGGTGGTGTTGATGCTGATGGGCGCGGCAGCCTATTTTCAGCTTGGTCAAGATGAAGACCCGCCTTTCACTTTTCGCGCCATGGTGGTTCGTACCATCTGGCCTGGCGCGACGGCGCAGCAGGTGGCTGAGCAGGTAACGGACAAAATCGAGCGCACGCTGCAGGAGGCACCCTACGCCGACAAAATCCGCAGCTACTCGAAACCCGGTGAATCGCAGATCATTTTTCAGATCAAGGATTCATCGAAAGCGGCGGATGTGGCCAACGTCTGGTACACCGTGCGCAAGAAAATTGGTGACATGCGCGGCACGTTGCCCGCTGGGGTAATTGGTCCCTTCTTTAATAACGACTTTGGTGATGTCTACGGCGTGATCTACGCCCTCGAAGCAGACGGATTCAACTACGCCGAGCTCAAGACCTTTGCCGACAACGCGCGACAGCAAT
>JANNUE010000197.1:0-2264 GCA_031394895.1 Betaproteobacteria bacterium
GGGCTGCCATCAGCGCGGCTTCGTTGCACAGATTGGCCAGGTCGGCACCCGACATGCCCGGCGTACCGTGCGCGATGACGCCTGAGTTGACGTCCTGCCCCAGCGGCACCTTGCGCATGTGAATGTTGAGAATCTGCTCGCGGCCGCGAATATCCGGCAGGGTCACATAGACCTGGCGGTCAAAGCGTCCCGGGCGCAGCAGCGCGGAGTCCAGAATGTCGGGCCGATTGGTAGCCGCCACAACGATCACGCCGACGTTGGTCTCAAAACCATCCATCTCGACCAGCATCTGATTGAGCGTCTGCTCGCGTTCATCATTGCCGCCGCCAAGCCCGGCGCCGCGTTGCCGCCCGACCGCGTCAAGTTCGTCAATGAAGATGATGCACGGCGCGTTCTTCTTGGCGTTGTCGAACATGTCGCGCACGCGGGCCGCGCCGACGCCAACAAACATCTCGACGAAGTCGGAGCCACTGATGCTGAAGAACGGCACCTTGGCCTCGCCGGCAATGCCTTTGGCCAGCAGCGTCTTGCCTGTTCCGGGCGGGCCGACCAGCAGCAGGCCGCGCGGAATGCGACCACCGAGCTTCTGGAATTTCTGCGGGTCTTTCAGGAAATCGACCACCTCTTTCACTTCTTCCTTGGCCTCGTCGCAGCCGGCGACATCGGCAAAAGTGACCTGGTTGGTGTTCTCGTCCATCATGCGCGCCTTGCTCTTGCCAAAGCTGAAGGCGCCGCCCTTGCCACCGCCCTGCATCTGGCGCATGAAATAAATCCAGACGCCAATCAATAGCAGCATCGGGCCCCAACTGACCAGCAGCGTCATCAGCAACGAGCCTTCTTCGCGCGCTTTCACATCAAACTTGACGCCATTGGCAATCAGGTCGCCGACCAGGCCGCGGTCGAGGTAGGTGGCCGTCGTTCTGACCTTGCGGTCGTCATTGGTGACGGCAATGATTTCTGTGCCGCCCTGACCTTCCTGAATGATGGCGCTTTTGATACGCTTGCCGCGCACTTCTTCCAGGAAATCGGAGTACCCCAGATAGCCGGCTCCGGCCGTGGCGCGTGTGTCAAATTGCTTGAACACGGTGAACAGCACCAGCCCAATGACCAGCCAGACGGCGATTTTCGAAAACCACTGATTATTCAAACGAGGCTCCAATAGGGACGCAAATAGAAAGACCAAACGTAATTGGGCTCTATTTTAGGCGTTTCAAGGTGTGGAGGCTTTAATTTTCCGCTATCAGCCACTGCCATGTCATGGAATTCAAACCGCCTTCAAGCCCAGACCAACCAGGAAGGTCTCTGACGACTTGTCGCGCGAAGCTTTTGGCTTGATCGTTTTAACGACGACAAAGCTCTGTTTGAAGCGCTTGACGAGGCGGTCGTAGCTGCCGCCATGAAACACTTTGGCCACCAGCGCACCCTGCGCTTTCATGTGGTGTTGGGCGAAGTCAATGGCGAGTTCCACCAGCTCTTCAATGCGCACTGCATCGACCGACGCGATGCCCGATAAATTGGGCGCCATGTCGGACACCACAACATCGGCCAGGCGGCCGTTCATTTCAACGCCGAGGCGCTTCAGGACCTCGGGTTCGCGGAAATCTCCCTGCAGGAACAGCACACCTTCGATTGCTTCCATCGGCAGGATATCGAGCGCCAGGATGGTGCCGTTGAGTCCACCGGCGGCCGCGCCACCGCCGGTAGCGGTCTTGGGCGACATCTTGCGCCGCACGTACTGGCTCCAGGCACCCGGCGTGGACCCCAGGTCAACCACCAACTGGCCGGGCTTGATCAAATGCAGCGACTCGTCAATTTCTTTCAGTTTGTAGGCGGCGCGGGCGCGATAGCCCTCCAGCTTTGCCTGTTTGACGTAAGGGTCATTCACGTGGTCGTTGATCCACGCCCGGTTGACCTTGCTGCTTTTGGTTTGAACTTTCATTTCTGCCTTGGTAACCGATAATAGCGACATGTCGCAAATTCAACTGACTCCTGCCCAACGCAAAGAATACCGTGCGCAAGCGCATCACCTCGATCCGGTCGTGATGATCGGTGGCGACGGGCTCACCGCCGCTGTCAAAAAAGAGGCCGACGCCGCGCTCAACGCTCACGGCCTGATCAAGGTCAGGGTCTTCTCGGACGACCGCGCCGCGCGCGAGCTCACCTTTCAAACACTGGCCGACGAACTGGGCGCAGCGCCGATTCAGCACATCGGAAAACTTCTGGTGCTCTGGCGGCCGGTGCCCGAGGCGCAGAAGAAAGCGCTG
>JANNUE010000207.1:0-3346 GCA_031394895.1 Betaproteobacteria bacterium
CGATCAGCTGAAACAGATCGTTTTCGAACACCACGGCTCCCTCGGTCGTCGCCACGTTCTTGCCCACTTCAAAGATGCTCTCGTCGGTCATCGACACATGGCCCTGGCGCAGGTCGTGGATCAGGTTGGTGACGCCTTTGGCGATGCTCTCGCCCTGCGTGTCGATCGCCTTCTGCAGCGCCTCGGCGTTGAGCGCCAGAAAATTGCTGGGCGCCGCCGCTGCGTTCATCTGCTCGACCGCAAAGCGAATACGCGCGCGTGTCTTGGCGTCGGTCTCAACCGCCTCTGCCAGACCGAGCAAGGCGTGGGAATTGAGCAAATAGGCCGCAGCCGAAAAGGCCGCTGCCGGGTTGGAGCTCCAGGCATCGGCCGCGAACCGCTTGTCCTGATACTGCGCAGTGCCGGCCAGACTCTGGTTCCACAGTGCGGCGGCCTCCTCCAGATATTTTTGCTGCACCTGTTGCAGCTTCTCCGGCGCAAAATTGATCGCCGGTGCCGCCGCTGATGCGCCCCGCGCATCCGCCGCCACGGTGCCCAGGTCCATGTTCTGCAGGGATTGGAATATTTTGTTCAGCCCCTCGCTGGCGCTTTGTTGAAACAGTTGTGCCGTCTCAAGCCAAGTCTGCGGTAATTCCTGTGCCATAGTGTGCCCTGCTTGTTGTGCCGATTCGTTGAAACCCAAGTATCTCCGGACTTCCCGTTTGTCACGCCGCTCTTTTCCCAAAACCCCAGGAACCGCTCACCCATGTACCTCATACCGATCGCCTGGTTGTATGTCGCGCTGATGATGGCCGTGGCCGAAGCCACCAACCCGATCGGCACTGTGCTTGGCGCGATCGTGACCTTTATATTCTATGGCTTGGCTCCGGTGGCGCTGGCGCTTTACCTGATCGGCGCGCCGGGCCGGCGCCGTGCCATCAAGGCCAGGGAGGCAACGGAGTTGGCGAGCCAGCGCGCTGCCGCCGCGCCGGCCGCCTCAAACGAGCCAGATGCAGGCAGCCATGCGGCCGCTGATGCAGTCGCGCCGGTGCGAGAAAAAACGTGATGGATTGCTCACCGTGCACCACGGCGGGCTGCCGTCGTTGCCATAGATTTGTTTGACGCCCAGCGCTTGCAGGCGCAAGCGCGCCAGCGCCTGCAGATCGGCCAGCCATTTGCCGTTACTCCCGGATGCAAAGCAGGCACTGGCCGACGGCTGGTTCGCCACAAAGGCCTGGTGCACTTCGTCACCCACTTCAAATGCCTTGGGCCCGATGCACGGCCCGAGCCAGGCCATCAATTCGCCGGCAGCAAAACTTTGCACTGTAGCCTCCACAATGCCGTGCCCGCCGTGACCGCCGTGACCGGCCAGACCGCGCCAGCCGGCGTGCGCGGCGGCCACCGCCGTGCCGCGCCGATCAGTCAACAGCAGCGGCAGGCAGTCCGCCACCATGATGGTGCAGGCAATGCCCGTCTGCTCGGTGATACAGCCATCGGCCGGGAGGTCATCTTCGGTCTGCGCCTGCAGCCGCAACACCTGAGTCCCGTGCAGTTGCGACAAGAACACCGGCCGCGCCCCGATCGCGTGGCGCAGCACCGCGCGGTTCGCCGCCACATCGCTGGCCAGATCGCCCACATGCTGACCCAGATTGAGCGAATCAAACGGGGGGCTCGACTGACCACCGGCGCGCGTAGTGCACAGCGCACGCACCCGCGCTGGTGCCGGCCACTCGGGAACCAGCCAGTCAGAATTCAGATTCAAACCGCGCTCCTTCGACATAGGCTTAGCGCCGCAAGCCGGCCAACCAGGCCTGGACTGAAAGTTTCAGCGCATGAGCGGCGCGCCAAGTGGCCGACGCCCGAACTTCCACAAGCACACCCGTTTGCCATGTGATCCAGCGTGGGTACCACCAGGCAAACCAGTAGCTGCATGACGGCGCCAGTGGAACCGACAGCCACTCAGGCCGAGCGGACGTGCACCTTGTCGTAGGCGGCCAGCAGTTTGCCATGCATTTCGCAGCCTTCAAGCAGCAAGCCGGGCGCGGCGATGCCCATGAAGCGGTCAGTTTGCATGATGAGCGCGTGCGCCTGCGCCACGGCACCGGCGCCATACAACTGGCGCAGCGTGCCCAGGTACGGACCGGTGTCGCCCATGTCGGCCAGGTTGATCAGGCTCTCGATGCAGGCATATACATTGCGTCGCTGCGGGTTGAGCTGGTCAAAGTGGCGGATCCAGTCGCAGCCCTCGAGCGTCGCCGCTTCATCGCCAATGGCCAGCGCCAGCAACGTCTTGAGCTCGCCCACGCGCAGGTCGCTCCAGAACGAGCCGGCGTCGGCGGCCAGGCCAATCACCGCCGCCACCGGGCGCTGGTCTGCCAACGCAGATTCATTCAGGGTATCGAGCAGCTCGGAACACTCCTGGTCGTCCAGATCGGGCAGGTTCAGGATCGCTTCACGAATGCTGTTGCCGACACTGTTGTTCTCAAATTCCAGGTCATCCACCGGGTAGATCTCGGACATGCCGGGCACCAGCACGCGGCAGGCATAAACGCCCAGATGGGTGAAGTCGGCAATATAGATTTCGCGCCCGTCGCGGTGGATGCGATCCACCGTCCAGGCGTAGTCCTCGGCCGTGCTGCTGCTGAAGTTCCAGTCGCAAAACGCGTAGTCGGGCACTTCGCCCAGAAACTTCCAGTGGATGACACCGCTGGAATCGACGAAATGGATTTCGAGGTTGGTGGCGCTCGCCACCTCTTCCAGGTCAAACGCGGGCGCCGGAAAACCGGCCAGCGCGTCCAGCGCGCGGCCCTGCAACAGCTCGGTCAGGGCGCGCTCGAGCGCAATCTCGAAGCGGGGATGGGCGCCAAAGCTGGCAAAGCAACCCTGGTCCTGCGGGTGCAACAGCGTCACGTTCATGACCGGGAACTGGCCGCCCAGCGAGGCGTCTTTGACCAGAATGCCAAAGCCGGCCGAGCGCAGCGCCTTGACACCCGCCGCAATGCGCGGGTAGCGCGCGATCACCGCCTCTGGCACATCGGGCAGGCAAATGCCTTCACGGAGGATGCGGAACTTGATGTGACGCTCAAAGATCTCGGACAGCGCCTGCGTGCGCGCCTCGGCTGGGGTGTTGCCGGCCGACATGCCGTTGCTCACATACAGGTTGCCAATGATGTTGACCGGGAAATAGGTGACGACACCATCACGCTGGCGCACATAGGGAATGGCACAGATGCCGCGCTCGACGTTGCCGGAATTGAACTCCACCAGGCTGCGGGCCTCAATGTGGTCTTCAGGGTTGTAAAACTTGTGCAGCCCGGGGTTCAGCAAATCGACCGGCCAACTGCCGTCCTCGCCCGGTTCAAACCAG
>JANNUE010000112.1:0-11487 GCA_031394895.1 Betaproteobacteria bacterium
CGTACCACGATACAACCAAGCGATTTCCGTTAGGACTCAGCGCCAAATAGGTATTGGCCGGAATAGTACCCGGGTTGTTTACAACCGGTTGGGATACACACCCGGTGGCAAATGCGAACGTCAGTATGGATGCACTAACCATGGAGACTGGATTGTTTATCAGATTTTTAAGCATGATTTCATTTTCCTTTTCGTTTTCATATTGAATTTCGTTCATTGTTATTGCCCTCTTCAGTTTCAGTAACTAATCAAATTAAAGGGATCAGGTTCACATTTGTTATATTGATACGAACAACTCATGATTTCTCTCCCTTAATTAAAATAACATGGGTCGAACAATTTAAATTGCTGTTCTTGACCACATAAATAGCGTGTGAACCATTTAAGGATGCTCTGCATAAGTCAGCCCAATGAACTGGTCAGACGTTAAATTCCGATGAAACAAAAATGCTTTGCCACTACCGGATTTGAATTGGTCACCAAGCGTACGCGCAAGCGCGAGTTCCTTGACGAGATGAACCTGGTGGTTCCCTGGGCTGAGTTGGTAGCGTTGATTGAGCCGCACGCACCGCCGGGCAAGACAGGACGCCCACCCTTTGCGGGTTTGACCATGCTGCGCATTCACTTCATGCAACAGTGGTTTGGCTTGTCTGACCCGGCCATGGAAGAAGCCTTGCATGATGTTCCGCTGTACTGCGAATTTGCGCACCTTGACGCTGGCATCACTCGGCTGCCAGATGAATCTACCATTTTGCGGTTCCGTCACTTGCTCGAACAAAACAACCTGAGCATCCAGTTGCTTGCCACCATCAATGCCACATTGGCCGAAAAAGGATTGATGCTCAAGACCGGCACGGTGGTCGATGCCACCCTGATAGCTGCGCCCAGTTCCACCAAGAACAGCAGTGGCGAGCGCGACCCTGAGATGCACCAGACCAAGAAAGGCAACCAGTGGCACTTCGGCATGAAGGCCCACATTGGCGTGGATGCTGACTCGGGCCTGGTTCACACAGTCATCGGTACAGCAGCGAATGTCAACGATGTCACGCACGGCCAGACGTTCTTTAGCACCCTTCAGTAGTTGCAGATACTCGGTTTCCCATACGGCTGATGCCTACAGTTCAATTTCACCAGTAGCCGAGCGCTTTCCACCAGAGCCCGCCAACAAGCACCCAAACGGCCAAATTAACTATGCTCATGAAAAATCCTACTTTCCACCACTCGCCCAGCGAGACATAGCCCGACCCGAAGATGATGGGCGAAGTGCCCGTGGCGTAATGCGTCAGTGTCATCATGATCGACGAAACCGCGGCCAGTAGCAGCGCAAACGGCATTGGCGGTGCGCCCAGCGCGATCCCGGCGGCAAAGAATGCGCCGAACATCGCGGTGATGTGCGCGGTCGTACTGGCAAACAAATAGTGCGCATACATATACACCAGCGTCAGGAGCGCCACCGCTCCGACCCAGCCTAAACCCAGCCCGAGAATCCCGGTCTGTATGCTCTTGGAAAACCAGGTAATCAGCCCTAGTTTGTTCAGGAAAGTGGCCATCATGACCAGTGCTGCAAACCAGATGATGGTGTCCCAAGCCCCTTTTTCCTTAAGCACATCGTCCCAATTGAGCACGCTGGTCACCAGCAATAATGACAATCCGAGAGCGGCAGCGGCAGTTGGGTCCACCGCATACTCTTGGCCCAGCAACATGGCGGGCACCCCTGCCCAGAGTAGCAGCATCAAGGCAAACACGCCCAGCAGTATTTTTTCGCTCCCCTTGAACGGGCCAAGTTCGGCCAGGCGCTCGCTCGCAAACCGGCTTGCCGCCGGTGTGTCCTTGATCTCGGGCGGCGACAACCAGTAGAGCACCAGCGGCATCAATGCCATCGCCACCAGCCCCGGCACCAACATCGCGATGGCCCAAGTACTCCACGACAGCGAAATTTGTGCGCCGGTCGCCTCGGCAACGAATTTGACCACCAACGGATTGGGCGCAGTAGCGGTGATAAACATGGCCGACGTGATCGGATTGGAATGGTAATTAACTAACGCCAGGTAGCGCCCGATCTTGCTGGAGGTGCCCTTTTCGGGTGTTGAGTCGAAACTCTCGGCAATCGACCGCATGATCGGGTGCATGATGCCGCCGCCGCGCGCGGTGTTGCTTGGGGTGACTGGCGCCAGAACCAGTTCCGACAAGCCAAGCGCGTAGCCGATACCCAGTGTCTTCTGGCCAAATAGGCGGATGAATGTGTACCCGATACGGGCACCGAGCCCGGTTTTTATCAGGCCGCGGGAAATCATGATCGAAATGCCAATCAACCAGATCAGCGTGTTGGAAAAGCCGCTAAGGGCATCGGCGATGGCTGCTGCCGGCTTGTCGTTGGTGACGCCGGTAATCGCCACCAAGGTGATTGCAATCATGGCCAGCGCTCCGATCGGCATCGCCTTGCCGATGATTGCGGCAATGGTCCCGATAAACAGGGCCAGCAAGTGCCAGGCTTGCGGCGTGACACCTTCGGGCACTGGAATCAAGAACCAGATAGCGAGCGTGATCCCAATGGCCATCAAGGCAGAACTCACGCGAATGGAAGAATTTTCATTCATAAACATCTCCTTATTCCCACCAGTATCGAAAGCAAATGACATTTGCGCATCCGTGCGATTGACACCCTGATTCTGCGTAGAACTACGCAGACGAACGTGACCGCGTGCTTCACGCAAGCGATTGGCGTTATCGTTGAGGCTGTATTTCCAGTTAGAAAATCCACTCAATTGAAGATGTTGCTTGCGTCCATTGTTCGGGGTTTGTCCTGGCGCCATCTATGGCGCTGGGGGCTGCTCGCGCTTGCCGTCGGCCTGTCTATAAGCTTGGTGGGGCGTTGGGCCGAACGCCATGCATTGCAGATCAAGACCGATGCGCTGCAGCAGGTCGCTCAGGCAAATGTCCTGGGTCTCAGAGGCATTGCAGAAAAACATGGCTATTTGCCCTATGCAGCCGCTCGTCACCCAGATGTGCAGTCATTGCTGCTGCATCCTTCAGACCCCCTGCTGAGCGCGAAGGTGAACCACTACTTTTCAGATATTAAGGATCGTACTGAATCTGCCGCCCTTTTTGTGATGAGCACAAACGGCATGACTCTCGCCGCCAGCAACTGGAACAATGCCGACAGTTTTGTCGGTCAATCCTATCAACGGCGCCCATATTTCAAGCAGGCAATGCAAGGTCAGCGCAGTTTTTTTTACGGCGTCGGCTTGACGACGGGAAAGCCCGGCTTTTTCATTGCGGAGCCCGTGCTAAGTCAAGGCCAGGTGATTGGCGTGATTGCCGTCAAAGTCAGCCTGAGTCCACTGGAGAACTCTTGGGCCAATAGCGCCGATCCGGTTGTCTTGCAGGACAGCCGTCGCATTGTCTTCCTGAGTTCAGAGCCTGAATGGCTGTACCACAGCAGCGATCTTCTTTCGACCAGCGATCTGGCCTGGCTGAAGTTGAATAGCCAGTACGGTGCGCGAAGCCACTACGATATCTTGCCCTGGCGCGAAGTGCGCACACCCGCCTCACCCACTTACGAGTTTCAGGCCACAGTGAAGCAAGTGCAACGCTCGTTCCTTGCCCTGGAGACAAGCCTGCCCGAACTGGGCTGGACGCTTACCGTGACCAGCGACTTGAAGAGCGTACAGCAAGCTCGTCAAGAAGCTCTCGCATTGACCACTTTGCTGGCCGCAGTTCTGTTGCTGGCCGGTTTGTACTGGCACTCGCACGAACAACGCTTTGTCGAGCAGCTACAGGGGAAGCGTGAACTCGAGCAACGCGTCAAGGAGCGTACCCATGACCTGGAGGAAGCGCATGCTTTTCGCAAGGCGATGGAAGACGCACTTCTGGTCGGCATGCGTGCACGGGATCCCGAGGGGCGCATCATCTATGTCAATCGGGCCTTTTGCGAAATGATCGGCTATAGCGCCAAGGAGTTGTTGGGCCGCAAGGCACCTTATCCATATTGGCATCCGGACGATCTGGACAAGTACATGCGTCAGCGGGAGGCATCGCTGCAAGCCGAATCCTTACCGCATGGCTTCGAGTCCCGGGTGCGTCATCACAACGGACATGATGTGATCACTCAGGTCTACACCGCACCACTGATCAATAGACAAGGCCAGCAGCAGGGCTGGATGAGTTCGGTGGTGGATATCACGGCGCAAAAAATGGCCGAAAACCGTCAGCACGAACAGGAGCGTCAACTCCAGCGCAGCGCACGCCTGGCCAGCTTGGGCGAGATGGCATCGACGCTGGCGCACGAGCTAAATCAGCCGCTAATGGCACTGTCGAACTTTGCGGTGGCTGCGCGCGCGATAGCGGGACAGGCGCATCAGGAGCTACTCGTTTCTGCGCTGGACGACATCGTGGAGCAATCCCGACGGGCCAGCGAAATCGTCAAACGTGTGCGCGGCTTCATCAACCCACAACGTGGGAGTTACGAAGATTGCGACGTGCATGCCGTGATCACGCATTCGCTGACACTGCTCAAGCCAGAGTTGCAGCGCAATCAGTCCGCGGTAAATACCAAGTTGGCCGAGAGCTTGCCTCACATCCGTGGCAACCGTGTCTTGCTGGAGCAAGTGCTGATCAACCTTCTGCAAAATGCAATGCAGGCTACCCAGGACTTGTCCCCAGCGCGCCATGTGATCGACATCGAAACCACCTTGCTCGAACGCGCCATTCTGATTCAAATCGGCGACGCTGGGCCAGGCGTACCCGAAGCATGGCAAGAGCAAGTATTCACCCCATTTTTCAGCTCCAAGCCCGATGGTCTTGGCCTTGGACTCAATATCTGCCGCACCATTGTCGAAGCGCATGGCGGGCACTTGAAGGTCGCCAACCGGGAGGATGGTGGTGCGGTGTTTTCCTTTACTTTGGCTTTGAGCGTATGACAGATGCTGCACTCACCCTCTACGTCGTCGATGACGACGAGGCCCTTAGGCGCTCGCTGCTGCTGTTGCTGTTCTCGCAAGGCCTGGCGGTGCAGGGCTTCGATTCTGGCGAGTCGTTTCTACAAGTGCTTGACCTGCAACGAACTGGCTGCGTGATCCTGGATCTGCGCATGGGCGGGATCAGTGGCTTGGCCGTGCTGGAACATTTGCGCATGCGACACAGTCCGCTTGTGGTGTTGTTTCTGTCTGGCCACGGCACCATTCCAATGGCCCTTGAAGCGGTGCGTCTGGGAGCCTTTGACTGGGTCGTCAAGCCGGATACGCAGCAACTATTGGAAAAGTTACCATTTGCCATGGCCGAAGCAAGGGCGCGCGGCCTGGCACTGGCGCGCTGGATGGAACTCACACCACGCGAACGCGAAGTGGCGCGTCAAGTAGGTTTGGGCCAGTCGAACAAGGAAATTGCCAGAAAACTTGTTCCAGCTTGCAGTCCTCGCTCGGTGGAGACGCATCGGGCCAGTCTATTTCTAAAGCTTGAACTAGCCAATGACAACGAGCTGGGACGCTGGCTTTCGCGCCACGCTTGGTTGGAATAGTTTGACCCATCAATCAACAGGGGCACCTGCCGCATGGCCTTCCACGCAGGCACTACATGGCCGAAACGACCTTCGTGTGACGGTTCGATACCCACAAGCAATAACCAGCCATTGACTTAAAAATCCCGAAGGTCGGTTTATTTCGTGGTCACCACTGCCAACCTGATTGTCCGCAAACGCAGGGCCAACCCAGCCGTTACCCGCCAGCAGGGCGGTCAGCGCCATCATGGCAAGGGCGAACGATATTTTGTTGCGGAGTTTCATGCGGTTTTCTGTGGAGCAGTGTCAGTCAAAGCCGGCGGCTTGCCAGCGGCGGAGTGTGAACGCCTGCCTGCAAAGCGCAAACTACATATTTCGCATTTGTTTGTTGCCAAACGCGCATAAGCTTACGAGCCGTCCCGCAGGCGATGCGGGAGTGGTGGGCGCTGTGTAGGCAGGATCGACGTGCGATATCAAGCCTGACAAGTATCGGAGCAAAAGCCTTGCTCAGATCCTTGCAGCGACCTTCGCGCTCAAGGTGCTTCCACTCTTTGGAAAAGGCACGTGCCCGGTTGGCGATTTCTTTTCAGTCGAGTGGCATGGGTTACCCGATGCTCCAGTCCGTCTTCCCCGGCCGCCCCGGCAGGTGCAACTGGCTGGTCGCCGCTGGCGTCTCGGCAACGAGGCGGCCACGTCGAAACACCTTCAGCCGCGTGGCGCGCAAGCGGATCGCCTCAACGGGATCGCGCGCCTGCAGCAGGCAGAAATCGGCGTTGCAACCGGCTGCTATGCCATAGCCCTGCAAGCCCAGAACACGCGCCGCATTGACAGTCACCGCGTCAAAGCACTGGCGCATCGCGGCCTGGCTGGTCATCTGCGCCACGTGCAGCCCCATGTGGGCGACTTCGAGCATGTCGCCGGAACCGAGGCTGTACCACGGGTCCATCACGCAGTCGTGGCCGAAAGCGACGTTGATGCCGGCGGCCAGCAGCTCGGGCACGCGCGTCATGCCACGGCGTTTCGGGTAACTGTCATGCCGGCCTTGCAGCGTGATGTTGATCAGCGGGTTGGCCACCACTTGCAACTTTGCTTCGGCCATTAGCGGCAACAGTTTGCTGACGTAGTAGTTGTCCATGCTGTGCATCGAGGTCAGGTGCGAGCCTGTCACACGGCCCTGCAGCCCCAGGCGCTGCGTCTCGAACGCCAACGTCTCCACATGGCGCGACAGCGGGTCGTCGGACTCGTCGCAGTGCATATCGACCATCAAGCCGCGCTGGGCGGCCAGTTCGCACAGCAGCGCGATGCTGCGGCTGCCATCGGCAAAAGTGCGCTCGAAATGCGGGATGCCACCGACCACATCGACGCCCAGGTCGAGCGCGCGTTTCAGATTGTTCAGATGCTGCTGTGGCCCCTGCGGGCCGCGTAACAGGCCGTCCTGCGGAAACGCCACCAGTTGCAAATCCAGATATGGCGCGACGCGGCGCTTGACCTCCAGCAGGGCGCGCACGGCGAGCAGGCGCTCGTCGCAGACATCGACATGGCTGCGAATCGCCAGCAGGCCCTTGGCCACCGCCCAGTCGCAGTAGGCCAGCGCCCGCTCCATCAGCGCCTGCTCGGTCAGCAGCGGCTTGAGTTCGCCCCACAGCGCAATGCCTTCGAGCAGCGTGCCCGACTGGTTGACGCGCGGCAAGCCGTAGCTCAGCGCGGCGTCCAGGTGAAAGTGCGCATCGACAAAAGGCGGGCTCAGCAGCAGGCCTTGGGCATCAATAACCTGGTGCGCCGGGGCATCGAGACTGGCGCTGACTTCGACAATCTTGTCGCCGTGCACGGCAACCGACATGCCGGTTCGGCCATCCACCAGCGTGGCGTTTTGGATAAGCAGATCAAGCATCAGCGTTCACCTTTGCGGTAGGGTTTCATCAGCGCCTGCGGATAGCTCGCCTTGCGCGCCACCAGAATCAGCGCCACGATCGACAGCACGTAGGGCAGCATCAGGTACATCTGGTACGGCAGCACGGCGTCGCCCCGATTGTTGCAGGCGCAACTGCAAGGCGTCAAAAAACGCAAACAGCAGTGCGCCCAGTAGCGCCTTGCCGGGGCGCCAGGAGGCAAACACCACCAGCGCCACGCAGATCCAGCCACGTCCGTTGACCATATTGAAGAAGAACGCGTTGAAGGCCGACAGCGTCAAAAAGGAGCCGGCCACGCCCATCAGCGCCGAGCCGGCCACGATGGCGCCGGTGCGCACTGCCACCACGGACACGCCCTGCCCCTCGGCGGCGGCCGGGTTTTCACCGACCATGCGCAGCGCCAGCCCGACCGGCGTGCGGTACAGGGTGTAGGCCAGCAGCGGAACACAGACCAGTGCCAGCAGCGTTAGCGGCGTCTGTTGCGCCAGTATCGGCAGGCCCAGCCAGTCCATCTCCTGAAACGGCGTGATGGTCGGCGGCGTCGCGACTTTCGGAAAACTCACGCGGTAGCCGTAGTAGCTCAGCGCCGTGGCCAGCAGCGTGATGCCCAGACCCGACACATGTTGCGACAGCGCCAGCACCACCGTCAAAAAGGCATGCAGCAGGCCAAAGGCGGCGCCGGTGAGTGCTGCCACCAGCACGCCCAGCCACAGCGGCGCGCCAGCAAAAACCGCCAGCCAGCCGGTAAACGCGCCGGCCACCATAATGCCCTCGATGCCCAAATTGAGTACGCCGGCGCGCTCGCACAGCAGCACGCCCAGCGTGCCCAGAATCAGCGGCGTCGCAATGCGCAGCACGGCAACCCAGAACGACTGGTTGGCGAGGATGTCAAAGAATTCCATCGGTGCGGTCTATCAAGTTGTCGTGGCGTGGACTACGAGGCTGTCATTGCGAGAGAAGCAGGTTGTCATTGCGAGCGAAGCGCGGCAATCCAGGATCCCGGAAGTCCTGGATTGCCGCGTCGCTGCGCTCCTCGCAATGACAGGCTGATCCACCTCGCAATGACGAGCGAGTGTGCGGCGTCGCGATGACGACAGTTAGCGCGGCCATCATTTCCACCGCACTCGGTATTGCGTCAGCAGCGTTGCCACCAGCACCGAGATCAGCGAGGCGGCGACGATCACGTCGGCGATGTAGGTTGGCACGCCGATGGCGCGGCTCATGCTGTCGGCGCCGACCAGCACGCCGGCGACAAACACGCTGCCCAGCATCACGCCCAGCGGGTGCAACGCGGCCAGCATGGCAATCACGATGCCGGAGTAGCCGTAGCCCGGCGACATGTCGAGCGTCAGATAACTGGTGCGCCCGGCCACCTCGATGGCGCCGGCCAGACCGGCCAGCGCGCCCGACAACATTGCCACCAGCACCACGGTGCGCGTAACCGGGACGCCGGCAAAGGCGGCCGCGCGGGCATTGGCGCCGACGGCGCGGATGTCGAAACCTAGCACCGTGTATTTCAACATGATCCACAGCAGGACCGACAGACTGCAGGCCCACAGCAAGCCGGTGTGCAGCCGCGTTTGAGGAATCAGTTTGGACAATTCGAGCTCGCTCATCAGCGCCACGCTTTGCGGCCAGCCCATGGCGGTCGGGTCCTTCATGGGGCCGTCGAGCATCAGCGACACCAGCAGCAACACGATGAAGTTCAGCAGCAGCGTGGTGACAACTTCATCGACACCGAGTTTCGCTTTCAGCAGCGCCGGCCCGAGCAGCAGTGCCGCACCGGCCAACGCAGCCGCCGCCATCATCAGCACAAACAGCAGGGCCGGTGGCAGCGCAAAACCGGTGCCGCCGTGCAGCCCACCGACCGCAATCGCCGCCAGCGCGCCGACGTAGAGCTGGCCTTCGGCGCCAATGTTGAACAGGCGCGCCTTGAACGCCACGGTGGCGGCCAGGCCGGTGAGCATCAACGGAATGGCGCGCGTCAGCGTTTCACTCAGCGCGAAGACCGATCCAAAGCCGCCTTGCAGCAGCAGGCCATAGGTCCTGCCAACCGGGGCGCCGGCCCACAGCACCAGCAGCGAGCCAACCAGCAGCGTGAACGCCACCGCGCCGATCGGCGCCAGCAGCAGCGCCGTGGCCGAAGTCTGGGTGCGCTTGTCCAGCCTCATGCGGCCCCCGCCATCGCCAGCCCAATGACTTCGCGGCTCCACTGCTGCGCCGGCCGGCTGGCGCTCAAGCGGCCGCCATGCATCACGGCGACGCGGTCGCCGAGCGTCAGCACCTCGTCCAGATCGTCAGAAATCAACAGCACGGCGGCACCGGCGTCGCGCGCCGCAATCAGTTGCGCCTGCACGTAAGCGACGGCCCCGATGTCCAGGCCCCAGGTCGGCTGGTGCGCAATGATCAGCTTGGGCGTCGCGATGGCTGCGCTGGCGCGCTGGCTGTCGGGGTGCAGCAGCGCACGCCCGAGGATCAGCTTTTGCATATTGCCGCCCGACAAGGAGCGTGCAGCAGCGCTGGCACCGGCGCCGCGCACGTCGAAGGCCTCGATGACCCGTTGCGCATAGGCGCGCGCCAGCGAGCGGCGAACCCAGCCGAAAGCGGAAAAGATGCGGCTGTGCAAGCGTTCCGAGACGGCGTTTTCCCAGACCGGCAAATCGCCGATGACGCCAACGCCGTGGCGATCTTCGGCAATGCGTGCCACGCCGAGCGCCACCAACTGGGCCGGGTCTGCCGGCATGGCTCGGCCGAGCAACTCGACGCTGCCGCTGCTGGCGCGGCGTGTGCCGCTCAGCAGCTCGGCCAGCGCCACCTGGCCGTTGCCCGAGACGCCGGCGATGGCGACGATCTCGCCGCTGTTGAGCGTCAAGGACACCTGCTCCAGCCGGTCCCGCCCGACGCCGGAGCTGACCTGGTGCAGCACGCACACCGGTGCGCCAACACAGCGCGCGGGATGTCGCTGCGGCTGCGCAATCGGGTGGCCCACCATAGCCTGCGCCAGCTCGGCCTGTGTCGTTGTTCGGGCGTCGGTCTGCGCCACCAACCGGCCGGCGCGCAACACGGCAATGCGGTGCGACACGCGCAGCACTTCGCCCAGCTTGTGGCTGATGAAGATGATCGACAGACCTTGCGCCACCATTTGTGCCAGCACGCCGAACAAGGCGTCGCTTTCCTGCGGCGTGAGCACGGCGGTCGGCTCGTCGAGGATCAGGATGCGCGCGCCGCGGTACAGCGCTTTGAGAATTTCAACGCGCTGGCGCTCGCCGACCGACAGCTTGCCAACACGCGCCGAAGGATCAACGCCAAGACCAAAACGCTGCGCCACCTGGAGCAGTCTGGCGCGCGCTGTGCGCCTGGCAGTAAACGGCTGCCAGAGCGACTCGGAGCCCATCATCACGTTGTCGAGCACGCTCAGGTTGTCGGCCAGCGTGAAGTGCTGGTGCACCATGCCGATGCCGGCCGCCAGCGCCGCCTTCGGGTCGCCCGCTGGCAGTGCCTTGCCAAACACCTCGATCGTGCCGGCGTCGGCCGTGTAGTGCCCGAACAGAATCGATACCAGTGTCGATTTGCCGGCGCCGTTCTCGCCGAGCAGGGCCAGCACTTCGCCGGACTTCAGTTCCAGCGAAATGTCGTCGTTGGCCACCAGCGCGCCAAAGTGCTTGCTGATGTTGGAGAGCTTGAGAACGGTGTCGGTCATGGATAGCGGTCATCGCGAGTTGTGATTGCAGGTCGTCAACGCGAGTCGTCATTGCGAGGAGGCGCAGCCGATGTGGCAATCCAGGATATCCTGGGTCATGGATTGCCACGCTGCGCTCGCAATGACGAAGCCGTGGCAATCGCAATGGCGAAGAGGGCCGCAATGACGAAACGGCGACCCCGAAATGACGACTTACCGCTACTTGGCAGTCGACTTGGGCTGGTTGTCGTCCACCTTGACCGTGAACTTGCCGTCCAGAATGGCTTTTTCTTTGACCCGCATTTTGGCCACGATGTCGGCCGGCACCTTCTTCTCAAAGGTGCCCAGCGGTGCCAGCTCGGAGCCTTTGTGCTTCATCATCGAATAGGGGCCGTAGTCTTCCG
>JANNUE010000220.1:0-1960 GCA_031394895.1 Betaproteobacteria bacterium
CCCAGGTAGAGCTGGCCCTCGGCGCCGATGTTGTACAGCCGCGCCCGAAAGGCCACCGCGGCGGCCAGCCCGGTGAAGATCAGCGGTGTGGCGCGGGTCAGCGTTTCGGTGATGGCAAAACGTGAGCCGAAGCCGCCTTCCAGCAGCAGCGCATAAGCCTGCCCCACCGGCGCGCCGGCCCAGGCCACCAGCAGCGAGCTCACCGCCAGCGTAAAGACCACCGCGAGCAGCGGCGCGCCCAGCAGCAGGGCGCGCGCCGGCGCCGGGCGCGCCTCAAGCCGCAGCATGGTGGGCCCCGCAGGCCGGGCCCGCCTTGGCGCCGGCGCCGGCCATGGCCAGGCCGATGCGCGCCAGGGTCCACTGCGCGGCGGGCAAGGCCGCGCTGAGCCGGCCCTGGTGCATGACGGCGATGCGATCGGCCAGCGCAAAGACTTCATCCAGGTCTTCGCTGATGATGAGCACCGCACTGCCGGCGGCGGCGGCGTCCAGCAACTGCTGGTGCACATAGGCCACGGCGCCGATGTCCAGGCCCCAGCTCGGCTGGTTGGCCACGATCAGCGGTGGCGGCGGTCCGGCCGCCGCGAGCACCCGCCCGAGGATGAGTTTTTGCATGTTGCCGCCGGACAGCCGGCGCGTGGTGGTGTGGATCCCCTGCGCCTCGGCGCCGCGCACGTCGAAGCGCGCCAGCAGGCCCGCCGCAAACGCCGCCGCCGCCGCGCGCCGCAGCCAGCCGTGGCGCGAAAACGCCGGCTGGTGGTAACGCTCGAGCACCGCGTTCTCCCACAGCGCCAGGTCGCCCACCACGCCCACGGCGTGGCGGTCTTCGGGCACCCGCGCCACCCCCGCGTCGACAAAGGCGCGCGGCCGGGCTGGCAAAGCGCGGCCGGCCACCTGCAACGTGCCGGCGTCGAGTGCGCATTCGCCGCACAGCACATCGGCCAGCGTGGCCTGGCCGTTGCCCGAAACGCCGGCCACGGCCACCACCTCGCCGGCGCGCAGCGCCAGGTTCACGTCGACGAGCCGCCTGCCGACGCCGGCCCCCTGCAGCTCGCACACCACGGCACCCGGCTGCCGGCCGACGGTGCGCCGCGCCGGCGCCACGCTGCGGCCCACCATGGCTTCGGCCAGTTGGGCTTTGCTGGCCCCGGCCGCCGGCAACGTGGCCACCAGGCGGCCCGCGCGCAGCACGGCGATGCGGTGGCTCACGCGCAGCACCTCGTCGAGCTTGTGGCTGATGAAGACGATGGCCAGGCCTTGCGCCACCATCTGCGCCAAGGTGGCAAACAGGCTTTCGCTTTCCTGCGGCGTGAGCACGGCGGTGGGCTCGTCGAGGATCAGGATGCGGGCGCCGCGCACCAGCGCCTTGAGGATCTCCACCCGCTGGCGTTCACCCACCGACAGCCCGGCTACACGCGCTTCGGGATCGACCTGCAGGCCGAACCGCGCACCTTCGTCCAGCAGCCGCTGGCGCGCCGCCGCCCGGCGCGAAAAGGGCAACCACAGGCTTTCGGTGCCCAGCATCACGTTGTCCAGCACCGACAGGTTGTCGGCCAGCGTGAAATGCTGGTGCACCATGCCGATGCCCGCCGCCAGCGCGGCCCGTGGCTGCCCCGGCGGCAGGGCGTGGCCGTTGACGGTGATGTGCCCGGCATCGGCCACGTAATGGCCGAACAGGATGCTCACCAGCGTGCTCTTGCCGGCGCCGTTTTCGCCCAGCAGCGCCAGCACCTCGCCGGGGGCCAGATCCAGCGAGATGCCGTCGTTGGCCAGCAGGGATCCAAATCGTTTGGTGATGCCGCGCAGGCTCAGGGCGGGTGGAGCGGCGGCGGGCATGTGGCCATTCTGTGCGATGCCGATGTGCTGTCGTGCCACCCCATAGCGGTTTGCGTTACCGTGCCGCCCCATGCCCGCTGCGCCCGCCACTGCCACGCCGCTTGCCGTAACCGAGGACCTGCCCGCG
>JANNUE010000226.1:0-1797 GCA_031394895.1 Betaproteobacteria bacterium
CAACATCGCCTCCGGCGTGCTGCGCGGCAGTTGGGGCGTGGAGCCGGTTTATACAAATTCCAGCGCCGGGCGTTCGTTCTTCGCCCTGCCGGAAAGCTATACCGTCAAGCGCGGCGTCGGTACCACTACCGCCGTCGGCGACGCCCACGTCACGCGCGAATACCAGGTGTGTCTGAAATGCCATTCCGACTACGGCTACACCGACGATAACGTTTTGCCGTCCGGCACCACCCGGCCGTTGCTGAATGCGGCCAACACCGTCAATGGTCGCACCAGTTACACGCGCTACACGAATCAGGCACGCGAATTCCAGGCGCCGACCAGCCACACGGGCCTCGCGAATGGCAAGAGCCTGGGTACCGAGTCGGGTGCCGGTGCCACGTTCAATGCCAACAACGCCCGTTCCTGGCATCCGGTGATCGGTCCGACCGGGCGCAGCACCTACGGCACCTACAAGGCGCCCTGGAACAACGCCGGGGCGCGTGGCGTGCAAACCATGTATTGCAGCGACTGTCACGGTTCCCAGACCGCGTCTGCCACCTCGGTGATCCCGGACAATCGCAGCCCGACTGCGGCCCACGTTGCCACCAGCTCCAGTTGGGGCCCGCATGGTGGCGCCTACAAGATGATGCTGAAGGGGACTTGGTACCCGCTCACGAGTGGCGGAGCCGCCGGTTCCGGGCTGTGTCTGAAGTGCCATACACTGTCCAACAGCAATAGCGGCTTTGGTTCCAGCACCGGGCACGCTGACTCCAAGCACAACAAATACTCCTGTAGTTCCTGCCATGTCGCAGTCGTGCATGGCTGGAAGAACAAGTCGTTTCTGGTCAATTTGCGCGACGTCGGGCCCGAGGCGGGGCTGGATGCTGGAACGAATGTGGGTCAACGCAGCTCGAATCAATCCTACAATGTCGGACCCTACTACATGGGGGCTCAATTCTATGCGGTGACCTGGCGAGCTAGTGGAAGCTGGGGCGAGAGTGACTGTGGTCACAGCCACAAGTAAGCCGGGAAGAGAGGACAGCTTTTGCCCTGCCGACGCGCTGTTTCATGTGAGCAAACTGACTTTGTGTCGCGTACCTAAGGCCGCACTGCTGCAGCCCACGTGGCTGATGTTGGCATGAGAGCAGAATCTTCCGAAGTTGCCTCCGGCGTCAGCCGCTGGCTGGACCGGCTGGGCTCGCTCAAGCTGACGGCGCTGATTCTGGCGCTGTTGCTTGCGGGCACGGTGACGGGGCTGTGGCAGCGGCAAAACATGACCTGGTTGCTACTGCTGCCGCTGGCGTTGTTTGCGCTGAATCTGTGCGCGGCGATGCTGACGCACCCGACCTTTCGGCGCCAGACAGCGCTGCTGGTGTTCCATCTGGCGCTGTTGGCGCTGGTGCTGCTGTTCGCCGCCGCCCGCCTGACCTATTTCAAGGGCCAGATCGAGCTGGCCGAGGGTACCGTGTTCGACGGCCAGATGGTCATGATGGAGACCGGCCCCTTGCACCGCAATCGCCTGGCCCAGGCCGGGTTTGTGAATTTGGGCTTTAGCAGCGAGTTCGCGCAGGGCGGCGCCCGGCGCGTCAGCACGCGCAACCATGTGCGCTGGATGGACGAGCAGGGCCGACAGCACGACGCGCTGATCAGCGACCTGGAGCCCCTCACGCTGCAGGGGTATCGCATCTATACCGATACGAACATGATGGGTTTTGCGCTAGCATTTGCCTGGCTGCCGGAAAAGGGTAGGCCAGACCGCGGCATGGTGCTGCTTCCGTCTTACCAGCAGTTCCGCGACAAGCAGCAGCAGGAATG
>JANNUE010000291.1:0-21194 GCA_031394895.1 Betaproteobacteria bacterium
CGGGCCTGCTGCTGATGGCGCTGGGCCTGGTCTGGTCGGGGCTGTACAACGTGCAGCGCAAGGTACCGGGCAGCGGATTGCTCAGCGCCGACCCGTCCACGCTGCTGACGCTGGCGGTGGTGGGTGCCGGCGGCCTGATCGCTTTTGTTGGCATGCTCGGCTGCGCGCTGCCGGTGCTGTCTTCGTTGCTTCGCGGGACGCCGGGTGGCACGACGACGCGCAGGCGCAAAGACACCAGGCTGCGCTCGCTTGCGATTGTGCTGGTGTGTGTCGTGCTCGGGGGGGCCATCATTGCCGGATGGTCGGGACACGACGCCGGCGATACGGTGCCGCTGGCAACACAGGCGGCGGCCGACCCGCGCCCGGCTTCGGGCAAGCCTGCCGACCAGGCGCGTCGCGCTGAGATCGACCTGCGCTTCCAGCAGGGCGTTGTGATGCTGCACGCCAAGCAATACGAGTATGCGCTCGCCTCTTTCAAGCGGGTGATCGAACTGTCGCCGAACATGCCCGAAGCCCATGTCAACATGGGATTTACCTTGCTCGGCCTCAAACAGTACAAACTCGCCGCCGATTTCTTCGACAGCGCCACCGTGCTGCGTCCGGAACAGATCAATGCCTACTGGGGGCTGGCGCAGTGCCTGGAAGCCAGTGGCAACCTGCGCGGCGCAATCGAGGCGATGGAGGCTTTTGTACACCTCTCCAAGCCCGAGCACCCGTTCCGCAGCAAGGGTGCAGAAGTCATCGCGGCGTGGGAAGCGAAACAGCAGGCGCAGTACGCGGCGCAAGAGGCCGGCGCCAAGAAGCGCGCTGCCACAGGCAAGGGAACAGCAAAATCATCTGCTGCAGAACCTGCGAGCGAAAAACCGCAATAAGCCGGGCGCGCTTCCCTTAGCCGGGGTTTTGTGGGTCGAACCCGCTTGTCTCGGCCCACTCAGTGAACAGGTCGCGCAATTCAGGCGGAAGCTCAAGGACGAAGTCGATGTCGAGAGGGTATGAGTCCGCCAGAAAGTAGCGGCACGCACTCAACAGTACGTCACCTTGTCGCAGGTCTTTGGGCTTCTTTAGCGCGTTGCGCTCTGGCTTCCTGGAAAGCCAGAGTTTGTGCAGTGCCATCCAGCGCGGGTCAGGCACGTAGAGGGGGCACGCACGCTGTCGAATTGTTGCCACCACAACCGTCAATGGACGCCCCTTTAGCAACCACTCCTGCTCTGTCAGAAACACCATGGGCTCGAAAACCTCAGCTTTTGGCAGCGGTGCCAAGCTTGGTGCAATCAAAAGCTCCACCTCGTAGTTGCTGGCGTTAACAGCTTGATAGGGCTTATTCTTGTTCAGCCTAAACGTCGAGTCCACGCCCTGCAGCACCGCCATCAAAGAGCGGCGCTCAGCTTTGGCTGCGGTTGCTCTAGTCAGCGAAACGCCCGAGCCGCGACACCAGGCCAAGTCAAAGTCCTCCGTTTCTTCTACCCCCGTGGGAAACCTGGCGTTACACAGCAGCGAATATGCGATGAACGCATTGGTGCCGACAACCAGGAGGTCATTGCGAAGAAGCTTGGAAACATCAAGGGCACGCACAATTTCGGCTTGCCGGTCGGGGATAGGAGGCAGGCGCAGGGCCCGATACTGCGCAGCGCGGTCGCCTATGGTGGCGTCAGCATTTGAAACACGCTTCTTGAGTTCGGCTTTGCGCTGCACGAACTCAGCCAGTTTGGCCTCGGTTTGAGGGGAACGTGGGCCCATCGTGGTACCGGGGTCTGTTGAGCGCAATTTGACTGCCAGATAGTCACCGCTGGCTTTGGTTTGCCAATACATGCTGACCGGCAGGTCCTCAAGTTGCTGGCGGGCATCCAACCATTGCTCGTAGGCAGCCTCCAAGTTGGCGGCGATTCGCCCAGAGTCCGGGGAGAACGGTATAAAGTCGTTACGTAAGTATGTCACAGGCCCTTGATTTTACATGTTTCCACCATTTACGCGCATATCGGCCCGTAAATGGTGGAAATTATGCACACTCAATTGCGTCAGCTAGCAAGGGCCGTGCTGGTACTCGAGTGCGGCTCCTTGCCTGCGGTGCACTGCTTGGTGACCCAATGGTCGCGCTCCGTCGCTTGGTGGCCACTACTTCTTGGGGACGTCCGCTGATGCCGCAGCAGCGGGGGCTGGAGCGGCTGGGGCTGGAGCAGCGGCTGCAGGCGCTTGCGCGATGACAATCTTGGCGCTGGCCTTCATGTCGGCCAGGAACTTCTCAAAATTCTTTTGTTGCAGCTGCTGCTTTAATTGATCCTTGACCTGTTCCATCGGCGGGAACTGCTTGGGACGCGTGTCGTCCAGCAGGATCACGTGATAGCCAAATTGACTCTTGACCGGCGTCTCGGTGAAGGAGCCTTTTTTCAGAGTGGCGAGCGCGGCGCCGAACTCCGGAACCATGCTGCGCGGGTCAAACCAGCCCAGATCGCCGCCATTGCCTTTTGAACCGGGATCTTTGGACTTTTCCTTGGCCAGGGCGGCAAAGGCATTGGCGTTCTTCTTCAGCTTGGCAATGATGTCCTTGGCCTCGTCTTCTTTTTCCACCAGGATGTGGCGCGCCTTGTATTCGTCGCCGCCCATTTGCGCCTTCACCTTGTCGTACTCGGCCTTGAGCACCTCGTCGGTGATGGCGGCGCCCTTCATGTAGTCCTGCACGTAGGCCTTGGCCAGAATGTTTTGCCTCATCAAATCGAGCTGATCGGCAACTTCAGGGGTCTTGTCCATGCCCTTCTTTTCCGCCGCCTGCGAAATGACCATGGACATGGCCAATTGATCAATCACTTGATTGCGCATCTCAGGCGTGCTGGGCATGCCCTGGGCGGCTTGCTGCTTCATCAGCAGGTCCACGCGGCTGGTGCTGATGGGAACACCGTTGACCGTGGCGGCAACTGCGCCGGTGCTCGCGCCAGCGCCGCTGGTGATTGCGTCTTTGGAGTTGCAGGCAGACAGTGCCACGACGGCGGCGGTGCTTGCCAGCAGGATACGGGATTTGATAAACATCCTTGCGGTTTCCTAAAGTTGAAGTGGAAAGATCCTGCGTAGTGTAACGGTGGCGCACGCCGTATCTGGCGCAGCGCTCAGACACATCTGTTGATCTCGATTCAGCCATCGGGTTATCCATGGGACGGGGCGTTCAACATCAAAGTTATCATTGATGCGCCGCACGCGCATTGCCAACGCCCAGTGCCGGGCGTGGCCGGCGTCACTTGAGCGGGCACGAAGAAATCCTTTTGAAAGAGCCAACGCACCATGCCAGCTTCTGCCAAACCCGCGCGTCCGCGCAAAGCCAGCGCAACTGCGCAAGTTGCCAAAGCCGGCGCGCCTAAGTTGCGCGCCGTCACGCGCGGCGACATCGCGCCGTCGATCCAGCCACGCCAGATCGAGAAATTTGTGATCGAGCAGGCAACCCAGGCGGCGCAGGCCACAGAGACCGCCGCCGCGCTGGAGCTGCTAAGCGCTGACGCGCCGGGGCCGGCCGGCGCGCGCGCCAAGGCATTGCGCGCGATGCTCGAAGGGGCATCGTCGGACGACCTGGCGGTGTTGCGCGAGTCGCTGTTGGGGTCGGCGCCGCAAGGCGGGCGCAAGGGCGGCAATCCGGACGACGAACTGACGTCCGACTGGCGTGATGGCGGTTACCCGTATCGCAACCTGATGCGCCGCTCCAGCTACGAGGCAGAGAAGTTCCGCCTGCAAGTCGAACTGCTCAAACTGCAGGCCTGGGTCAAGGAGACTGGGCAGCGCGTGGTGATCCTGTTCGAAGGCCGTGACGCGGCCGGCAAGGGCGGCGCCATCAAACGCTTCATGGAGCATCTGAACCCGCGCGGCGCGCGCGTCGTGGCACTCGAAAAGCCGAGCGAAACCGAGCGCGGCCAGTGGTATTTTCAGCGCTATGTGCAGCATTTGCCGACCCGCGGCGAGATCGTGATGCTCGACCGCAGCTGGTACAACCGGGCCGGCGTAGAGCGGGTGATGGGTTTTTGTACGCAAGAGGAATACGCCGAGTTCATGCGCCAGACGCCCGAGTTCGAGCGCCATTTGGTGCGCAGCGGCGTGCACCTGATCAAGTTCTGGTTCAGCGTCAGCCGCACCGAGCAGCGCCGGCGTTTCAAGGAGCGCGAAAGCCACCCACTCAAGCAGTGGAAGCTCAGCCCGGTCGATCTGGCTTCGCTCGACAAATGGGACGAGTACACGCGCGCCAAGGAATCGACCTTCTTCGAGACCGATACTGCCGATTCGCCGTGGACCGTGATCAAGAGCGACTGCAAGAAGCGCGCGCGGCTCAACGCCATGCGCTATGTGCTGCACAAGCTGCCCTACACCAGCAAAGACCTGGACCGCGTCGCCAAGCTCGACCCGCTGATTGTCGGGCGCGCCCACGTCGTGTACGAGCGCGGCGAGCGCCCCAGCGCCATCCTGTAGCCGGCGCCGCGCGCAGGCGCTGCGGCGCGACATGCTGTCGCCGATGAGCAGCGCGGTCGTGCTCCGAACGGTGGAGGCGGCGCTCGGCGCTCCGTTGACCAAGCTGTTCGCGTTGTTTGAAGAGGCGCCGCTGGCGGCTGCGACCAGCATCAGCATCAGTACGCCGGCAACTGCCCTGCGGTCGGTACGCTGGCGTAATCTGTAGTGCGGATTGGCGACAGGTGTGTTGATGGTGCTTGCAATTGCGAACCATTCGCATTAACATCCGGTCTTCACCACTATTTCGTCATCGGAGTTGAATCAATGAAATCCAGAAGTTTCCCGGCTTGCGCGCTGCTGCTGGCGATTGCCGGCGCCACCATTCCTGCCCACGCGCTCGACAGGGAAGTCAACCTCTATTCCGCACGGCACTACCAGACCGATGAGGCGCTGTATCGCGATTTCGAGAAACAGACCGGGATCAAGGTCAACCGCATCGAAGCCAAAGAGGATGAATTGCTCGAACGCATCCGCAACGAAGGGGCGGCCAGCCCGGCCGACGTGTTCATCACCGTCGATGCGTCGCGCCTGGCGAAGGCCGACGAACTGGGGTTGCTGGCTCCCGTCAAGTCAAAACTACTGGAGAGCCGGATTCCGGCCCAACTGCGCAGCGACAACTGGCTTGCCTTTTCTACCCGGGCCCGGGTCATCGTGTACAACAAGGCAAGCCTCAAGCCTGGTGATCTGGGCAACTATGAGGATCTGGCGCTGCCCAAGCTCAAGGGCCAGGTCTGCATGCGCTCGGGCAGCCACCCGTACAACGTTTCGCTGATGGCCAGTTTGATCCAGCATCTGGGCGCCAGCAACGCGGAGGCCTGGGCGCGCGGCGTGGCAGCCAATTTTGCCCGCTCACCCAAGGGCGGGGACACCGACCAGATACTGGCCGTGGCGGCTGGCGAGTGCGGCGTGACGATTGCCAACACCTACTATCTGGCGCGCTTGATGCGCTCCACCAAGGAGCAAGATCGCAAGGCGGTGGAGCAGATCGGCATCATCTGGCCGAATCAGCAACGCCACGGCACCCACACCAACGTCTCTGGCGGCGGCATGCTCAAGGCGGCCCCGCACAAGGAGGCTGCGGTGAAGTTGCTGGAATATCTGGCGTCTGACCAGGCCCAGATCTATTTTGCCGACGGCAACAACGAGTGGCCGGTGGTCGCCACGGTGAAGCTCAGCAATCCGGCGCTGGCCGCCATGGGCAAGTTCAAGGCCGACCCGTTACCCATTGCAACGCTGGCAAAGAACGTCACCGAAGCGCAGAAGATCTTCGACCGCGTGGGTTGGCGCTAACAGCCGGCAGCCGCCCGTCCCCTGGCGATTTGTCGCGCCAAAACGATGATCGGCAGCAGGCCGACAACGACGATCGCCAGCGCCGCGCTCGAAGCCTCTGCCAAACGCTCATCGGCCGCCAGGGTGTAGGTTTGCGTCGCCAGGGTATCGAAATTGAAGGGGCGCATTACCAGCGTCGCCGGCAACTCTTTCATGACATCGACGAACACCAGCAGCGTCGCTGTCAACAGGCTGCCGCGCAACAGCGGCAGATGAACCTCGCGCAGTGTCGGCCACTGGCCGCGCCCCAGACTGCGTGCGGCATCGTCCATGCTGGCCGTAATACGGGTCATCCCGGATTCGACCGATTGCAGGGCGACTGACAGAAAGCGCGCAACGTAGGCGTAGATCAGGGCGGCAATGCCGCCGGTCAGGATCAACCCAGGATGGCTGCCAAAAGCCTGTTGCCACAGCCCGGCCAGCGCGTGATCCAGTCGGGTCACCGGGATCAGCACGCCGACCGCAATCACCGAGCCCGGCACGGCGTAGCCCAAACCGGCCAGCCGGGCGGCCCAGCGCGCGAGGTGCTTGCGGTTCTGGCTGGCGTGGCGTGCGCCGTAGGCCACCAGCAGAGCCAAGGCGCCAGCCAGCAGGGCCGCGATCAGCGCCACGGTCACGCTGTTGCCGGCCAGCGTAAAAAAGCGCTGCCCGAAAAAAGGCTCTTGCGTGCCCAGCGCCAGTTTCAGCAACAGGCCGGACGGTAGCAAGAACCCCACGCCAATCGGCAGCAGGCAAGCCAGCACTGCCAGTGCCGCCGCAAAACCGCTCAATTGCTGACGTGCAGCGCGGCGTCGGCTGCTGGTGTTGTGGTAGCGGGCCTGGCCCCGGCTGGCCTGCTCCAGCGCCAGCAGCAGCAAGACAAAACCCAGCAAACAGGCCGCCAACTGGGCCGCCGCCACCCTGTCACCGAGCGAAAACCAGGCGCGATAGATGCCCGTGGTGAAGGTTGGCAGCGCAAAGTAGGCAACGGTGCCGTAGTCCGCCAGTGTCTCCATCAGGGCCAGGGCCATGCCGGCGACGATGGCCGGCCGGGCCAGCGGGATGGAGATTTTGAAGAACGCCCTGGCTGGGGACAAGCCCAGAACTCTGGCCGCTTCGATCACGCCGCCCGCGCGCTCCAGCAAGGCGGTGCGCACCAGCAGATAGACGTAGGGGTACAGCACACAGGTGAACAAGACCACCGCACCGCCCAGGCTGCGCACTTCGGGAAACCAGTAGTCGGCGCGGCGCCAGCCAAAGTACTCGCGCAACCCGGTCTGCACCGGGCCGACAAACTGAAGAAGATCGGTGTAGGCATAAGCCAGCACATACGCGGGCATGGCCATGGGCAACAACAACAACCACTCGAACTGGCGGCGCCCGGGAAACTCATACAGCGTCGCCAGCCAGGCCGCGCCGGTGCCGACGCTGGCGACCCCGACCCCGACGCCAACACAAAGCAGCAGCGAGTTCAGCGTGTATTCCAGCAAAACCGTATCGGCCAGGTGCCTCCAGGTGTCACCGGTGCCGGCGCTGAACAGGTTGGCGCCGACCGACAGCACCGGCATCGCCACCAACAGGGCGATCAATGTGCAAACGGCGGTCAATGAAAAACGCAAGTCGGGCTAACCGGGAGGAAGGATGGGTAATTATAATTACGAACTATTCTCAACTATTGCGTGACGTCTGATTTTTTATGCCCTTGCTGGAACTCGATCGCATCACTCAGGCCTATGCTGACCACGTCGTGCTGCGCGACCTTGGTTTCTCGTTGGAAGCGGGGCAGATCGCCTGCCTTCTGGGTGGATCTGGTTGCGGCAAGACGACGGTATTGCGTTGCATCGCCGGGTTCGAGCCGGTGCAGCGCGGCAGCATCCGTTTGGCCGGCCAGGAGGTCAGCGGCGCGTTGCATGTGCCTCCTGAGAACCGGCAGGTCGGCATGGTGTTCCAGGACTACGCGCTGTTTCCCCACCTGAGTGTTTTGGAGAATATCGGGTTTGGCCTGGCCGGTGCGTCGCGCGCAGAAAAACGCGCTCGCGCCGAGGACTTGCTGGAACGCGTCGGTCTGGCCGGACAGGGTCAACGCTATCCCCATCAGCTCTCCGGTGGCCAGCAACAACGGGTTGCGTTGGCGCGCGCGCTGGCGCCGAGTCCGCGCCTGATCCTGCTCGACGAGCCGTTCTCCAACCTCGACGTCGAACTGCGCGAACGGCTCTCGCTGGAAGTCAGACAACTGCTCAAGGCCGTCGGCACGACTGCCATCATGGTGACGCACGACCAGAATGAAGCCTTTGCCATGGCCGACGTTGTCGGGGTGATGCGCGACGGACGCATCGAGCAGTGGGACAGCCCCTATCAGATCTACCACCGCCCGGCCACCCGCTATGTCGCCGATTTTGTCGGCCAGGGCGTGCTGCTGCCGGGTGCAGTGGCCGGCGTTGACACGGTGCGCGTGGAGCTGGGCCTGCTGCGCAGCAATTTGTCGCTCGATTGCAATGCCGACTGCATGTCCTGCGGGAAGAATTGCCGGTTCGACATCTTGTTGCGCCCGGACGACATCGTTCACGATGACCAGGCGCCGATTCAGGCCGAAGTGGTCAGCAAGGCCTTCAAAGGCGCAGTGTTCCTGTACACACTGCGGCTGCCTTCGGGCCAACAGGTGTTGTCGTTGGTGCCTTCGCATCATGACCATGCGATTGGGGAAAAGATCGGCATCCGTCTGGACGCCGACCATGTGGTGGCGTTCCCCCCATTGCCCTGATCACAGCCCGAATAGGTGGACGCGCGCCATCGAGTGTTGCGTTCAGCATTGCGCCTCAGCGCTGCGCGGCGGTCACTTTCACGCAGCGCGCCAGTTCGTCATTGGCCTCGAGCCAGGCTCGTCTGGCCAGCGGCGTGAGCAGGCTTGCGGCCTGCAGCGCGGCCGTGCTTTGCGCCAGTAATGCGGCCGAGCACAGCGCTCGCGGAAACAGATGGTCGAAATACACTTTGACCAGTTGGTCATTCTCATTCCAGTCGATGTTCGTCACGCGAGAAAAAAACTGATCGACGAAGGCGCCGACAAGCTCCGGCTGGTTCGGTTGATGAAAAGCGCTCGCGCCGGTCTGCAGCGTGGTGCGCGCCAGCGCGTCAGGCGTGGCAATCGTGTTCCAGAACTCCTGCTTGGCCGCCAGGCTCGGCAGCGCGACACGTGCCGTAAGTGCGCTTTGCTGCCCGGTGCTGCTGGGGTCGCGTCGCTGCTCGGCGGCGATCAGCGCCGGCGCATCAGGCCAGCCGTTGCGTGCCAGCGCTTGAATCACATGCCAGCGCCGCTCCTGATCGAGCGCAATGCCGGCCGGCGGTGAATTGCTGGCGAGCAGCGAGTGCAGCGCGTTCACGCCGGCGCTGCTTTGCACCAGTTGCAGGTAGAAGTCAAAGAGGCTCATCGCCTCGCCGGCTGCAGTTTGTGCTGCCGTGATGCGGCTCCACAGTGTGGCCTCCAGCGTGCCAGCGAGTTCTGCGCGTTCGGGAACCGACAAATAGTCGTTCCAGATTTGCTTGAGCGCGCTGTGGCGTTTGAGCAGCACCGCCAGCACGCCTGCGTCGCCCTCGCGCGCCAGCGCTGCCGTGGCCAACTCCAGGTAGCGCGCCGGCGTAAGCCGGGCGTCGCGCACCATCTGTGCCAGCGAGCCCCAGACTTGCAGGCGCAGCAGCGGGTCGGCAACGGCGCCGCCCAACAGCGCCGGCACCTGCTGCATGGACGCGGCATCGATGGTCACCAGCGCATAGTCCTTGTCCTCCAGATTGGGGTAAACAAAGTCAGGGCACGGGAGGTCGAGCGCCGCTGCATCCAGCGCTGTCGATGCCTGCGAATAGTCAACATCGATCGTTCGCAACAGTTGTAAGGCTTCACCGTCGCGCTTGAAAATGCCGATGCGGCTGCGGTGCGGAGACAGCGTGCCGGAACTGCTTGCTTCCTGTTCGATAGTCAGGGCGGCGAGGCGGGAACCCGACGTTGTTGGCGCACAGGACCAGTGGGCGCTGACGCGGTTCGGCCCGGCGCTGTGCAACCAGGCGCTGGTCCACGGGTCCAGGTCCTTTTGCGCCGCGTGGCTGATCGCGGCAATGAAGTCGGCGCGCTCGGCATTGCCAAACGCGTGCTGGCGAAAGTAGGCCTGCAGTCCGCTGCGAAATGCGTCTTCGCCAACACTGAAGTGAAGCTGCTGCAGCGCAGCGCCGCCCTTGGCGTAGGTGATGCCGTCGAAGTTGGCGCGCGCAAAGCGCACGTCGTTGACCGCAGTTTCTATCGGGTGCGTGGTGACGAGCTGATCCTGCCAATAGGCCCAGCTCTTGGTGCTGTTGAAGTCCAGCCAGGCGCTGTGTGACTGCAACGCGCGCTCCTGCGCCAGCGTAGCAATATAGGTGGCGAAGCTTTCATTGAGCCACAGATCGTTCCACCAGCGCATGGTCACCAGGTTGCCGAACCACATATGCGCCAGCTCGTGCAAAATCAACTCGTCGCGGCCCAAGCGGCGCGACTGCGGCACCGCACCGCGAAACAGATTTCTCTCGTTGAGCGTGATGGCGCCGGGGTTCTCCATGCCACCCGAGATCAATTCAGGCACGAACACCAGCGCTACTTTGGAGAACGGGTAGTCGTAGCCAAAGTAGCGGCGGTAAAAATCGAGGCCCTTCTTCGTTGTGGCGAACAGATTGCCGGCATCCACATACTTGGCCAGGCTTTGCCGCGCGTAAATGAAAAGCGGCTCTCTGCTGCCCCGTGTCTGCCACTGGGCAAATGGCCCGGCACCGACAAACAGCAGATAGGGGCTCAGCAGTGGCGTGGTTTTGAAGCGTGTCGTCTGCTGGCCATCTTCGTCGCGGCGCTCGTGCGGGAGTTCGTTGCTGATCGCCTTCCAGTCGCTGGGCACAGTCAAGCTCACGTCGAAGCGGGCCTTCAGATCGGGCTGGTCGAAGCACGGAAATAGCTCGTGCGCCCGGTACGGCTCGAAATCGGTGTAGATGTACTCCTGCTGGTCCTGCGCATCGACCACACGCTGCAAGCCCTCGCCCTGTGTGCTGAACCCATTGATGAACCGGACGAAGATCTCGGTCTTTGGCTGCAGGTATTTGGCCGGGATATCGATGCTGCCAACTTGCTGCGTGTAATCGTTGATGACCTGACCGTTCACACTGAGCGTCAGTGGCGCCTTGCCGAGCCAGTCCAGGCTGAGCGGGCGCGTGATATCGGCCAACTCGGTGGTGATGCGCGCCTCGCCCCCATACTGCTGGCTGCCCTTGGTAAAAGTGAAATGCAGCGCATAGGCAACCGAGCGCACCTGCGCGCGGCGTTGCTCGGCAAAGACCCGTTCCAGGTTGTTGCCGGCCGGGCGCACAGCGGCGAACGTGACGCTGCAGGCGAGCAGCCAGCAACAGGCGCCCAGCAACGCGAAAAACCGCCTCACTTGTCAGCGACGCAGCGCTTCGCGCGCTCGCATGCCAGCAAAATGCGCTCGGGCGTGGCCGGCGCCACCAGATCGACGCGCGCACGGTGCTGCGCCGAGGCGCTGACCGCATCACGCAGCGCGAAGAAGGCCGACAGCGACAGCATCAGCGGTGGCTCACCGACCGCCTTGCTGCGGTACGGCGTGGGCTTGACGTTGCGGCCGTCGAACAGGCTGACCTTGAAATGCTCCGGCACGTCGCTGGCAACCGGAATCTTGTAGGTGCTGGGACCGTGCGTGAGCAGCTTGCCATGCGCGTCCCATATGCATTCTTCCATTGTCAGCCAGCCCAGGCCCTGGATGTAGGCGCCTTCAATCTGGCCGCGGTCGATGGCAGGGTTGATGCTGGTGCCGACATCGTGCACGATGTCCACCGCCTTGAGCCACCACTCGCCGGTTCGCGTGTCGATCTCAACCTCGCTGACGGCGGCGCCGTAGCAGAAGTAATAGAAGGCGCGGCCCTGCAGTGTGTTGAAGTCGTACGCGATGTCGGGCGTCATGTAAAAGCCCGTCACGCTCAGACCAACGCGGTCCAGCCAGGCCTGCTTGACGACGGTTGGCCATGGCACTTGCCGCTGCTCGCCTTCCGGTGTGTGGGCAAATCCGCCGGCAAACTCGACCGCTGTCGCATCGCACTTGAGTAGCCGCGCCGCCACCGGGAGCAGTCGCGCACGCAACTGCTCACAGGCGTTGTTGATCGCCGCGCCGTTGATGTCGGCGCCACTCGACGCCGCCGTAGCACTGGCGTTCGGTACTTTCTGCGTGTCGCTGCCGGTGACGCGCACCAGCTCCACGCTGATGCCCAGACCGTCCGCTGCCACCTGCGCCATCTTGGTGTTGAGGCCCTGGCCCATTTCGGTGCCGCCATGGTTCACACTGACCGAGCCATCCTGATAAATGTGGAGCAGCGCGCCGCCCTGATTGAGCATGGTGGCGGTAAACGAGATGCCGAACTTGAGCGGCACCAGCGCGACGCCGCGCTTGCGGTGTTTGCTCTGGGCATTGAAGACGTTCACAGCGGCGCGGCGCGCGTCGTAGCCGGCCTCCAGCGCGACCTGGTCTATCACCTGGTCGCCGATCCAGTCCTCGATCGGCTGGCCGTATTGCGTCGTCATCGAGCCGGCATCGCCCGAGGCGCCTGGGTCGCGGTACAGATTGGCGCGCCGCACGTCCAGCGGGTCCTTGCCCAGCTTGTGCGCAATTTCCTCGATCACGGTTTCGATTGCAAACATGCCCTGCGGGCCGCCAAAACCGCGAAACGCGGTGGCGCTTTGCATGTTGGTTTTGCAGCGGTGGCTGATGATTTTCAGGTTCGGAAGGTAATAGCAGTTGTCGATATGTAAGAGCGCGCGGTCGTTCACCGGACCTGAGTAGTCGGTGCTGTAACCGCAGCGCGAGGCCAGCACCACATCGACACCCAGAATGCGCCCGGCGTCGTCGAAGCCAGCTTCGTAGTCGATACGAAAGTCATGGCGCTTGCCGGTGATCATCATGTCGTCGTCGCGATTGACGCGCAGCTTGACCGGTCGGCGCAGCTTGAACGCGGCCAGCGCGGCGCTTTGCGAGAAGATGCTGGAGTTGCCCTCCTTGCCGCCAAAGGCGCCGCCCATGCGTCGGCAGATCACTTCGACATCGTTGACCGAGAGATTGAGTGCGGCGGCCGCTTCGCGCTGGTTGCCATCCGGGTGCTGGGTCGAAACATACAGCGTGAGCTGTCCGTCCTCGCGCGGGATCGCGTAGGCGATCTGGCCTTCCAGGTAAAACTGTTCCTGCTGGCCACAAATTGTGCGCCCCTGCACGCGGTGCGGTGCGCTGGCAATCGCCGTATCCGGCTGGCCGCGCGTGATGCCCCTGGACGGCATGATGAAGCTCTGCGCAGCCAGCGCGTCGTCGATGCTCAGGATCGCCGGCAACTCCTTGACGGCGACGGCTGCGCCGCGCGCCGCTGCGCGTGCGCTCAGCATGCTGGTGGCCACTACCACCGCCACTGCTTGCCCTACAAACTCGACCTTGCCTGCGGCCAGAAACGGGTCATCATGAATGATCGGGCCGCAGTTGTTTTCACCCGGAATGTCAGCCGCAGCGAACACCGCCACCACATCGGGCTGCGCCAGCAGCGCGGCGCGGTTGATGCCTTCGCCGATCAGTTCGCCGTGCGCCACTGGTGACAAAACCAGCGCGGCGTACAGCGTGCCGCGCAGTTCGGGAATGTCGTCGGTGTAGATCGCTTCACCGCTGACGTGCAGCAGCGCCGACTCGTGCGCCATTTCCCGTCCTTGCTCGCGGCCCTGCTCGCTCAGCGGCGCCAGCTCTTTCAGTGATGCGGGTGCTTTCATGCGGTCACCTCCGTTGCGCTGGACGTCGCTTCTTCGACAAATTGCAAAACCAGGTTGCGCGCCAACAGCGATCGGTAAGCCCAGCTGGCGCGCAGCCCGTCGCGCGCGGTAAAACTCGCAGTAATCGCATGGTCCAGCTCGTCGGCGTTGACCGCGTCGGGGGAACGGCCGTTGATCACCGCCTCCAGCTTCGGCGCGCGACACGGCGACGGCGCCAGCCCGTTGTAGGCGAGCCGGACATCGCTGAATTTACCGTCAACCAGTTGATAACGCATGGCGCAACAGGTGGCCGAAATATCCTGGTCAAAGCGCTTGCTGATCTTGTGCGCGCGAAACACTTCGCCCAACTGCGGCTTGGGCAGATCGACCGCCTCGATGAACTCGCCCGGCTGCAGCGCCGTCTTTTTTTGCCCGGTGTAGAACTGTTCTAGATCGAGCACGCGTGTGCTCGGGCCGCAGCGCAGCAGCAGCGTGGCATGCAGCGCCAGCAGGCAGGGCATGCTGTCGCCGATGGGCGAGCCGTTGGCGATGTTGCCGGCCAGCGTCGCGGTAGAGCGGATCGGCGGCGAGCCAAAGCGGCGCAGCACCTCGGCAAAATCCGGGTAGGCATCTCTCACCAGCTTCTGCACGCTGGTCAGCGACACCTGGGCACCGATGCGCCAGAACGTGCCCCGGTCTTCAACCTGGCGCAGCTCGCTGACTTGCCCCAGATAAACGATCTTCTTCGGCCGCGCAAACTGTTTGTTGACCTGCAAGCCGATCTCGGTGCTGCCGGCCAGCAGCAGCGCGTCCGGATGTTGCTGCAAATAGTTGGCCAGCTCGGCCACTGTGCGCGGGCTGGTGAACTGCCGGCCTTCAACAGTTTGCGCCAGAGCAGGCACCGCGCTGGCAGCGCGCAGTTGCTGCAGCAAAACCAAGTCGACGCTGTCTTCTATTCTGAGTTGTTCGGCCGGTGTCTGGCACGCCTTGAGTGCGGCGTCAACAATCGGCTTGTAGCCGGTGCAGCGGCACAAGTTGCCGCTGAGCGCGTCGTTGAGCTGGTCGCGCGTCGGGTGGGCCGTGGTCTGCACCAGGCCGGTCAGGCTCATCACAATGCCGGGTGTGCAAAAGCCGCACTGCGTGCCGTGGCTGTCGGCCATCGCCTGTTGCACCGGGTGCAGGCTGCCGTCACCACGTCGCAGGCTCTCGACCGTCTTGAGCGACTTGCCAGCCAGGGTTGGCAGCAGTTGCAGGCAACTGTTGACCGGCACGTAGTTGATGGCCGTGCCTGCGGCGTCGAGTTCACCGACCAGCACCACGCAGGCGCCGCAGTCGCCCTCGGCGCAACCTTCCTTGGTGCCGCTGCGCTGCAACTGCTCGCGCACGTAGTCGAGCACCGTTGTTGTGTGGTGCTCGCCAGCGGCTTCAATGATGGCGCCGTCGAGCACAAAACGTACCGTGTTGTTTGCTTGGTTCATGGTGGGAGAGGGCCTGGTGTCAACCGGTGTGGTCGGTGAAGGTGTCAACATTTTACCGACTGCTCTGGCGTTGTGTGTATTGTCGGCTGACGGCTGACGGCTGACGGCTGACGGCTGGAGCCGCAGACCGTGTCAATCAACATTGCCAACCGCATTTGATAACCTCATAGCGCCAGAATCGGGAACAGCTTCAGCAACCGGCGCGCGATCGGTTCATAGAACCACCAGTCTGTCTTTTGTCGCGCCGTGCACCGCGCTCAGGGGTATGCGGATGTCGAAACTCACCAGCCGCCCGCCGTTCTTGACGGCCAGGCCGAGCAGATACAGATCCGTCAATTGGCGGTGACCGTGCATGTGTGCGTGGCGAAAGCGCGTTGCGTCCAGAATGCAGATATCGTCGCTCCAATGCTGGTGCACGGCCGATGCGGTGGATTGTTGCAACATGCCCACCAGCGCCGCCAGCGGCTGGGGGCTGGGATAAGCGGGTTGGCTCATGATGCGCAGACACGCATTTTGCGTCAGCGGGCAACTGGCCCAGCCGAGCCGGGCGTGCTCGGCAAACCATGTTGCTGCGCGCGCGTGGTGAACGTGATCGCGGTCGTGCAGGGCGATCAGCACGTTGACGTCAAGCAGGGAGCGCATCAGCCTTTACACGCCTTCTTCATCACGCAGCCGATCAATTAATTCGTTGCTGACAATGGCGCCGCGTGGCGGCAGCGGATGAATGCCATAGGCCGCCAGTTGCTCTGACACATGGGGCGAGGCGCCTGGGTGCACCGCACCGGACAAAGTGGCGTTGGCTAAGTGCGAAAAAGTCTGCCGCGCCAGGTCGCTGATGACCTGGCCCAAAGTCCTTTTGCTTTGCCGCGCAAGCTCCTTGGCGGCAAACAGGACGTCATCGGCAATATCAATTGTGGTACGCATATTTCAATTGGTGTTTGATGCGTGATGCTAACGCATCTGTTTGGTAGTGACAAGCTCTGCCTTGAACGTGTTAGCATATTCGTGCTTTAACACCAATATGGAGTATGCACATGAGCCGTCTGACAATCGCACTTTCCGAGTCGCGTTACCGGGCGCTGAAAGAAGCCGCTGCACAGCGCGGCAAGACCATGGGACAGTTGATCGACGAGAGTCTAGACTTCTACGGCGTCAAGTCGCGCGAGCAGTCGCTCGACCTGGTGCGCCGGGCACGTGTGCGCAGTGCTCTGAGCGAGGAGCAGGCACTCACATTGGCGCACGCCGAGGTGCAGGCGGCACGCGAAGCTGTGTGAGCAATTTCTTCATTATCGACACCAACGTTGTCGTCGCTGGCCTGCTGACCTCCCGGGCCGATTCGCCGGTTGACCGCATTCTGGACGGCATGTTGGCGCCGGCCTTTAGCTTCGTGCTGTCTGAGGCATTACTTGCCGAGTACCGTGCCGTGCTGCTACGGCCCCGGCTGCGCAAGCTTCATGGCTTGTCTGAGGCAGAAATCGACATTGTCTTGACGGATATTGCCCGGCACGCCATTGTGCTGGCCCCCGTCAAGACGCCCTCGACGCCAGTCGCGCCCGACCCGGGCGATCAGTTTCTCTGGGATCTGCTTGCCACCCGCGCCGATGTCGTTTTGGTGACTGGCGACAAATTGTTGATCGAAAACGATGCGATGCAGCACAGGGTCATTTCAGCGCAAACGCTGGCCACTCAGTTGTGGCCTTGAAGCCCTATTTCGCCAGAATCGGGAACAGTTTGACCAGCCCGTCCGACATCACTTCGACCGCCAGCGCCGCCAGGATCAAACCCATCAGGCGCGTCATCACGTTGATGCCGGTTTTGCCCAGGCCGCGCGCAATTGGCTGCGCCAGCGAAAAGCACAGCGCCGTGGCCAGTGCGATGACAACGCCGTAGCCAACCAGTGTGGCCAGTTGCAGAAAAGTTTTTGCCTTGTCGGCGTAAATCACCACCGTGGACATGGTGGCCGGGCCGGTCAGCAAGGGAATGGTCAGCGGCACCACGGCAATGCTGGCGCGCACTGCGGCGTCGTGCATTTCTTCCTCGTTCGATTTGGCTTCAGCCGGCTGCGCGTTGAGCATGGCCAGCGCCGAGGTCAGCAACAACATGCCACCGCCAACCTGAAAGCTGGCCAGCGAGATGCCAAAGAAATTCAGAATGTGCAGGCCCATCAGCGCGCTGGTGGCGATCACGACAAAGGTGCTGAAGGCTGCAATGACAATCGTGCGCCGGCGCTGCTCGCGCGTGAAATCCTGCGTGTAGTGAATGAAAAACGGCACGATCGCCAGCGGGTTAACGATGGCCAGCAGCGTGACGAGAGGTTTGAAATCCATGGGCTTAATTCAAATTGTGTTTGATACAGATTTTGTCATGTGCATGGTTGCCGGTGGCGGCAATCTTTATGTGTAAATTCAACCATTGCGTGGTTGAATTTCAGCCATTAAAATGGCGCAATGCATCCCAGACATATTGCCCCATTGCTGCTTGACGCTCTGTCCGATACCCCGGTCGTAGTATTCAACGGCGCACGACAAAGCGGCAAAAGCACCCTGGTTCAGTCCTTGGCAGCCTCACCTGCGGCACCGCAAATTGCCCCACGCCAATATCTCACACTCGACGATGCGGTGGTGCTCAACGCCGCCAAGTCTGACCCGGCCGGCTTCATCAACGCTCTGCCGGGCCCGGTCACCCTGGATGAGGTTCAGCGCGCCCCCGAGCTTTTTCTGGCCATCAAAGCTGCTGTGGACCGCAATCGCCAGCCAGGGCGCTATTTGCTCACTGGCTCGGCTGATGTGCTGTTGTTGCCCGGCATTGCCGATTCACTGGCTGGGCGTGTTGAGGTGCTGTCGCTGTGGCCGCTCTCCAGCGCCGAGCTGGCGGACAATGCAGCATTGAATCGGGCAGATTGCTTGTTTCAGGGTGATCTGGCGGCGCTTGCCGTAGCGCCATGTGATCGAAGTGATCTCATCACCCGGTTGCTGGCAGGTGGCTTCCCGGACGCCATCACACGTAGCAGCGCCAGCCGACGAACCGCCTGGTTTGACAGTTACGTGCAATCCATTTTGCAGCGCGATGTGCGCGATCTGGCCAACATCGAGCAGCTCACAGAAATCCCCAATCTATTGCAGTTGCTGGCGACCCGCAGCGCCACGCTGTTGAACTTTGCAGAGCTGTCGCGCTCCTGCGGTTTGCCACAAAGTACGCTCAAGCGCTATTTCGCGCTGCTGGAAATGCTGTTCTTGGTGGTGCGCTTGCCGTCTTGGGAACGTCATGCGGGCAAGCGCCTGGTCAAAGCACCCAAGGTCTTTTTGCCTGACAGCGGCTTGCTGTGCCACTTCATGGGGGAAACAGGCAATGGCTTGGCTGCCAGAGCCGGGTTGCCGGGCTCGGTGGTCGAAACCTTTGTGCTGGCCGAGTTGTTGAAACACGTGGCATTCTCGGCGCAGCGGCTCACACTCTGGCACTACCGCACGCAAAGCAATATCGAGGTGGACTTCATCCTGGAGAACCGAATGCAACAGATTGTCGGCATTGAGGTCAAGGCCAGCAGCACAGTGGATGGCAAAGACTTCAAAGGCTTGCGTCATTTGCAGGAGACCGAGCCAGGCATTTTTCAGCGCGGCTTTGTGCTGTACGCGGGTCGCGAAGTGGTTCCGTTTGGTGACAAGCTGTGGGCGGTGCCGCTTTCGATGTGGTGGGCGCCGGGAAGTTGATGGAGGTGCGCTTGTTTCCATTTGCCCTAAATTGTTCACCCCAACACAGCAGAAGAAGTTTATTCTGAATAACAGAGTATATGTGGTGTGTATAGCAGAGTAAAATTGCGACAAATAGCAGAGTAATTGCATGATCGCACCCTCGTCCAAAAAAGGCAATCCAGAGCTCGCCGCCGCCCTACGCGTACTCAAGAAGCTCCAGGAAAAGCACCACGGGGTTGTGGAGGCGGGAGATATCAAGGATGGGCAGCGCGTTTTGATGCAGGACATGGGCTTTTTGAAACCGGTCATGAAGGGCTGGTACGTCTGTGGCAATCCCATGGACAGTGATGGAGACTCTACCTCTTGGTACGCAACGTATTGGGCGTTTGTTTCCGGATTTCTCGGAAAGCGGTTTGGCAAGCGGTACTGCCTTAATCCGGAAGCATCTCTGATGCTGCACACCGGCAATACGACAGTACCTCGGCAGGTGACTGCTGTGACGATTGACGGTGGGTCCACCAAATATGACCTGCCTTTTTCGACATCGCTGCTGGTCTACCCGCAGTCAAAAAACGTGCCGGCGTCGCGTGTTGAAGTTCGCGGATTGCAGGTCTGGCCGGTCACCGAGGCGCTATGCCACACCGGACCGCAGTTCTTTGTCAACAACCCACGCGAAGCAGAAATCGCGTTGGTCATGGTTCGCAATGCCTCAGAACTGCTCACCACGTTATTGGCGGGGGACACCATGCCCACAGCGGCCGCGCGGCTTGCTGGGGCTTTCCAGTTTGTTCAACGCCTGGCTGACGCTGACCGCATCGTAAAGGCTTTTGCGCAGGCAAGAATTAGCATCAAACCAGTGAACCCGTTCGAGCTGACCCAGCCTACGCTTGAGCCCACACGGGAACGTTCTCCTTACGTACTTCGCCTTCGGTCCATGTGGGCGAGTTGGCGCGAGGATGTCATCAAAGCCTTCCCGCCGGCGCCAGGGATCGACAAAGTGGCTGCGACGTACTTGAAAGAGGTGGCTGAGCGGTACCTATCCGATGCCTACAACTCCCTCTCGATTGAGGGATACCGAGTGACCGATGACCTCATCGAACGCGTTGCCCGGGGTGATTGGGACCCCGATGGCAACCCTGAACACGACAAGACGCGCGACGCTCTCGCAGCGCGTGGCTATTTTCAGGCGTTTCAGGCGGTCAAAACCAGTATTGCGAAGGTGCTCCAACACTCGAATGCGGGCCAGGTTGTCCGCGTGGACCATCACGACTGGTACGCAGAGCTGTTTGGGCCGTCCGTGACAGCCGGTATTTTGGAGCGGAGCCAGCTCGCAGGTTACCGTACGGGACCCATCTTCATCCGGAACTCCATGCACACTCCGGTGCCGCGGGAGGCCATTCTCGATTCACTGGAAGCTTTGTTCGACTTACTGCGCGAAGAGCCGCAAGCCTGCGTGCGCGCTGTACTTGGCCATCACCTCTTCGTGTTCATTCACCCGTACTTCGATGGCAATGGACGCATCGGACGGTTCCTGATGAACACGCTTCTGGCATCGGGCGGCTACCCCTGGACCGTCATCCGAGTTAGCCGTCGTGACGTGTACATGAAGGCGCTGGAAGCTGCGAGCGTCCACGGAAAGATTACGCCGCTGGCCGAGTTCATCGCCCAGGAAATGGCGGAATATGCACCCGAGCGCGAGGCACGGTTGACCGCGATGTGAATCTTGGCGTGCCCGACGCCAGTATCTCGACGGTCTGCGGTTGCCGCGAAAACGGCGCCACCGGTCCCTCGTAGAACTTCTTCCAGGCATCGGCCATCTGGCGCGCGCTGCGGCTGACCGCCTGAGGCATGGATGTCGGTGCCTGCAGCCAGGGCGCGGTGCCTAGCCTTCGAGCAGCGACCAGCCCGATTTGGGCGGTGCACCGATCTGCTCCAGCCGCCAGGCGGCTGCCTGCCACAGGGCGGCGTTGTCGCCTATGCCGTGCCCGCCATTGATGAGCGCCAGGCCGCTGGCGTGCGCCAGACTTTGCATTTGTTCATAGGTTTTGTTCTTCGGGGTGATTGCCAGCAGCTCCGGGTTCCAGGGCAGGTCGTGAAACGCCTGGTCCACCAGTTGCATCAAGGCTGCATCGGCTTTGGGTAGGCCGCTGAACAGCAACATCAGGAACTGCCAGTCCGGCAGGAACGCGCGGCGCAGGCCGTGCACCAGGTCGAGCCGCGACACGGCGATGACGCGGCAAGGGTAGTCGCCGTGCATGAAATCCACGTAGTCACTGCCGGAGTCGTTGTCGGCCTCGCCCGCGACCCGGCGCCGGGTCCGGATTGCTCCATGCTGCTCAGCCAGAGCCTGCACCAGCTCGAACGAGCCGCTTTGGGCGGCGCAGCAAACACCGATGCGGTAAAACGCTTCAGGGTCGGCTGGCTGCATCGCCTGCGCCAGGC
>JANNUE010000332.1:0-7719 GCA_031394895.1 Betaproteobacteria bacterium
GTGTCACCGAAGCACGGGTGGTGATAGACGGCCAACAGGTGGGCGCGATTGGGGCTGGCTTGCTGGTGCTGCTGTGCGCCGAGCGCGGCGACCGCGAGATCGAAGCCGACAAAATGCTGGCCAAGATTTTGAAGCTGCGCATCTTCAGCGACGACGCCGGCAAGATGAACCGCAGCGTGCAGGACATGGATGGCCAGGGCGGCGCCGGCGGCTTGCTGGTGGTCAGCCAGTTCACGCTGGCGGCCGATGCAAGCGGCGGCAACCGGCCCGGTTTTAGCGCGGCAGCCACGCCCGACGAGGGCCGCAAACTCTACGACTATTTCGTCGCACAAGCCAGGCTGGCGCACGCCGTGGTGCAGACCGGGAAGTTTGGCGCCGACATGCAGGTGCACCTGGTCAACGACGGGCCGGTGACGATACCGCTGCGGATTGCGCCGGCTGCCTAATACGGGTTCTTGAATCCCAGTCCCGCCAGTATCTCGACCTCGCGCGCTTCCATTGCCCGCGCATCAGCGGCGCCGGTTTCATGGTCCCAGCCCTGCGCGTGCAGCGTGGCGTGCACCAGCAGGTGTGCGTAATGCGCCTGCAGTGTCTTGCGTTGTTCTTTGGCTTCGCGTGCCACCACCGGCGCGCACAACACCAGGTCGGCGCTGACCAGCGGCGCCTGGCTGTAATCGAAGGTCAACACATTGGTCGCGTAGTCCTTGTGCCGGTAGTCGCGGTTCAGCGCCTGGCCTTCTTCCGCGCCGACGATGCGCACGGTGATTTCGGCGTCGCGTCTGAGCGCATGGCGAATCCAGCGCGCGACCTTGTGGCGCGCCAGCGCGGCGCGGTGGCGCTTTGCGTCATCGATCTTGCCAAATTGCAGCGACAGTGTGAGTTTATTCAGCATGGGTTCAGGCCTGCGCCGCAGTTCTTTTGCGCGGCGCGTCGTAGGCATCGACAATGCGTGCCACCAGCGGATGACGCACCACATCGACGCTGGTAAAGCGGCAAATCGCAATACCATCGACGCGCTTGAGCACGCGCTCGGCGTCGATCAGGCCGCTGAGTTGGGTCTTGGGCAAGTCGATCTGGCTCACATCGCCGGTGATCACGGCTTTGGAGCCGAAGCCGATGCGCGTCAGGAACATCTTCATCTGCTCGGGCGTTGTGTTTTGTGCCTCGTCGAGAATCACGAAGGCGGTGTTCAGCGTGCGCCCGCGCATGAAGGCCAGCGGCGCGATCTCGATGGTCTGGCGCTCCAGCGCTTTTTGTACTTGCTCGAACCCCATCAGGTCATACAGCGCGTCGTACAGCGGGCGCAGATAGGGGTCGATCTTCTGCGCCAGATCGCCCGGCAAATAACCGAGCCGCTCGCCCGCTTCCACCGCCGGGCGCGTCAGCACGATGCGCTGCACCGCGTTGCGCTGCAGGGCGTCCACTGCCATCGCCACGGCCAGATAGGTCTTGCCGGTGCCGGCCGGCCCGATGGCAATCGTGATGTCGTTGCCGGCAATGTTGTCCACATAGGTGGCCTGGTTGATGGTGCGCGCGCGCAGGTCGCTGCGCTTGGTCTTTAGCGGCACGGCGTTGGCGTCATCCAGGTCGGCGTCGCCGGCCAGCATCAGTTGCACGGTGGCCGGCTCGATCGGGCGCGCCGCCATTTCGTACATGGCTTGCAGCATCTCCATGCCGCGCTTGGCGTTGGCCTTCGTGCCATCCACCTTGAACTGCTCGTGACGATGCGCAATTTTGACCTGCAAGGCGATTTCGATGCTGCGCAAATGCTCGTCCAGCGCTCCGCACAGATGGGACAGGCGCGTGTTGTTCGGCGGTGAAAACAGGTGTCTGAGAATCAAGTTGATAATTCCGAAGTAGGGCACTCCATGATAGGCAATAAATGATCGGCAAACTGACAGGTACGCTGAGCGACAAAAACCCACCCCAGTTGCTGGTGGACTGCAACGGCGTTGGCTACGAGGTGCATGTGCCGATGAGCACTTTTTACAACCTGCCCGAGCTCGGCGCCAAGGTGAGTCTCTTGACACACTTCGTCGTGCGCGAAGACGCGCAGATCCTGTACGGTTTTGCCAGCGCGACCGAGCGCGAAGCGTTTCGCCAGTTGATCAAGATCTCTGGCGTTGGTCCGCGCACCGCGCTGTCGGTACTCTCCGGCATGAGCGTGACGGAACTGGCGCAGGCGGTGACGCTGCAGGAATCCGGGCGGCTCATCAAGGTGCCAGGCATCGGCAAAAAAACGGCCGAGCGTTTGTTGCTCGAACTCAAGGGCAAGCTCGGGCCCGACATCGGTGTCTCAGTCAGCATCGCCAACGCCAGCCAGGCCGACATCCTGCAAGCGCTGCTGGCGCTCGGCTACAGCGACAAGGAAGCGGCGCTGTCACTCAAGGCGCTGCCGACTGATGTGGGTGTGAGCGAAGGCATCAAGCTGGCGCTGCGCTCGCTGGCCAGGTAGCACACCAGGGCATCCGCGCAGGCTATAGTCAGTCCTCCTTTAGAACCTGCCAGTTGCCGTGAGCATTCAAACCGACGATTTCATTCCAGCGCCGCCCAAACGCATGCTGTCCGGCGCCGCCGTGTCGCCGAACGAGGAGGCAGTGGAGCGCGCGCTGCGGCCCAAGCTGCTCGACGAGTACGTTGGGCAGATGATGGTGCGCGAGCAGTTGGAAATCTTCATCAGCGCCGCAAAAAAGCGCGGCGAGGCGCTCGACCATGTCTTGCTGTTTGGCCCGCCAGGCCTGGGCAAGACGACGCTGTCGCACATCATCGCGCACGAGCTCGGTGTGAATTTGCGCCAGACTAGCGGCCCGGTGCTGGAGAAACCAAAGGACCTGGCGGCGCTGCTAACCAACCTGGAGAAGAACGACGTTCTCTTCATCGACGAAATACACCGCCTCTCGCCGGTGGTGGAAGAAATTTTGTACCCGGCGCTGGAAGACTACAAGATCGACATCATGATTGGCGAGGGTCCGGCGGCGCGCTCGATCAAGCTCGATCTGCAGCCGTTCACGCTGGTCGGCGCCACCACGCGCGCGGGCATGCTGACGAACCCGCTGCGCGACCGCTTTGGCATCGTCTCCCGGCTGGAGTTTTATTCGCCCGAGGAACTGGCGCGCATCGTCAAGCGCAGTGCCGGATTGCTCAAGGTTGTGACTGACGACAAGGGCGGCTTCGAGATTGCGCGGCGCTCGCGCGGCACGCCGCGCATTGCCAACCGGCTGCTGCGTCGGGTGCGCGACTATGCGGACGTGAAGGGTGTCGGCGAGATCACACTGGACATTGCCAACCTGGCGCTGGCCATGCTCGATGTCGATCCACAGGGCTTTGACGTGATGGACCGCAAGCTGCTGGAGGCCGTGATCCACCGCTTTGACGGCGGCCCGGTCGGGCTGGACAACATCGCCGCCAGCATCGGCGAAGAGCGCGATACGATCGAAGACGTGATTGAACCCTATCTCATTCAGCAAGGCTACCTGCAGCGCACGCCGCGCGGCCGCATTGCCACGCTGGCCGCCTACCGTCACCTCGGTGTTGCGCCGCGCAACACGGATGAGAATTTGTTTGGGGAGTGATGGGGCCGAAGGGCAAAATGACACTCGTGACAACGCATTCCAGTTCTGTGTACCAAGCCAACGAGGCGGATGCCGTTTCCACCTGGTTTGTCGATGAGGCGGGTGACCCCACCGTGTTTGCCAAGGGTGGCACGGTGTTGGTGGCAAGCGATGGTTGTTCGCGCTTCTTCATTGAAGGCAAGCTGGAGTGCCGCGATGTGGTGGCCCTGGCCGCAGATCTTCGGCAGTTGCGCGCTGAGGTTCTGGCAGACCCTTATTTCAAGAACGTGCCATCGCTAAACCCGGCGCGGCAACGGACTGCCCTTCAATTCCATGCCAAAGACGATCCGGCAGAGATTCGGTTCCTGGTGTTCAAACTGTTGGCGCGGCACGAGTTGCGTTTTGTTGCCGTCGTGCGCGACAAGCTGAAATTGGTGGACTATGCCTTGCAGCGCAGGCGGATCGATCCGACCTACCGCTACGACCCGAATGGGCACGAGTTGTACGACGAGTTGACGCGCAGGCTGTTTTCCCGCCTTCATGGGTATGGCGAGCACCGTGTGGTGTTTGCGCAGAGGGGGCACCGGCCTCGTACCTCGGCCTTTCGGGAGGCGATTGAGCATGAGGACCAGGTATTTGAGACCGCCATGGGATTGAAGCGGCCAAAGCCAACCGAAGTGGTGTGCGGTTTCCCCAAGGACCACGCGGGTCTGCAGGCTGTGGACTATTTCTTGTGGGCGCTGCAGCGTTTCTACGAACGGGGCGAGGCACGATTTCTTGATTTCATTTGGCCCCAGACCCTGGAGATTCTTGATCTGGACGTGCGACCCATGAAAAAAAGTGGCCAGCGTCAGAGTGAATTTGTCGTTTTCAATAAGGAACACCCGCTGACTTTGGAGAGTCGAGCGGGTGTTGGGAAGAGGGATCGAGAGATATAGGATGAACTGAATCACCTCACGGCATGGAGCCGACTTTTGTCTCTCGACGGCAGATTATACCGTCTTGACGCTGCTACGTGAGGTAGTGCTTCGAGCGATAGATGTCATCGAGTTGATGACGAGCCGCCGCGACAAGCGCCTGGGTGCTGTCACCGATTTCAATCAGGGTCACATTCGGCCTCGTGTGTGAGCCGCACCTGATTGCGCAGCGTTGGCGTGACTGCCGTTTCGACTCTGCCACAGCAAGCATGCACCAGAGTTTTCCCAGCACGACGTCGGACCCTATGTACTTGCCGGTGTGCTTGGCATTTTCCAGTGACGCCAGCCCGCGCGAGACAAATTCGCTCTGGCTTACGCGTAACGCAGGTTCAACCCGGAAGGATGGGAGAGTGGCGGTTTTCATGAATTCAGTGTAGTGCGTTTGCGTGTCATTCTTGGCGAGCGGTTTACCTGCCGCGCCGCTTGATGATTGTCAGAAATTCTAGCCAAAACGCGCGCATACTGGCGCGATGGACTTCAAGGACTACTACAAGGCGCTCGGGCTTGAGCGCAGCGCATCGGAAGACGAGGTGCGCAAGGCCTACCGCAAGCAGGCGCGCAAGTACCACCCGGATGTGAGCAAGGAAGCCGATGCGCAGGTGCGCATGCGTGACATCAACGAGGCCAACGACGTGCTGCGCGACAAGGAAAAGCGCGCCGCTTACGACGCGCTGCTGGACCGCGTGGCGCGCGGCGGCGCAGCCGGCGCCGACGGCAGCTTCCAGCCGCCACCGGGCTGGGACGAGGGCTTCGAGTTCCACCGGGGCCCGGGCCAGGGTCCGGCTGACCATGCCGATTTCAGCGAATTCTTTTCTTCGATATTCGGCGCCGCCGAGCAGCGCGGCGCCAAACGCAAGGCACAGCGCTCCCGTGGCGAAGACCACCATGCCGCGATCGAGATCACACTCGAAGATGCGCTGGGCGGCGCTGAGCGGGAAATCACGCTGCGCGCCTTGGAACACGACGCACAGGGCCAGCCGACGTTTGTCAACCGCACATTGAGCGTCAAGATTCCGGCCGGTGTGTATCCGGGCCAGTTCATCCGGCTCAGCGGGCACGGCATGCCTGGCATCGGCGGCGAGGCGCCTGGCGACCTGTATCTGGAAGTTCGCATCGCGCCGCACAAGCTATACCGCGTGGAAGGCAGCGACCTGTACCTGACGTTGCCGGTGACGCCGACCGAGGCCGCACTCGGCGCGCAGGTGCAGGTGCCGACGCCCCGCGGTGGTGTGGTGGAAGTGACGGTGCCACCGAGCGCGCGCGCCGGTCTCAAGTTGCGCCTGAAAGACCGTGGCCTGCCCGGCAAACCGCCCGGCCATCTCTACTTGCTGCTGGAAATTGCGCTGCCACCGGCCGACAGCGAGGCCGCGCGCAAGGCGTATCAACAACTGGCCCAGGCCGCACCGTTCAATCCGCGGCGTCACTTTGATACGCAGGGAGTTTGACCATGTCCAGCTATACGCTTATCTCTGGCACTGCCATCAGCCGCGAGAGCCCGATTGCCGCCGTTGAGTTGGCCCATGCCTGCGGTGCCGACATCGACTGGGTGGTGCAACTGGTGGACGTTGGCATCATCCAGATTGAGACCGCTGCCGGCGCGCCACACGAATGGGTTTTTGGCAGCGCCGATCTCCGGACCTGGAACTTCCCCATCGGGCGTTGCAACCAATAATGCGGTTAGCCCTCCGGAAGAAATTATTAATACCTGTGTAGAAAAAGTTCTTGATATATTAAAAGATAAAATGGAAAGATAGCCAGCATGGAAAAAGTAAGAATATACACATTTATAGACCGGAATTTCCTTGACCCGGGTGAAGGAATAAAAGAAATAAAACCCGCCTTTCTGGCACCAGTTAATCCAGAAACTTTTACCAAGAATTTAAAAATTGACCTGGATCAAAGACGCGGACACGGAAGTCATGGCACTGATCTCCGGTTTAAGTCAACCGTACCGGAAGAACTAAGACTTGAATTTATTTTGGATGGCACACAAACAATAGATGGGTATGGCGGCGAGGATACAACCCTTAAAACAATGCCCGTACATGATCAGTTGAAAAAATTTCTGGACAGTGTTTATAAATATGAAGGAGAAATTCACCGCCCCAAGTTTTTATTACTGATCTGGGGATCCGAAATAAGGTTCCGCTGCATTCTTTCCAATCTTGACATTAACCATACCTTATTCAATACAAATGGAGAACCGCTGCGGGCAAAATTGTCGGCAACTTTTTTAAATTACAAAGCCAGGGAAGAAAGACTGGCCGAAGAAAGGCAGCAATCTGCCGACCTAACTCATCAACGAAAAGTAAAACAGGGAGACCGATTGGATCTGATGACCTATAGAATATATAACGATTCCAACTATTTTTTGCAGGTAGGCAAAGCCAATGGTCTTACTCAAATCCGGAATATTAAACCTGGCCTCAACTTATTTTTTCCACCATTTGATAAAAATGAAGCATAATGGGAGAAATATTAATTCCTAATCCATCTAGACATGATGTTGCCACCTTCAATATTTTAGTGGATGAAGTGGCGTTAAATCCTGCCTACCAGGTAATCTCCATTTCACTTACCAAAGAGATCAATCGTATTCCCACGGCTAGAATTGTTTTACGCGATGGGGAAGCCTCCGACAAAACCTTTGAAATCAGCAATAGCAATGACCTTATTCCTGGGAAAAAAGTACAAATAAAAATTGGCCTGGATGGAAATAATACGCAGGTCTTCAAAGGCATTATTACCCGGCATGCAATTAAAGTTAAAGAAAATGGAAACGGAGAATTGCTCATCGAATGTCGCGATGAGGCTGTAAAATTAACTATCGGTCGACACAACCATTATTATGAAAATTTAACTGACAATCGCCTGTTCGATGAAATAATTGGTCGTTACCAGGGATTGCAAAGTGACCCACAGACTACTACGTTAACACATAAAGAATTGGTGCAACATCACCTGAGCGATTGGGACTTTATATTGTTGCGGGCAGAAGCAAACGGGATGCTGATAAATGTAAATGATGGCTTGATAAAAATTTCAAAACCGGATACCTCAATGGAACCTGTGCTACAGGTAACCTATGGTTCATCTGTATTGGAATTTGAAGCAGAAATGGATGCCCGAACCCAATGGAAAAACGTAAAGGCCTCTTCCTGGAATTATACCAACCAGGAATTATTTCAGGC
>JANNUE010000389.1:0-1893 GCA_031394895.1 Betaproteobacteria bacterium
GGGCAAAGGCCCCTATGGTGAGATTGTCAGATTGATTTTCCATAGCGCTTGACTCCGTACTCAGCTACGGAAGTAATCTTACGCCATGGTCTACGATTTAGAAGGAACAGCGTATGTCAGAACCCCATAGCGGGCGTGGCGCCCTCGTCACCGGGGGGCTTGCGTCCCTTCTCGCGTCGGTCTGCTGCCTGGGCCCCCTGGTCTTGGTCACCCTGGGATTTTCCGGTGCCTGGATCAGCAACCTGACCGTGCTGGAGCCCTATCGCCCGATCTTCATTGGTGCGGCGCTGGTAGCGCTGTACTTTGCCTACCAGCGTATTTTTCGCCCGGTGCAGGCGTGCAAACCAGGCGAGGTCTGCGCCATCCCGCGGGTACGCAGCAGCTACAAGCCTGTCTTCTGGTGCGTTGCTGCGCTGGCAGCCGTGGCGCTGGCTTATCCGTACCTCCTTCCCATGCTCTATTGACCCGGAGTTCATCATGAAATCGACCGCATTAACCCCAGTGAAAAGCCTGCTCTGGGCTTACACCCTTTGCACCCTCATGGCTGCGCCAGCCTGGGCCGCCACCAAAACCGTAACCCTCTCGGTGCCCGGCATGACCTGCGCCGCCTGCCCGTTCACGGTCAAGGCAGCGCTCTCCAAGGTCGCAGGCGTGAGCAAGACGGAGGTGCAATTCGAGAAACGTGAAGCCAAGGTGACTTTCGACGATGCCAAGACCAGCGCGCAGGCACTGATGAATGCGACCGGCAACGCCGGTTATCCATCCAGCGTCAAAAACTGAGCATGCAAAACCCGAAAACATGGGTGAAGCCTGGCATTGGCAATGCGTCCCGCGCAGACGGCCGCGGACTCCATATTGCCGTCATCGGTAGCGGTGGCGCCGCGACGGCGGCAGCACTCAAGGCGGCTGAACTGGGCGCGCGGGTCACGCTGATCGAGCGTGGCACCCTCGGCGGCACCTGCGTCAACGTAGGCTGCGTGCCATCCAAAATCTTTATTCGTGCGGCGCATATCGCGCATCTAAGGCAAAGCAGCCCGTTCGATGCGGGCATCAAAGCCAGTGCACCGCGCATTGACCGGCGCGCCCTGCTGGCCCAGCAACAGGCGAGGGTTGACGAATTGCGCCAGGCCAAGTACGAAGGCATTCTGGCCGGCAACCCGGCCATCGCAGTGCTGCACGGCTCGGCGCGATTCGAGGACAGTCGCACCTTGATGGTCCGTTTGAACGAGGGCGGCGAGCGCCCGCTGGCGTTCGACCGCTGCCTGATCGCCACCGGAGCCAGCCCGGCCGTGCCGCCCATCCCCGGCCTGAAGGACACGCCGTACTGGACCTCCACCGAAGCGCTGCTGAGTGATGCGATCCCGCCCCGGCTGGCCGTGATCGGCTCGTCCGTGGTGGCGCTGGAGTTGGCGCAAGCCTTCGCCCGGCTCGGCAGCAAGGTGACGATTCTGGCGCGCAACACGCTGTTTTTCCGCCAAGACCCGGCCATCGGGGACGCGATCACAAAGGCGTTTCTGGCCGAAGGCATCGACGTGCTGGAGCACACCCAGGCCAGCCAGGTGAGCTACGCAAATGAAGAATTTGTGCTGACCACTTTGAGCGGCGAGGTGCGCGCTGACAAGCTGCTGGTGGCCACTGGACGGGACCACAACACGGGCGGACTCAATCTGGATGCGGCGGGCATTCAAGTCAATGCGCAGGGCGCCATCGTCATCAACCAGGCGATGCACACCAGCGTGCCTACCCTCTACGCCGCCGGTGACTGCACCGACCAGCCGCAGTTTGTCTATGTGGCGGCTGCCGCCGGTACGCGCGCTGCGATCAACATGACCGGCGGCGATGCCGTGCTTGATCTAACCGTCATGCCGGCGGTGGTCTTCACCGACCCGCAAG
>JANNUE010000131.1:0-5360 GCA_031394895.1 Betaproteobacteria bacterium
GCGAGTTGGCCGCCGGCGTCAGTCGCGCCGGCACCGGTTCATCGAGCACGTGGTCGAACGCGCGGTGCAGTTGCCTGGCCTGTTGCCGCCATAGCGCGACCTGGGCCTGCTGCTCAGGATGCGCCGTCAGCCAGGCTTCGACTTCGAGCAGACGCGCGGCATCGAGCTGTCCGTCGGCGAACGCGTGCAAATCGTTTTGGGTTATCGGTGAATTCATGGGGTGACCACCTTCAACAGCGGTGGCGCTTGTCCGGCCAGCAGGGCCTTGAGCCGGCTGCGTCCGCGCGCCAGGCGCGACATCACGGTGCCTTGTGGAATGGTCAGCGCGCGCGCGACCTCGGCGTAGCTCAGTTCCTCCAGAGCAACCATCAGCAGTACCTCACGCTGGTCCAGCGGCAGCAGCGCCAGTGCCCGTTCCAGGTCGAGCAGTTCCAGCGCGTCGTCCTGCGTGGCACGTTGCACCTGCACCGGCAGCTCGTCATCGTCGCAGTATTCGATTCGACCGTCGCGCCGGCAACCATCGATATGCAGGTTGTGCATGATGGAAAACAACCATGGCCGCAACTCGCGTCCGATGTGCCAGAAGTGCCACTTGTCCAGTGCCCGCTCCAGCGTGTCCTGCACCAGATCGTCTGCCACGTCGGCGCGCCCCGTCAGCGCCCTTGCATAGCGGCGCAGGCGGGGTATTTCAGCAACGATGGCGTCGTGCTTGCTCAATGCCGGGGACGCGCTACATCAGCCGCGCGGTCGCAATCAGGGTTTGGCCATCTTCCAGACGCCGTTGACCCCGTCACCGGTCATGTCGCCCGGCTTTTGGTCCTTGACCCAGAAATACAGCGGCTTGCCTTTTTGTGCCCACTGCTTGGCACCGTCGTCGCGCGTAATGACGCTGTAGTCGCCGCTGCCAGTGTCGGCTGCACCGGCCGCCAGCGGTGGCCAGTTGGTGGCGCAAGGTCCGTTGCAGACACTCTTGCCGCTGCCGGCGGTGTCTTTGTCAAAGGTGTAGAGCGTCATGCCGTTGGCGCCGACCAGCATGCCACCGCTGTTCTTGACTGGTGCGTCAGCAGCGGATGCGCCAGCGGCAAGGGCGAGTAAAGACAGGGCGGCTACAAGTTGTTTGATCTTCAAGATAATCTCCATTGAGGTTGAGGGGTTGCCAACTGATATACGGATGATGCTCCTGGTTTATTCCCGAGGTGCTGAAATTGTTTTTCGACGGGGTTGCTGGAAGCGTTGCCTTTTCCAATACGCCACAATATTGCCCAATGAACACCGCATTACCCAACCACCGGCCGCTGGCGGAACGGCTGCGCCCGAAGACACTGGGTGAAGTCGTCGGTCAGCAGCAGTTGCTGGGTGCCGGCATGGCGTTGCGCCTCGCATTCGAGTCTGGGCAGCCACATAGCTGCATCCTGTGGGGGCCGCCGGGGACCGGCAAGACCACCATCGCGCGCCTGATGGCCGACGCGTTTGCCGCCGACTTCATCACCATCAGCGCCGTGCTCGGGGGCGTCAAGGATATTCGCGAAGCGGTCGAAAACGCACAACTGGCACAGGGGCAAGGCCGGCGCACGATTGTGTTTGTCGATGAGGTGCACCGCTTTAACAAAAGCCAGCAGGATGCGTTTTTACCGCATGTCGAGAGCGGCTTGTTCACTTTCATTGGCGCCACCACAGAGAACCCGTCGTTTGAAGTCAACTCGGCTTTGCTGTCGCGCGCCACAGTCTATGTGCTGCAACCCTTGTCGCCATCAGACCTGGAGCAGATTGTCAGCTCGGCGCTCGGCGCGCAGGCGCTGCCAACTATCGAGCGAGCTGCGACTGACCGGCTGATCGCGTACGCCGATGGCGACGCGCGGCGCCTGCTCAACACGCTGGAGACGCTGGCGGTGGCCGCCAAACAGGAAAAGGTTGCGGACATCACGGACGCCTGGCTGCTCAAGGTGCTGGGCGAACGCATGCGCCGCTTCGACAAAGGTGGCGAGCAGTTCTACGACATGATCTCGGCCCTGCACAAGTCGGTGCGCGGCTCGGACCCGGATGCCGCCCTGTACTGGTTTGTACGCATGCTTGATGGCGGCACCGATCCGCGTTACCTGGCCCGGCGCCTGCTGCGCATGGCCAGCGAAGACATTGGCCTGGCTGATCCACGCGCTTTGCGGCTGGCGCTGGATGCGACCGAGGTCTATGAGCGTCTTGGTACACCCGAGGGTGAACTGGCGCTGGCTGAGTGCGTTGTCTATCTGGCAGTGGCCGCGAAATCGAACGCTGTTTATCAGGCATTCAACAAAGCCAAGGCCTGGGTCAAACAAGACGGCACGCGTGCGGTGCCGCTGCATCTGCGCAATGCGCCGACCAGGCTGATGAAGGAACTCGACTACGGCAAGGGTTATCGCTACGCCCACGACGAAGAGGGCGCTTTTGCCGCTGGCGAAAATTATCTGCCCGACGGCATGAAGGCACCCGGTTTCTATCAACCAGTCGAGCGTGGGCTGGAAATCAGGATTGCCGAGAAGCTGCGCCAACTGCGGCAATTGAACAATCAGAACTGATGGCACGTAACAATTGCTGATGCTGTTTGCGCATGCGGGTAAACCCCGTCTGCGGTGTGGCTTTCGGGAACTGTTCGGTCGTTACAATCGCCAGCATCAATCTGCCTGCTGCGTAACCTCGGTCGCAATGTTGGCAGATTTTTTGCTTAAGTAGAGACACAGATCACAGGGCCGCACCACTGATCAGCAGTTTGTTGATTGGGACGCCGGCCCACATCGGAGACCTTTTATGGATACCTTCATACAGCAGATCATTAATGGTCTGGTGGCAGGCAGCATGTATGCGCTGGTGGCATTGGGCTACACCATGGTGTACGGCATCATTGGCCTGATCAATTTTGCCCATGGCGAAGTGCTGATGGTCGGCGCGTTGACCAGTTGGACCATCATCGGCCTGATGAGGGAGGCGATGCCGGACACGCCCGGATATTTGATCTTGCTGGTGGCGGTGATCATTTCCTGTGTGGTGGCCGCGACGCTCAATTTTGTGATCGAGAAGGTCGCTTACCGGCCGCTGCGCAACAGTCCAAAACTGGCTCCGCTGATTACGGCTATTGGCATGTCGCTGTTGCTGCAGACGCTGGCCATGATCATCTGGAAGCCCAACTACAAACCGTATCCGACGCTGCTGCCGAGCACGCCGTTCGAGATTGGCGGCGCCGTGATCACGCCGACCCAGGTGCTGATACTGGGGATGACGGCGGTGTCGCTGGCGGTGCTGATGTGGCTGGTCAACTACACCAAATTGGGGCGTGCCATGCGCGCCACCGCCGAGAATCCGCGGGTCGCCGCGCTGATGGGGGTGAAGCCCGATCTGGTGATTTCGGCCACTTTCGTGATCGGCGCGATATTGGCGGCAATAGCTGGCGTGATGTGGGCCGCCAACTATGGCACGGTGCAGCACACCATGGGATTCCTGCCCGGTCTGAAAGCTTTCACGGCGGCGGTGTTTGGCGGCATCGGCAACTTGGCCGGAGCGGTCGTCGGCGGCATTCTGCTGGGCCTGATCGAGTCGCTTGGCGCGGGCTATATCGGCGCGCTGACAGGTGGCGTGCTGGGCAGCCACTATTCCGATATTTTCGCGTTCATCGTTCTGATCTTTGTGTTGACTTTGCGCCCGTCAGGTTTGCTCGGTGAGCGCGTGGCAGATCGAGCGTAACAAAGGATCATCATGAAACAACAGAAAAACATCATCGTATTTGTGCTGGCAGCAATCGGCTTGCTGGTACTGCCGCTGATTCTGCAAGGTTTTGGCAACGCCTGGGTGCGCATTGCCGACATGGCGCTGCTGTATGTGCTGCTGGCGCTGGGCCTGAACATCGTGGTCGGCTATGCCGGTCTGCTGGACTTGGGCTATGTCGCTTTCTTTGCAATTGGCGCCTACATGTACGGTCTGCTGGCGTCGCCGCACCTGACCGAGACATTCGCAAACTTCGCGTCAATGTTCCCGAACGGCATACACACGCCTCTGTGGATCGTGATTCCGGCGGCCGCCGGCCTGGCCGGATTCTTCGGCGTTTTGCTGGGAGCGCCGACGCTGCGTTTGCGCGGTGACTACCTGGCCATCGTGACACTCGGCTTTGGTGAAATCATCCGCGTGTTCCTGAACAACCTGGATCATCCGGTCAACATCACGAACGGCCCCAAAGGGATGAACCAGATTGACTCACTGAGCTTTTTCGGGCTGAACCTGGGCAAGAGCGTCCACATCGGCAGTTATGAATTGATGTCGGTGTCGCTTTACTACTACCTGTTCCTGGCACTGGTTATTTTTAGCATCGTCATTTCACATCGGCTGCAGCTCTCGCGCATCGGTCGCGCCTGGATGGCGATTCGCGAGGACGAGATCGCTGCCAAGGCGATGGGCATCAACACGCGCAATCTCAAGCTGCTGGCGTTCGGTATGGGTGCTACTTTCGGGGGCGTTTCGGGTAGCATGTTTGCGTCGTTTCAGGGCTTCATATCCCCCGAGTCGTTCAGCCTGATGGAGTCGATCATGATCGTCGCCATGGTGGTACTGGGCGGTATCGGGCATTTGCCGGGCGTCATTCTGGGTGCGGTGTTGCTGTCCGCCTTGCCCGAAGTGCTGCGCTATGTGGCCGGCCCCTTGCAGGCGATGACGGACGGACGGCTGGACTCGGCCATTCTTCGGCAACTGCTGATTGCGCTGGCGATGATCAGCGTCATGCTGCTGCGCCCGCGCGGCCTGTGGCCCGCGCCGGATCATGGCAAGTCGCTGCAAAACGTGAAATGACGAAGGAACGACATGACAGATACTGTACTTAACGTTGCCGGCGTCTCCAAGCGCTTTGGCGGCCTGCAGGCCTTGAGCGATGTTGGCATCACCATTTTGCGCGGCCAGGTGTATGGCTTGATCGGCCCGAACGGCGCCGGCAAAACCACGTTTTTCAATGTACTGACCGGGCTCTATACGCCCGACAGCGGCACTTTTGCGCTGGCCGGCAAGACCTACCAGCCGACTGCCGTGCACGAAGTGGCCAAGGCCGGCATCGCGCGCACGTTTCAGAACATCCGCCTGTTTGCCGAGATGACTGCGCTGGAGAACGTGATGGTCGGGCGTCATATCCGCACCCATTCCGGCTTGATCGGCGCCATGTTTCGCACCCCCGGCTTCAAGGCGGAAGAAGCCGCCATTGCCGCGCGCGCGCACGAGTTGCTGGAGTACGTCGGCATTGGACGGTTTGCCGACTACCGGGCCCGCACCCTGAGCTACGGCGATCAGCGCCGGCTCGAAATTGCCCGCGCACTGGCGACCGACCCGCAACTGATTGCACTCGATGAACCGGC
>JANNUE010000442.1:0-9369 GCA_031394895.1 Betaproteobacteria bacterium
GTCGCGGCCCTCATTGGCGCCTCCAACGAGGGCGTTGAGCCGAAGAAACAACCACTAGAGATCGACGGGAAGCCGGTGGGACATTGGTCAAAGGATGGGGCAGGGCGGTTCACTATTCAGATCGATGCCGCATACGTCAAAGAAGACCTACACCCAGCCTTGCTGAAAGCGATCGCTGCAGCAATGAAGAAATAGGGCAGATCGCGCCAGGCAACCAGGTTGCCAGCCATCCCCAGTTGGGCGGTCTGGGCGCCTCAAAGGAGGATCAGGCGAGATGCCCTCGGCACTGTCCCCGCAACACAGAATTTTATCGTGCCGCTCCGCCCAAGGGCGAACAGAGGAACCCGATCAAGCGGGTGCCCAGCCTTCGATTTGTAAGTAGTAACGCGTCCCACGACCAGCACCCACCTGAGTCAGCAGACCCAACGCCGCCAGCTCGATCAGGTCGCGTGATGCAGTTGCGCGCGCGGCACCGGTCAAGTTCTCGTATTTGCGGGTGTTCATGCCGCCCTTGAAGCCCCCTGGACCAGCGTCGAGCAATGCGTTGACGGCCTTGCGCTGGCGCGGGCTGAGGTCCTGAAGGCGTAGCCCCAGCGGCCTGGAAACCTGGTTGCCAGTCGTCGTCCCGGGCGCGCGCAGTGGTGGCCAAGCCGGCAATACAAGTGGTCCTCGTTCTCGGACCAATGGCGCCCGCTGGGAGCAGCAGCAGCCTCTCAGGCCAGCAATCCCTTGCTGCGCATGAGCTCAACCAAGCCTTGATCCTCTAGGGCGTACTCCCCGTGGGCTGCCCGCCAAGCCAGCGACTTTCCCTGCAGCGCCTCCAGCGCACTTTGCACGTTCGGGACGTCCACCTTCACAGTGCTGCCTGGATCGAGCTGGCCCAACTGCTCGGTGTATGCGGCGAGTGATGCCGCCGCATAGGGCGTGTAGTTCTCCGCCTGCATCGCCATTACGCGCAACACAGCACCCTGCAGGGGCGTGAGTGCGCGCACGACCTTCAACATGGCCTCATCAGATTCCTCGATCGCAGCTTCGACGGCGGCCTCGAATGCGTCATCCAGGCGATCCGCAGCAGGCAGGGCACCATTCTCGTCAGCGAGCTCGCCGAGCGCCTGGACGAGAACTTCGGGGCGCCAAGCGGCGCGTTCGAAGCTGCGCTCGGTGCGGGCAACATCGAGCGGGTGCGCCAAGCCCGTGTTGGCCACGAACCAAGCCACGTAATCCCCGCCCAGCGCCGGAAAATTGCGCATCATCGCCTTGAAGAACGCCTGGTCCTTGCTGGCACGCAGCAGCGCGAGCTTGGGGCGGCTGGATCCCGTGGCCACGATTCGCAACCCGTGGTGGGCGCTGCTGTTGAGCTCGTCACGAGCCGCCTTTAGCGCGAACAGGGCGTTGTTGCCGCTCTCGGTGGTGGCAGCGTGCTGAGCCTCGTCGATCATCAACACAATGGGCGCTTTGAGGCGGTCAGACAGCGTGGCCAGCGCCGCTGACAGCGTCACGCCGGTGCCCAGACCCACCTTGGCCACGTCGAAGCCCAAACCACCGACGTTGACCTTGTCCAGGCCTGCCTTGCGGAACATTTTCAGCAGCGCGCCGTCCTCCTGCGCAAGTGCGGCGCGTATGAGCGAGACGATGGCCAGGCCAGGCTCGAGGGCCCTGTCGGCCCACAGGTCGACGTAGAGCACGGCCGCACCTCGGCTTTCGAGCGCGGGCATCAGGTCTTCGCGCAGAAAGGTCGATTTGCCAGTGCGCCGCGGCGCGGCGAGAAACAGTCCCGAGCGCGCAGGCGCGAGTGCGGCGTCCGACAAGATCAGGTCTGCCAGATCATTGGCCAAGTCAGGGCGATGGAAGACAGGATCGTCCATGGAAGCTCCGGGAGAAGTGGGGTAGGGCGTTCTATACCGATATATACCAGTCTAGGGCTGGCTATGGTAAGGTCGTGAACCCCTTTCTCATGGCCGAAGCACGCCGACTAGGGTGTTCTATGGCGTTCTATACCGACTCTGCTGGGTCGACTCGAAGGCGTCAGGACAAAGAACAATCAATACATGATAAGTATCCTTATCATGATGCTGACAAATGGGCCAGAATTCGCACTGGAACTGAACAGGGCAGTGCCCTGTTGATTCTGTACGCCCAATGTACTAACATAAGGCCTCCATCACCGGACCTCCACCATGGACACTGGCACCCGATCGGCTCGCCTGGGCTTGCGCACCACCCCACAGCAGGAGGCTGTGCTGCGCCGGGCGGCAGCGGTCGCCAACAAGTCCATGACCAACTTCATCCTGGACAGCGCGTGCTTGGCCGCCGAGCAAACGCTGATGGATCAACGCCTGTTCATGGTCTCGCCAGACCAGGCGCTCACGCTGCTTGAACTGCTGGATCGACCTGCACAGGACAACCCTGGTCTGGCCGATCTGTTCTCGCGCCAGGCACCCTGGGCCCCTGCTTGAGCCTCACGCTGGCACCCCTGACCGCGCAGCATCGTCTGGCGGAATTCGACAGCGGCAAGCCGGCGCTCAACGAGTGGCTGCTGCGTCACGCCGCCCAGGCTCAGGCCAGCGGATCGGCGCGCACCTTCGTGGCACTGGACGGCCAGCGAGTGGCCGGCTACTTCAGCCTGACCGTCGGGCAGGTGGACACGACAGATGTCGCCGAGAGGGTACGCAAGGGCATGGGCAGTTATCCGATCCCGGTCGTGATCCTGGCGCGCTTGGCCGTATCCGTTCAGGACCAGGGCAGGGGGATCGGTGCCGGGCTGCTTCAGGAGGCGATCGTGCGGACACTGCAACTTGCCGAGATCGCTGGCGTGCGCGCCCTTTTGACCCACCCGATCGATGAGCAAGCCGCGCGTTTCTACCGTCGCTTCGGCTTCGAAGCGTCCCCGATCCGCGAGCAACAGCTCCTGTTGCTGCTCAAGGACGCCCGAAAGGCAGCAGCCTTCAGGCATCCGACGCCCACCGTGCCGCAGCGCACCGGCAACTGAATCACAAGACTACCCGACCTGACCCGCTCAAGGCACCGGGCATGGACGACGACAGGCGGCGCGGTGCAGGCAAGGGCCCGTGCAAAGCCGATGTTGGAACGCCGCGAAAATTGCCGACGCCCCTCACTCCCAACGCATAACCCCGATGCCGCCCACACTCCTAGCCCCGAAGTTGTAGCGGTGTAGCGGAAGATAGCATGTACGCTACAACATACAACAGTCAGAAAGGAACCAGGCAATGGCCATCACCAAGGACCAGATCTTCGGGGCCGCAGACGAGATCGACGCCGCCGGCCTGAACCCGACCCTGGCGGCGGTGCGCAAGGCCCTGGGGGGCGGCAGCTTCACGACGATCTCTGAAGGCATGACCGACTGGAAAGCGCGCAAGGCAGCCCGGGAAACACCTCTGCGCGAGCCGGCACCCCCGGCGGTCGCCGATCGCCTGGCAGAACTCGGTGCCGAGATCTGGTCGGCCGCGCTGGAATTGGCCAACGGCCGCCTGGCCGGCGAGCGCGAAGCACTGGAAGCAGCCCGTTTGCAGCTCGAAGCCGACAAGGCCGAAGCCGCAGAACTGGCCGACCAGGTCACCGGCGAGCTCGAGGTCGCCAAAGCGGCACTGGCGACGGCCACGGCGGCCGCGCATGCCGCACGCGCAGAGTGCGAAGGCTTGCGCCAGGCGCTGGCCGACCAGACGCTGCGGGCAGCCACCCACGAGGCCCGCGCCAACGAGATTGAGAAGCGCGTCAACGATCTCAACGCCGAACTGGCGCGCGTCAACCAGCAAAACGCCGACCTCGTCGCCGGTCTGGCGGCCGCAGCCAAGCCTGCTGCGTTGGCAGCGTCGGGCACAGGCCGCGCCAAGTGACGCCGGACTTGACCCACTGACGCCCAGCGCAACCCGTATGGCCAGGCCCAACACCGCGCCCGGTACAGGCACCAGCGCCGCCCGGCAGCGCAAGCTCCACGTCGGCCACTTCGCCTTCATGCGCTCGGTGGTCCAGGGCCTGGATCCCCGAGAAAGCTGGGAGCGCTACTTCCGGGTCGAGGGCGAGGCCACCGACCAGCGCACCGTGCGCGCCACCATCGCCTGGATCCGCGAAGAGTTTGCGGTGGCAGCCAAACGCCACGACCGGTTTGGCACCGCGCGCCTGGTGCGCATCGACGCCACCCGCATTGCCGACCCGAGCTTCGAACTGCCGAGCCTTGAAGCATTCGCCGAAGCCCATGGGCTGGAAGACGAGCGGCAGGCTGACCAGATCGCCGCCTACGAGGCCGAGTACGGCCGCCAGACGCAGCGCCTGCGCCGACGCGCACGCCTGATCGCGCGCCAGCTCGAAGCTTTGCGCTGGCTCGAAGGCCTGGTCGCCCAGTCCCCAAAGGCGGGTGACTCGGTTGCCGCCTGGCTGAACCCCAAGCTGACCGGCCATCTAGAGAAGGCCGACATCTTCACGCTCGCCCAACTCGTCGAGCGCATCAACGGCGTCGGCCGGCGCTGGCATGCCGGCATCAAGGCGATGGGGCAGGGCAAGGCCCAACGCATCGTCGAATGGCTGCGGGACGTGGCCCACGAGCAGCAGGACAGCATCCAACTGCAGCTCGGCCGCCATGTGGCGCTGCCCCGCAGCAAGCTCTTTGCACACGAACTCAATGCCGTGGTCGCGCCGGCCACCGAGATCCGCCCACTGGAAAAGTTCATCGTGCCGGCCGAGCTCGACGGTAGCCGCGGCCTGTACCGCCGCCCGCAGGCGCAGTGCCTGCTGAAGGCCGGCAACGACTACCAGGCCATCCTCGCTTGGCTGCGCTCCAAACACGGCCTCACGCCCGATCAGAAAGCCCACCTCAAGGCCCGACGACGCCAGCGCGACACCGGTGTCGAACAGGGCCTGGACTGGCTGCAGGCGCTCTCAAACACCCAGCGCGCCTACCGCAAGGAGGCCGAGCGCTTCCTGCTGTGGGCGGTCATGCACAAGCGCAGAGCCCTGTCCTCGATGAGCAACGAAGACTGCATCGAGTACCGCGACTTCCTGGCCGACCCCCAGCCGCGCAGCCGATGGTGCGGCGACCGCGGGCGTGAGCGATGGTCGCCGCTGTGGCGGCCGTTCGAGGGGCCGCTGTCGGCGTCGGCGCAGCGGCATGCGGTGACGATCCTGAAGAACCTGTATGGCTTCCTCGTCGACCAGAACTACCTGATGGGCAACCCCTGGTCGGCGGTCGGGGTGCCGCGGACCGCCGGGCCGAAAGTTAACGCGGGGCGGAGCTTCAGCGTTGCGCAGTGGCTGTTCATCGAGAGGCAGCTGACGATGCTGCCGGAGACCTCGGCGAACCAGCGGCTGACCTTCGGGCTGCACCTGCTCTACGCCACCGGCCTGCGGCTGTCGGAGGTGGTGGCAGCCACGGTCGATGACATGCAGTGGGTCGAGTACCCCGCTGACGCGTCGGACGATGAGCCGATGCAGGGCTGGCTGCTGCGGGTGATCGGCAAGGGGCAGAAGGAACGCGAGGTGCCGCTGCCGATCGAGGTGGTGGGTGAGCTTGGCAAGTATCTGAAGTCGCGGCGATTGCACGCTGATCCAGAGAATATCGGCAACCAGGGGGCCTTCCTGCTGGGCAAGGCCAGCGATGCCGCCGAGCGTGCACCGGGTTTGAGTGTCGGACAGACCATCGATCCTCGACATGGGATTGCGGCGACGACCTTTTACGATCAGATCAAGGCGCTTTTTGCGGACTGCGCCGACGTGCTGCGAGGGCAGGGTGACAGGAAGGGCGCGGAGCGCTTCGACAAGGCCAGCACACATTGGATGCGGCACTCGCACGCCAGCCATGCAATCGCAGGCGGCATGCCCATCGAGATCGCGCAGCAGAACCTGGGACACGCGTCGCTGGCCACCACGACCGTCTATGTGACAACGGAGCAGCGCAGACGGATGAAGGCGGTAGAGGCGTTCTGGCGCAAGTAACGCTGGCGGTGGGTCGAGGCTTTTTGGCCGAAGTGGCCTCCAACCTGAAGGGACAACGCGGGACGGTGGGTCTCGCCATGGGTCGGCGGCGGTGCGGGTTGAGCCACCTTGGCGTCACCGAAGCGTTGCCCGGCAAGCGCTTCACCTTCTCATGCAAGCTCAACAACATAGACGATGAACTTAGCTGCGAACCCATGTTCAATGTTGTTTATCCCATTGGTCAAGTTGCAGCGGCTCTTACAAGCTGGTCGACTGCCTGATTAGCATTCCTCTCGTCATAAGCTCATTCGCCGTGGCCCTGCTCAACGAAGGTAGCGGCCCAGGTTCCGAATTCAGGCCGCAGCTCGTGCTCTCGCCCCCCCCATTTGAATAAGGCCGTTGACGCGAAGGCCGGGCCACAATCGCGGCGCAGCCTGCAGGGTGTGCCAGCACAGGTGCGCTTAACGCAGAAGTGCCGTGCGGGAGATCACCCTTGGACACCGAAACACGCCAAGTCCGCCAAAAGCGGCGTAACGGAAGCCCTCGCCAGCCGCGCGAAGGACTGCTGGGTCGCTTGGTCCGCCGGGCACTCGAAGCCCTGGCGCCGGCCCCTGTGCCGTACCGACAGGCGCCGCTGGTGGAAGCCTTGGAGCCGAGGGTGCTGCTGGCCGGCGACCCGGTGGCCCCGCGCATCGACGGCCGCATCGATGTTCCGGGCGAGGTAGACCGATACGTCTTCACGCTCAACAACGACGTGCGAATCGTTTTCGATTCGCTCACGCCTGAAAGCCAGATCCAGTGGTCACTGGACGGCCCCGAAGGCCGGATTTCCGACCCGCTGACACTGCGCTCGTCCGACTCGGCAGACCGCCCGGGCGCCATCGCCTACGACCTGCGTGCGGGCGACTACACCCTCAACGTGGACGGCGTGGGCGACCAGGTGGGCGACTACAGCTTCCGCCTGATCGACGTGGGCACCGCCCCGCAGATCACGCTGGGCCAGGCGGTGGACGGCACGCTGGAGCCCGGCAACGAGGCCGACGCCTACAAGTTCGAAGCCAGCGCCGGCCAGACGCTGTTCTTCGACCGCCAGATCAACCCCCCGTCCAGCACCTGGCGCCTGCTCGGACCCGACGGCAAGGTGGTCCTCAACGTCGTGGACATGGGTAGTGACCAGCCCAATCTCACGCTCACGCAGACCGGCACCTACACGTTGCTGGTCGAAGGCCGGGTCACGAGCACCCTGCCCGTGGGGGCCTACTGCTTCGTGGTGCAGCCGGTGGTGGACATCCAGCGCGCACTCGTTATCGGCAGCGGCCAGACCGTGGGGCCCGACTGGGTGGCCAGCCCCGCGGGTGGCGCGCTGCGGCTGGAGGGCCAGTACTGGGTGCAGGCCGCCGCCACGCCGGCGCTGGACCTGCGCCGCACCGTCACGGTGGAAGCCTGGATCACCGTGGACCGCTTCACCAACAGCTACATGCCGGTGGTCTACAAGGGCGCGGACGACGGCACGCTGGGGGCGGGGCGCACTTTCGCGCTGTTCGTCGTCAGCGGCGGCGCGCTGCTGTGGAGCACCGGTGACGGCGTCGAGCAGTTCGCCCAGACCGACAGCGGCCTCGTCACCGCCGGCATGCGCACCCACGTGGCCGCCACCATCGACCGCGACAGCGGCTTCATGCGCGTCTACGTCAACGGCGTGGAAGCACGCAGCGCCCCCGTGCGCAGCGCCACCAGCGCCACCAGCAGTGCCAAGCCGCTGCTGGTGGGCCGCACGAATGAGCCCTTTGGCGGCTTCAGCCCCTTCGCCGGCACGGTGGACGAACTGCGCATCTGGGACTTGGCCCGCAGTGCGCAGCAGATCGCCGACAGCCGCACGCTGAGCTTTGCGCCCGACACGCCAGGCCTGGTGCTGGACTACCGCTTCGACGAAGGCAGCGGCACGGCGGTGGCCGACAGCAGCGCCAGCGGCATCACCGGCGCCATCGTGTCCCCCGCCACGCTGATCACCGACGGGGTCGAAGGCCGCATCCTCACCCCGGGCCAGCGCGTGGTCTATACGCTGGACGTCACCGAAGCGCGCCGGGTGGTCTTCGACACGCTGAGCGACGTCAACTTCACCTGGAGCCTCGATGGCCCCCAGGGGGCGCTGGTCAACGACCTCAGCTTCCAGGCCAGCGACAGCCGCGACCTCACCGGCACCAATGGCCACCTGGCCGACCTGGCCCATGTCGAGCGGGCGGTGCACGAGCTGACGCCAGGCCGCTACACGCTCAGCGTGCGGGCCCCTGCCGACAATGTGGGCCGCTTCGCCTTTCGCCTGCTGGATCTGGCCAGCGCCGAGCTGGTGGCCCCGGGGTCGGTGGTCAGCGGCACGTTGAGCCCCGGCAGCGCGACGCGTGCCTACCGCTACACCGCCCAGGCCGGCGACCGCTACGCGTTCGACTTTCTATCCGCCACCAGCGCCGACGTGCAGTGGCGCCTGATAGCGCCCACGGGCGAACAACTCTGGAGCGGCTCTTTCGGCAGTGACGTGCCTGAGCGCACCTACACCCAGGCCGGCACCTACACGCTGCTGGTGGAAGGCCGGCGCAGTGCCAGCGCCAACAACAACATCAGCTTCAACATCCTGCCGCGTGGCAACACCGTGGCCGAACGTGTCATTGGCTTTGACCAGGAATTCGAAGGCCCCACGCTGGACCCGCTGTGGGTGCCCGGCGGCGTACCCGGTACGCTGGTTTTCGATGGCGCGCCGGAATATCGCTTTGAGACCCTGGACGGCGCCAGCGTCATCCGGCTCAACAACACCGTCACCAACCAGTTTCGCGGGGAAGGCCTCCACACCACGGCCAACGCGATGGGGCAGGGCTTCAACTACGAGGTGCGCTTCAACACCCTGGTTCAATCCGGCGCCACGGGATACGACGAACTGATCGGCCTGAGCGTCACCGACCTGGCCGACCCCAACCGTTGGGTGGCCACGGCGCTGTTCAGCGACGCCAATGGCGCCAGCCGGCAGATGCGCATCGACAGCCGTGGCGTGGGCGGCAGCGGCTTCGTCAGCCCGGGCTTCGCATTCTCCGACAACACCTGGTACCGCCTGCGCCTGCAAGCGGCGGTGGACGGCAACATCCGCGCCGTGCTGCTCAGCGACGCCGGCACCGAACTGTTCAGCTTGAGCCTCGGCGTCACGGCCGACGTGTTTGCCGGTGGCGCACGCTTCGGCATCTACCAGGTCAACCACTTCGGGGGCACCGTGCCCGTGGACGTGGCCATCGACTGGGCGCGGCTGAGCACCACGCCAGCCGTGCCGAGGACCTTGGTGCTGGGCGAGTTGAACACCGGCAACCGCAGCGTCAATACCCAGCGTGACCTGTACACCTTCGCGGTGCTGCAGGACACGCTGGTGATGATGGACACGCGCATCGACAATCCCGCCCTGGTGTG